>NZ_VDMS01000004.1:0-300000 GCF_006346395.1 Nocardioides plantarum
GGGGGGGGGTTGGTGGGGTTGGGCGGTACTGCCTTCCGGCGCAGGGGCCACCCGTCGGTGCCCGCTCCGCCGCCTGGAGCTCACTGCTTCTTGGTCACGTCCCAGATCCGGAAGATGTACGTCGGGTCGAGGGTCTCCTCGACGCCGTCCATCTGCGAGGTGGCGACGGCGGAGTTCTTGCCGTTCCACGACGGGAGGACCGGCACGTCCTTGGCCGTGATGTCCTGGATCTTGCCGAAGGCGTCGGCACGGGCGGCCTCGTCGGTCGCGCCGAGCTCGTCGTCGAGCAGGCTGTTGACCTCGTCGTTGCTGTAGCCGTTGGCGAAGAAGCCACCGTCACGCAGGAACGGCGACAGGTAGTTGTCGGCGTCGAGGAAGTCGGGGTACCAGCCGAGCATGTAGAGGTCGTAGGCCCCCTCGCGGTAGTTCTCCTTGTACTCCTCGTAGGGGTCGCTGACGACCGTCACGTCGAAGAGCCCACTGGCCTTGAGCTGGTCGGCGAACGTGTTGGTCTCCTGGACCGCGGCGTCGCCGTACTTGTCCGGCGGGACGCCGAGGTTGAGCTTGACCGGCGTCTTGACGCCCGCGTCGGAGAGGAACTTCTTGGCGGCGTCGAGGTCCGGGGCGTCGCCGTAGACCTCCTTGAACGACTCCTTCTGACCCGCGAAGCCCGGCGGCACCAGGGAGTACGCCGGCGTGGTGGTGCCGTCGTAGACGTCCTGGGTGATCTCGGCGCGGTCGATGATGCTCGCGATGGCCTGACGCACCGGCAGCTGCTTGCCCGTGGCGGTGGCCGTGTTGAAGACCCAGTAGCGGAACTCGGAGCCGTCGCCGTTCAGCACGCTCAGCCCGTCGGTCTTGCCGAGGTCGGCCAGGTCGACGGCGCTCAGGGTGCGCCAGGCGACGTCGACCTTGGAGGTGCCGATGTCGGAGCGCAGGGCGCTGGGCTCCTTGTAGAGCTTGACGATGACCTGGTTGGCCTTGCCGGAGCGGGTGCCGGTGTACTCGGTGTTGGCGGTCAGGGCGGCCTGCTGCTCGACCTTGTAGTCGGACAGCGTGTAGGGGCCGGAGCCGATGACCTTCGCGCTGTCCATCAGCTTGTCGGCCGGGAAGGTCTCCTCGTCGACGATCGAGGCCGCCGCCGTGGTGAGGACCTTGACGAAGGTCTGGTCGGGCTTGGTCAGGTGGAAGACCACCGTGGTGTCGTCGGGGGTCTCGATGGCTCCGTCGACGAGGGTCGGAGCGGCGTCGCCCTTGGACTCGGTGAGCGAGCCGAGCAGCGACGAGGCGCCGTTGGGGTCGGCGATCTTGATGTTGCGCTCGAACGAGAACTTCACGTCGGACGACGTGAGGGCGTTGCCGTTGGAGAACTTGTTGTCGGCACGCAGCTTGCAGGTCACCGTCTGCGGGTCGTCGTAGTCGCACGACTCGGCCGCGTCGGCCTCGGGCTGGTCGCCACCGGCCGGGATCACGAGCAGCTGCTCGAAGATGGAGTACTGCAGGTTCCACGACCCGATGTCGTAGGCCCCCGCGGGGTCGATCGAGACGACCGGGTCGGTCGTGCCGAGGATCCACGACGCGCTCGTGCCTGCGTCGGACGGCGCGTTGGAGTTGTCGGGGTTGGCGTTGCCCGACTTGCCGCCGTCGTCGCCACCGCAGGCGGCGAGGGTGCAGATCAGGATGCCGGCGCCGGTCAGGGACAGGGCCTTACGAACTGGGGTCACGAGCGTGTACCTCCGAGGATGTGAGAAGAACGCCGTGAACCTACTCGCAGGTCAGTGGCCCACGCCACCCTCGAGACGTGCGGCCGAGGTCCCGAATTGGCAACGATCTGACGAGACCTGACCCGCTGGGCCGCAGATCCTCGCCTCAGACGAGGACGGCGGCCAGGTCGGCGGGCGTCACGCCCACCAGGGTCTCGCGGCGCACCCGCCGCTCCCCCGGGTCGACCGGCACGTGGTGCGGGACCGCCAGGACCGTGCAGCCGGCCGACTCCGCGGAGCGACAGCCGGTCTCGGAGTCCTCGATGGCCACGCAGTCGCCGGGCGCGACCCCGAGGAGCCGGGCGGCGCTCAGGTAGGGCTCGGGGTGGGGCTTGCCCCGGGTCACCCGGTCACCGGTCACCACGACCTGGAACGACCCGGGTGGCAGCTGGGCCAGGATCGGCGCGACGAACCGCTCGTAGGACATGGTCACCAGCGCGCACGGCATGCCGTCGTCGATCAGCGCAGCGAGGAGCTCACGGGCCCCCGGACGCCATGGGACGGCCTGCTCGACCTTGGCGACGACCCCGTCGAGCAGCCGCTCGACGATCTCCTCGGGCCCCAGGGGCAGTGGCATGTGCTGCTGGATGTAGCGGCCCGACTCGAGCAGGTCGTTGCCGACCAGGTGCAGGGCGTGCTCGTGGCTCCAGGTGCCGCCGTACTCGTCGGCCAGGGCGAACTCGGTGGCGATCCAGTAGGGCTCGGTGTCGACCAAGGTGCCGTCCATGTCCCACAGCACGGCCGCCGGTCGGCGTGCGTCGGCCATCAGTCCTCGGGCTCGTAGCCGAGGTTGGGCGAGAGCCAGCGCTCGGTCTCGGCGAGGCTCCAGCCCTTGCGCTCGGCGTACGACGCCACCTGGTCGCGTCCGAGACGGCCGACCACGAAGTACTGCGACTGCGGGTGGGAGAAGTACCAGCCCGACACCGAGGCGCCCGGCCACATGGCCATCGACTCGGTGAGGGTGATGCCGGTCGCGGCCTCGACGTCGAGCAGCTCCCACAGGGTGAGCTTCTCGGTGTGGTCGGGACAGGCCGGGTAGCCGGGCGCCGGACGGATGCCTTCGTACTTCTCGGCGATCAGGTCCTCCTGGGAGAGGTCCTCGTCGGAGACGTGGCCCCAGAGCTCGGTGCGCACGCGCTGGTGGAGCCGCTCGGCGAAGGCCTCGGCCAGGCGGTCGGCCAGGGACTCGATGAGGATCGCGTTGTAGTCGTCGAGGTCGTCCTTGAACGCCTGGACCCGGTCGGGCAGGCCGATGCCGGCCGTCACCGCGAAGCCACCGACGTGGTCGGCGAGGCCGCTGTCGGCCGGCGCGACGAAGTCGGCGAGCGACTTGTGCGGGATGCCCTCGCGGTGCTCGCCCTGCTGGCGCAGGTGGTGCAGCGTGGCGCGGACCTCGCTGCGGGACTCGTCGGTGTAGACGAAGGTGTCGTCGGGGTGGGCCGGGTCGCCGGCGGCGGGCAGGAACCCGTAGACGCCCTTGGCGGTCAGCCACTTCTCCTCGACGATGCGGTCGAGCATCGCCTGCGCGTCGTCGTAGAGCTTGCGGGCGGTCTCGCCCGACGTCGGGCTGTTGAGGATGTCGGGGAACCTGCCCTTCATCTCCCACGCGTTGAAGAACGGCTGCCAGTCGATGTAGTCGCGCAGCTCGCCGATGTCGTAGTCGTCGAGCACGTGGATGCCGGGCTGCCTCGGCGCCGGGGGCGAGTACGCCGACCAGTCGACCGGGGTGGCGTCGGCCAGGGCCGCGTCGTAGGAGACCAGCTTGCGGTCGCCCTTGTTGGCGTGCCGGGCGCGCAGGGCGTCGTAGTCGACCTTGACGTCGGCCATGAGCGCCTCGCGCTTGGTCTCGTGGAGCAGCGCGGCCGCGGTGGGCACCGATCGCGACGCGTCCTTCACCCAGACCACGGGGCCGTCGTACTTGGGGTCGACCTTGACCGCGGTGTGGGCGCGCGAGGTGGTCGCACCGCCGATGAGGAGCGGGATGGTGAGGCCCTGGCGCTGCATCTCGGTGGCCAGGGTGACCATCTCGTCGAGGCTGGGGGTGATGAGTCCGGAGAGCCCGATGATGTCGGCGCCGACCTCGGCGGCCGTGTCGAGGATCTTCTGCGCAGGCACCATGACGCCGAGGTCGATGACCTCGTAGTTGTTGCACTGCAGGACCACGCCGACGATGTTCTTGCCGATGTCGTGGACGTCGCCCTTGACGGTGGCCATCACGATCGTGCCGTTGGTCTCCTTGTCGCTCGAGGCGACTCCCCCGGCGGCGACGAGGTCGGCCTTCTCCTGCTCGATGAACGGGATCAGGTAGGCCACGGCGCGCTTCATCACGCGGGCCGACTTGACCACCTGCGGGAGGAACATCTTGCCGGCGCCGAACAGGTCGCCCACGACGTTCATGCCGTCCATGAGGGGGCCCTCGATGACCTCGATCGGACGGCCACCGCGGTCGGAGATCAGCTGGCGCAGCTCCTCGGTGTCGGACTCGACGTGGGCGTCGATGCCCTTGACCAGGGCGTGGGTGATCCGCTCGCCGACCGGCAGCTCGCGCCACTCCTCGGTGGCGGCCTCGGCCTTCTCGCCCGCCCTGTTGTGCGCCTCGGCGACCTCCAGCAGCCGCTCGGCGGCGTCGGGGCGCCGGTTGAGCACGACGTCCTCGATGCGCTCGCGCAGCTCGGGCTCGACCTGGTCGTAGACCACGAGGGCGCCGGCGTTGACGATGCCCATGTCGAGGCCGGCCTCGATGGCGTGGAAGAGGAACACCGCGTGGATGGCCTCGCGCACCGGGTTGTTGCCGCGGAACGAGAAGCTCACGTTGGAGATGCCGCCGGAGACCTTGGCGCCCGGCAGGTTGTCCTTGATCCAGCGGGTGGCCTCGATGAAGTCGAGGCCGTAGGACGCGTGCTCCTCGATGCCCGTGGCGACGGCGAAGACGTTGGGGTCGAAGATGATGTCCTCGGCCGGGAACCCGACCTCGTCGACCAGGATCCGGTAGGCGCGCTCGCAGATCGCCTTGCGGCGCTCGAGGTTGTCGGCCTGGCCGTCCTCGTCGAAGGCCATCACGACCGCGGCGGCACCGTACTTCTTGACCAGGGTCGCCTGCTCGCGGAACTTGTCCTCGCCCTCCTTCATGGAGATGGAGTTGACGATGGCCTTGCCCTGGACGTTCTTGAGGCCGGCCTCGATCACCTCCCACTTCGAGGAGTCGACCATGAGGGGCACCCGGCTGATGTCGGGCTCGCTGGCGATGAGCTTGGTGAAGCGGTCCATGGCCGCGACACCGTCGATCATGCCCTCGTCCATGTTGATGTCGATGACCTGCGCGCCGTTCTCGACCTGCTGGAGGGCGACCGCGAGCGCGGTGTCGTAGTCGCCGTCCTTGATCAGGTTGCGGAACCTGGCCGAGCCGGTGATGTTGGTGCGCTCGCCGACGTTGACGAAGAGGCTGTCGTCGTCGATCGTGAACGGCTCGAGACCGGAGAGCCGCATGGCCGGGGCGAGGACCGCCGGCTCGCGACGGGTCTTGCCGGCCACCGCGCCGGCGATGGCCTTGATGTGGTCGGGGGTGGTGCCGCAGCACCCGCCGGCGAGGTTGACGAACCCCGCCTCGGCGAACTCGGACAGCATCGCGGCGGTCTCGTCGGGCGCCTCGTCGTACTCGCCGAAGGCGTTGGGCAGCCCGGCGTTGGGATAGCACGACACGAAGGTGTCGGCCAGGCGGCTCATCTCGGCGATGTAGGGGCGCATGTCCTTGGCCCCCAGCGCGCAGTTGAGCCCGACCGCGAGCGGGCGCGCGTGGCGCACGGAGTCCCAGAAGGCCTCGGTCACCTGGCCGCTCAGGGTGCGGCCGGAGGCGTCGGTGATGGTGCCGGAGATGATCACCGGCCACCGGCGCTCGCGCTCCTCGAACAGCGTCTCGACGGCGTAGATGGCCGCCTTGGCGTTGAGGGTGTCGAAGATCGTCTCGATGAAGATCAGGTCGGAGCCGCCGTCGACCAGGCCGTTGGCGGACTCGAGGTACGCCGCCACCAGCTGGTCCCAGCCGACGTTGCGGGCACCGGGGTCGTTGACGTCGGGGCTGATGCTCGCCGTACGCGTCGTCGGGCCGAGGGCCCCGCCGACGTAGCGCGGCACGCCGGTGTCGGCCGCGACCTCGTCGGCGATGCGGCGGGCCAGGCGAGCGGCCTCGTAGTTGAGCTCATAGCCGAGCTCCTCCATGCCGTAGTCGGCGAGGGAGACGCGGTTGGCGTTGAAGGTGTTGGTCTCGATGATGTCAGCGCCGGCCTCGAGGTACTCGCGGTGGATGCCGGCGATGATCTCGGGCTGGGTCAGCGTGAGCAGGTCGTTGTTGCCCTGCAGGTCGCTGGGCCAGCCGGCGAATCGCTCGCCGCGGTAGCCGGCCTCGGAGGGCCGGTCGCGCTGGATCGCCGTACCCATGGCTCCGTCGAGCACCACGATCCGCTCCCGCAGCAGGGCGGTGAGCTCCTCGGTGACGTCGGGGCGCAGGTCCGGCACAGTGACTCCTTCAGGGTCGACGTCCCAGCCTAGGAACGCGCGTCCAGGACGCGGACAGGGATCTCAAATCGTGACACCGCGTCACGGGGCGGCGAAATCGCGGCGGTGTGCTCGGGGGTGGAACGCCGCGCGGGGTGCCGCTGTTCCTGGGACCCGAGCCGGGGATGGCTAGGCTTCAGCGATGATCGAGATCGACGAGATGCCCGACCTGGTGGACCCCCTGGTCATCGCCGCTTTCGAGGGCTGGAACGACGCGGCCGACGCGGCCTCGTCGGTCGTCGACCACCTGATGCTGGTGTGGAACGCGCGGGTCGTCGGTGCGATCGACCCCGAGGAGTTCTACGACTTCCAGGTCAACCGGCCGCTGGTCTCGACCGACGAGCTCGGCCACCGCCAGCTCACCTGGCCCACCACGCAGATCGCGGTGGCCTCGCCGCCCGACCTCGACCGCGACGTCATCCTGATCCGCGGCATCGAGCCCAACATGCGCTGGCGCCAGTTCTGCGCCGAGCTGCTCGCCGCCTGCGACGACCTGGGCGGCGAGCTCGTCGTCACCCTCGGCGCCCTGCTGGCCGACACGCCGCACACCCGGCCGATCCCGGTCACCGGCACCGCCACCGAGCTCGAGCTGGTCGACCGGCTCAAGCTGGAGCAGTCGACGTACGAGGGACCGACCGGCATCGTCGGCGTGTTCCAGGACGCCTGCGTCCGCCTCGACATCCCCGCGGTGTCCTACTGGGCCGCGGTCCCCCACTACGTCGCACAGCCGCCGTGCCCCAAGGCGACGCTCGCGCTGCTCGGACAGCTGGAGAACCTGCTCGAGGTGTCGATCCCGCTCGGCGACCTGCCCGAGGACGCTCGCGCGTGGGAGCGCGGCGTCGACGAGCTCGCCGAGGAGGACGAGGACGTCGCCGACTACGTGCGCTCCCTCGAGGAGACCCGCGACACCGCCGACCTCCCCGAGGCCTCCGGCGAGGCGATCGCCCGCGAGTTCGAGCGCTACCTCAAGCGCCGCGGCGACGAGCCGGGAGCCGGCCCCGCCTGACGCGTACGCCGCCGACTCGACCCGACCCCACGTCGGCCGAGGTGCGAAGGCCGCCAGGCCTGAGCCTCGAGACCCCCCACAACCGACGCACCCGACCCACTTCACCCCACGTCGGTCGAGGTGCGAAGGCCGCCAGGCCTGAGCCTCGAGACCCCCACAACCGACGCACCCGACCCGATCGAGCTCTCGCGGGATCGGGGCTCTCCCGGCGCGGGTCTCGCAGGGTCGGGGTGTCCGCGCGCCTAGCATTCCGGGTCTCGCCGTCAAGGACGTCGCTTCGCTCCGCCGCTACGCGGTCGCTTCGCGATCCTTGACCGCGAGCCTCTCCCGGAATGCTTCATGGCGCAGACAAGGGCGGGCTGCGCCGCGCCCTCGTCCAGCGCGGACACCCCGAGACCCGGGTCCTCGGCGACTGGAGAGAATCCCGTGAACCTGGTTCAGGAGAATCTCTCCGGTCGGGCCACCGGCCAGGTCAGCGGTGCGTCAGCCACCAAACGGACCCGCCCACCGCACCAGAACGGTGGCTCACCCACCGCCCGAACTGACCGTCCAGCGCAGCGGTGCGTCAGCCCTCAAACCGACCCGCCCAACGCACCAGAACGGTGGCTCACCCACCGCTCAGGACGCCCGACCCGTACGCCGAAGGACCGGCGACAAGGCGGAGTCGCCACAGACCGGCGTACACCTGCGGCGGCCTCGGGACTCGTCGCTCAGAGCCTGATGCCGAGCGCCGCGTCGACGAGGGCCGCGATGCCGGCCGCGGCGTCGGGGTCGGAGGTGTCGGCGAGGCCGTCGGTGCCGAGGGTGGCCGACGCCCAGGCGTCGACGGCGGCGACGGCACGCGGAGCGTCGAGGTCGTCGGCCAGCGCGGCCAGGACCTCCTCGACGACCGGACCGGCCGGCGCTCCGGCACCGAGGGCGACGGCCTTGCGCCAGCGGGCGACGAGGTCGACGGCCTCGAAGAGCTCGCCGTCGACCCACTCCCAGTCGCTGCGGAAGTGGTGGCGCAGCAGGGCGAGCCGGATGCCCATCGGGTCGATGTCGCTGTTGCGCAGCGCGGAGACGAAGACCAGGTTGCCCCGGGACTTCGACATCTTCTCGCCGTCGTAGCCGACCATGCCGGCGTGGCTGTAGACCTGCGCGAACGGGGTGCCGGGCGCCACGACCTGGGCGTGACCGGCGCACATCTCGTGGTGGGGGAAGACCAGGTCGCTGCCGCCGCCCTGGACCTCGAACGCCCCGCCGAGGTGGTGGCGGGCGATCGCGGCGCACTCGATGTGCCAGCCGGGGCGCCCGCGACCGAAGACGCTGGGCCACGACGGCTCGCCCTCGCGCTCGCCGCGCCAGACGACGCAGTCGAGCGGGTCCCGCTTGCCGGGGCGGTCGGGGTCTCCCCCGCGCTCGCCGAACAGGCGGACCATGGTGTCGCGGTCGTAGCCGGACTCGCCGCCGAACGCCGGGTCGGCGGTGACGGAGTAGTAGAGGTCGGTCTCGACGCGATAGATCGCACCGGCCGCGTCGAGCCGCTCGATCATCTCGACGGCCAGCGGGATCGACTCGACCGCCCCGACGTAGTGGTCGGGCGGCAGCACCCGCAGCGCGGTCATGTCCTGGCGGAACAGCTCGGTCTCGCGCTCGGCCAGCTCGACCCAGTCGACGTTGACCTTGGTCGCCCGCTCGAGCAGCGGGTCGTCGACGTCGGTGACGTTCTGCACGTAGACCACGTCGTGGCCGGCGTTGCGCCAGGCCCGTTGGAGGAGGTCGAAGGCGACGTAGGTCGACGCGTGACCCAGGTGGGTGGCGTCGTACGGCGTGATGCCGCAGACGTAGAGCCGCGCGGGTCGACCCGGCTCGGGGCCGATGGCCACCCGCTGCCCGCTCGCGGTGTCGTGGAGGACCACCGGTGGGCCCGTCACGGGCAGGGTGGGGACCTCCGGAGCGGACCAGGAACGCATGGCCCGACTCTAGTGACCCGTCTCAGAAGGGCGGCCACGGGATGGCGGGGTACTCGCCGCGCCGCGGTGCGGGCATCACGCCGCGGTCGAGCAGCCTGCGGCACCGCCGCGAGAACGTGTCGATCTCGAGGTCGGTGAGGTGGTCGGCCAGCGTCTCGCCCAGCTCGCCTGCGAGCGCGGCCAGCACCCGCTCGAGACCGGCGACGTGCTCGTCGTCCAGGGCGTAGCCGTGCCAGCCCCACAGCACCGTGCGCAGCTTGGGCTCGTGGTGGAAGGTCAGCCCGTGGTCGACGCCGTAGCGGTGGCCCGAGGTCATCTCCAGCACGTGGCCGCCCTTGCGGTCGGCGTTGTTGGTGACGACGTCGAAGACGGCCATCCGGCGCAGCGGGGCGGAGTCCTCGTGCACCAGGGTGACGTCGCGGTCCTGGTCGTCGAGACCGTCGAAGACCGCCAGGGCCCCCTCGGGCACGCGACCGCTCCGCACGATCGTCACCGCCTCCTGGTCGGGATCGGGCTCCTGCCACTCCTGGAGCATCCCGAGCCCGTGGGGCCCGTCACCCAGCCAGGTGCGTGGCACGACGTCCCACCCGATCGCCTGCGAGACGGCGTACGCCGCGACCTCGCGGTCGGCGAGGGTGCCGTCGGGGAAGTCCCAGAGCGGCTTCTCGCCGCGCACCGGCTTGTAGACGACCTTGACGCCGTCGAGCTCGCCGAGGAACGTCGCGTTGGAGGCGGGCATGATCCGCCCGCGCAGCTCCAGCTCGCCCACGTGGTGGTCGACCGCCTCAGGGGGTCTGCGGGTCGCGGCGGCGGAAGCCGTTGGCGCGCACGCAGAGGTGGCCGTCGGGGTCGATCGGGTTGCCGCAGAAGGGGCAGCCGGGACGCCCGGCGTCGAGCACCTGCTCGGTGCGCTGGACGAACGACCGCGCGGCGGAGGCGGTGATCCGGACGAGCAGGAGCTCGTCGGCCTCGGGCTCCACGATGTCGTCGTCGAGCTCGTCGCCGTCCTCGATCTCGTCAGCGGAGACGATCGCGACGTCGGTGATCGGGAAGACCTCGATCACCACGCGCTCGTCGGCGGGGTCCCAGGACAGCGTCATGGTGCCGGCGCGGAACTCCTCCTCGATCGGCTGCTCGAGCGGCGCGGAGTCCTCGAGCCCCAGGGGCGCCACGGCGGGGACCACGGTGGAGGTGTCGGTGGCCATCACCTCGTCGAGCAGCTCGTCGATGCGCTCGGCGAGGGCGGCGACCTGCTGCTTCTCGAGCGCGACGGAGGTCACCCGCAGGCCAGTGCGGGCCTGGAGGAAGAAGGTCCGGGCGCCGGGCTCGCCGACGGTTCCGGCGACGAAGCGTTCGGGCGGGTCGAAGGCGTGGATGATCGGCATGTCGTTCCTAGCCTAGGGGCCGGTCGATGGGCCCGCGCCACCCCCGACGGGGGCGTCCTGCGCGGCGGTCGTCGTACGGCGTCCCCGGGTCTTCTTGGCGGGCGGCGGCACCAGCCACGAGAGGTCGCCTGCGTGGGTGTTGGTCGCGAGCACGTAGGGGCGGGTGCCGGTGTAGCGCACGATCGACACCGAGGCCGGGTCGACGTTGATGCGCTGGAACAGGTCGAGGTGCATGCCGAGCGCGTCAGCCAGCAGCGACTTGATGATGTCGCCGTGGCTCACGGCCACCCAGACGGCGCCGGGGCCGTGCTCGGCCTCGATCGCCGCGTCGTGACGTCGTACGGCGGCCACCGAGCGGGCCTGCATCGTCGCCAGGGACTCACCGCCGGGGAACGCCGCGGCCGACGGCTGGCCCTGGACGACCTTCCAGAGCGGCTCCTTGGCCAGCTCGCGCAGCGGCCGCCCCTGCCACTCGCCGTAGTCGCACTCGCTGATGCCCTTCTCGCTGGTCACCTTGGGCGCACTCTCACGGGCCGCGACGACGAGCTTGGCGGTCTGACGGCACCGCTCGAGCGGGCTGGTGACGATCGCGGCCAGCGGCACCACCGCGAGCCGCTCCCCCGTGCGCTGGGCCTGCTCGACCCCGACGTCGTCGAGGCGGACGCCGGGCAGTCGCCCGGCCAGGGTGCCCGACGCGTTGGCCGTGGTCCGGCCGTGTCGGACGAAGATCACCGTTGCCATGGATCCGACCCTATGCGTACTAGCGTGACGCCCGTGATCGTCGACAGTGCCGTCTACCGCGGCGGACAGCGCGTGCTGGTCGACTGCCACGACCACGACTACGCCGCCCTCCGGTCCTCGGCGGCCGACGAGGGCGGCTTCGTGTGGGTCGGGCTCTACCAGCCCAGCGAGATCGAGCTCGGCGAGGTCGCCGACGCCTTCGGGCTGCACAAGCTGGCCGTCGAGGACGCCTTCACCGCCCATCAGCGCCCCAAGCTCGAGCAGTACGACGACAGCATCTTCCTGGTGCTCAAGACGCTCTGGTACGTCGATGAGGACGACGCCGTCGAGACCGGCGAGATCAACCTGTTCGTCGGCGACGACTTCGTCGTCAGCGTGCGCCACGGCCGCGGCTCGCGGCTGCGCGCGGCCCGCGAGTACCTCGAGCACGCCGAGCACGTCCTCACCCACGGTCCGTCCTCGGTCGTCTACGCCGTGTGCGA
Organism: Nocardioides plantarum; assembly: GCF_006346395.1. NCBI lineage: Bacteria > Bacillati > Actinomycetota > Actinomycetes > Propionibacteriales > Nocardioidaceae > Nocardioides > Nocardioides plantarum. The sequence goes on from NZ_VDMS01000004.1 coordinate 11,884, forward strand.
CACCGTCGTCGACGCCTACCTCGAGGTCGTCGCCGACCTGCAGGAGGACGTCGACGAGGTCGAGGAGTCGGTCTTCTCCAACGACCGCACCCGCGACTCGGCCCGCATCTACACGCTCAAGCGCGAGATCGCCGAGGTACGCCGCGCCGTCCTGCCCCTGCGCGAGCCGATGCGCCGCTTCGCCTCCGGCCTGGTGCCCGGCGTCGACGCCGAGGCGGCCCCGTTCTTCCGCGACGTCGTCGACCACCTCACCCAGGCCGCCGAGGTCGTCGACACCCTCGACACCCTGCTGTCCGGCGCCTTCGACGCCCACCTGGCCTCGATCTCGGTGCAGCAGAACGACGACATGCGCAAGATCTCCGCCGGCGCCGCGCTCGTCGTGACCCCGACGCTGATCGCCGGCGTCTACGGCATGAACTTCGACCACATGCCAGAGCTGTCCTGGCAGTACGGCTACGCCTTCGCACTGCTGCTGATGCTCGGGTCGTCGGCGGTGCTGTTCTGGTTCTTCAAGCGGTCTGGCTGGCTGTAGGTCGACCCACCACGTCGGTCGAGGTGCGAAACCCCACGTCGGTCGAGGTGCGAAGGCCGCACGTCGGTCGAGGTGCGAAGGCCGCCAGGCCTGAGCCTCGAGACCCCCGCAGCCGATGCACCCGACCCGATCGAGCTCTCGCGGGATCGGGGCTCTCCCGGCGCGGCACTCTCAGGGTCGGGCCGTCCGCGCGCCTAGCATTCCGGGTCTCGCCGTCAAGGACGTCGCTTCGCTCCGCCGCTGCGCGGTCGCTACGCGATCCTTGACCGCGAGCCTCTCCCGGAATGCTTGAGGGCGCAGACAAGGGCGGGCTCCGCCGCGCCCTCGTCCAGCGCGGACACCCCTCGGCCGCCGAACCTGGTGCTCCTACGACAAAGCTTCGTCGTAGAACCAGGAGGTTCTGCGACCGCAGACCACTCGTGACGGTCGGCCTACGCGCGCCGCCGCCCGACCGGAACGCCACGAGACCTACGACGAGAAGACGTGGCTGCACACCGCAGGACGCTGCGGTGGTCTCGAGACAGTCGCTAGCGCGACTTCCTCGACCGCCGTGGGGCGAGGTCGCGTCAGGCGTGCAGCACGCCCACGCCCAGCAGCACCAGCGTGGCGGTGCCGAGCACGACGCGGTAGAGGACGAACGGCGTGTAGGAGCGGGTGGAGACGTAGCGCAGGAGCCACGCGATGGCGGCGTACCCGACGACGAAGGAGACGACGGTGGCGACGACGGTCGGTCCCCAGCCGTAGTCGGTCTCGCCCGCGGCGACGGGCTCGCCGATCTTGCGCAGCTCGAAGGCCCCGGCTCCGACGACGGCCGGGATGGCGAGGAGGAACGCGTAGCGGGTGGCGGCCTCGCGGTCGTAGCCGAGCGCGCGGCCCATGGAGAGCGTGGCCCCCGAGCGGGAGACGCCGGGCACGAGCGCGAGGGCCTGGGCCCCGCCCATCAGGACGGCGTCGCGCAGGGTCATCTGCTTGATCTCCTTGTCGGAGCGCCCGAACCTGTCGGCGGCACCGAGCACGAGGCCCATCACGATCAGCAGGATCGCGATCACCCAGAGGTTGCGGAAGTCCTTCTCGATGACGTCCTTGAGCAGCACGCCGAGGACCACGATCGGCAGCGAGCCGATGATGATGAACCAGCCCATCCGGGCATCGAGGTGGCCGCGCAGCTCGGGCTTGACCAGCGAGCGCAGCCACATCGACGCGATCCGGAGAATGTCCTTGCGGAAGTAGATGAGCACGGCCAGCTCCGTGCCGATCTGGATCACCGCGGTGAAGGCCGCGCCGGGGTCCCCCCAGCCGAAGAGCTCGGGAAAGATGCGCAGGTGCGCACTGCTCGAGATCGGCAGGAACTCCGTGAGTCCCTGGATCACTCCGAGCACGACCGCCTGCAGCATGTCCCACACGAGGGGCCACGCTAGGACATGCCCGGGTGCCCACGTCAGCGCGCCCCTACCGCGACACCGCCGACGGTCGTCTAGGTTTTCGACATGCAGCAGCGCTCCCTGGGCAGCACCGGCCTCCAGGTGTCCCGCGTGGGGCTCGGCACGATGACCTGGGGCCGCGACACCGACGAGCACGAGGCGCGCGACCAGCTGATCGCGTTCGCCGAGGCCGGCGGCACGTTGGTCGACACCGCGGCCGGCTACACCGACGGCGACTCCGAGCGTCTGATCGGCACGCTGATCGGCGACGTCGTGTCGCGCGACGAGATCGTCCTGGCCACCAAGGCCGGGGTGTCCCGGCGCAGTGGCGAGCGCGTCGCCGACACCTCGCGCGGCTCGTTGCTGCCCACCCTCGACGCGTCGCTGCGCCGCCTGGGCGTCGACCACGTCGACCTCTGGCAGGTGCACGTCTGGTCCGACCGGACGCCCCTCGAGGAGACGCTGACCGCCCTCGACATCGCCGTCTCCTCAGGACGTGCGTCCTACGTCGGCATCTCCAACTACAACGGCTGGCAGACCGCCCAGGCCGCCACCTGGCAGCGCGCGGTCCCGGGGCGGGCGACCCTGGCCTCGACGCAGGTCGAGTACTCCCTGCTCAACCGCGCCGTCGAGCGCGAGGTGCTGCCGGCCAGCGCCGCCCTCGGCCTCGGCGTCCTGCCGTGGTCGCCCCTGGGCCGTGGGGTGCTCACCGGCAAGTACCGCAGCGGCACCCCCTCGGACTCCCGCGGGGCCTCGCAGGTCTTCGCCGGCTTCGTCGGCGCCTACCTCGACGACGCGAGCGCCCGCGTGGTCGAGGCGGTGGTCCGCGCCGCCGACGGCCTGGGCTGGACACCCCTCGAGGTCGCGCTGGTGTGGGTCCGCGACCGGCCGGGCGTCACGGCTCCCATCGTGGGCGCCCGCACCACCCAGCAGCTGCGCGGCTCGCTCGACCTCGACGACAAGGTCCTGCCCGCCGAGCTGGTCGCCGCGCTCGACGACGTGTCCGCGACGGCCCGCGGCGGCGCCTGATGCCCCGTCACGAGCGCCGCGCACCTCGTGCCGGGGTGGAGTGGGAGTTCGACCGGGTGACCTTCTCGCCGGAGTACCCCCGCGGCGTGGTCACCAAGCTGCTCGTCGAGCGGGCCGAGCAGGGCGGCTGGGAGCTCGACCGGGTGCGCATCGGCAACGACGGCGTACGCCGGGTGATCCTGCGCCGCAAGATCATCCGCGCCGTCCGCACCGCCTGACGGCCCCCACCCGGCTCACACGTCGGAGAGGAACCGGTCGAACACCCGCGCACCGAACTCCAGGGCGTCGACCGGTACCCGCTCGTCGACCCCGTGGAACAGGGCGGTGAAGTCGAGGTCGGCCGGCAGCCGCAGCGGCGCGAAGCCGTAGGACCGCAGCCCGAGCCGGCGGAAGTGCTTGGCGTCGGTGCCGCCGCTCATCGTGTAGGGCGCGACGATCCCCTCGGGGTCCTCGGCCAGGATCGAGCGGGTCATCGAGGCCACGAGGTCGCCGTCGTACGGCGTCTCCCACGGCTGCTGGTGGGACAGCATGTCCCACTCGATCCCCTCGCCGCACAGCTCGCGCAGCGTCGCGAAGAACTCGTCCTCGTAGCCGGGCAGGAAGCGCCCGTCGAGGTGGGCGGTCGCCTCGGTCGGGACCACGTTGACCTTGTAGCCCGCCCCCAGCTGGGTCGGGTTGGCGGTGTTGCGGATGACGGCACCGAGCATCCGGGCGGCACCCCCGAACTCCTCGATCAGCGCCGGCGCGTTGTCCGGGGTCGCCTCGGTGCCGGCGAGGTCGGCCACGGCGGCCAGCAGCACCTCCATCGTCGGCGTGAGGCGCACCGGCCACTGGTGGGTGCCGATCCGCGCCACCGCGGCGGACAGGCGGGTGACGGCGTTGTCGGGGTTGATCATCGAGCCGTGCCCGGCGCGCCCCTTCGCGGTCAGCCGCATCCAGGCCATGCCCTTCTCGGCCGCCTCGATCAGGTAGACCCGGCGGCCGCGCACGGTCGTCGAGAACCCCCCGACCTCGCCGACGGCCTCGGTGCATCCCTCCAGCTCGTCGCGGTGGTGCTCGACGAGCTGCTCGGCGCCGTGGTGGCCCCCGGCCTCCTCGTCGGCGGTGAAGCACAGCACGACGGGCCGCTCGGGCGCCGCTCCGGCGCGCTGCCGGGCCCGCACGACCGAGAGCAGCATGGCGTCGAAGTCCTTCATGTCGACCGCGCCGCGGCCCCACACGTAGCCGTCCTGCACCTCGCCGCTGAACGGGTCGACCTGCCAGTCGGCGGCCGCCGCGGGTACGACGTCGAGGTGGCCGTGCAGCAGCAGCTTGTCGGTGCGGTGCCCGCCCTCACCGCCCCACTGGGCCACCACGGACGTGCGACCCGGCGTGGTCTCGTAGAGGCGCGAGGCGATGCCGACCTCGTCGAGCAGCGCAGCGACGTGCTCGGCCGCCTTGCGCTCCCCCGGCCCACCCTGGCCGTCGGGCTCGCCGTAGTTGCTCGTGTCGATCCGGATCAGGTCGCGGCACAGCTCGACGACCTCGGCGGCCGGGTCGTAGGCGGGCGGCGTCGGGGCTCCGGCATCGGGTTCCATGTCCCCATCCTGACACCCGCGTTGGTGACCCCCGATGCGGTTGGTCGGACTGGGCTTTGCTAACGTTCGACCGCACTCGTCCGGGTGGCGGAATTGGCAGACGCGCTAGCTTGAGGTGCTAGTGCCCGTATTAGGGCGTGGGGGTTCAAGTCCCCCCTCGGACACTCAGAAGGCCCCGGCTCCACGGGGCCTTTTGTTCATTTGCGACGCCTCCGCGCGGCTCTCCGCGGGCGGGCCCGTCATGGCCGGCCCACCTCGCTCGCCGGACGCGCGCGATGCAGTGCCGACACGAGCACCGGAGCATCGGCCGGGCGCGACCTCGGACAGGACGCCTCCCGCGCCGACCTGGGCGCTCCCGCGGCGTCGTACGACGCAGCGACGCCCTGACTCCAGGAGGGAGCCGGGCCGACGGGTGTGGCGTACGGGGCAGGTGTGGCGGCAGGGGCGCGTGGGGCCGCGGCTCAGGCGCGGCGGGAGAAGAACTTCGCGAATTTGCTTTCAAAAACGCCCGTAGACGGGACGTTTGCCATTTTCTTTGACAGAATATACCCAAACGTCTGGCCGTACGGGTCAGTCACACCTAGGAGATCTCCAATGTCGAAGTTCCGCGCCCTTCTCGTCTCGTCCCTCCTCGCCACCGCGCTGGTCGGCGGAGCGATCTCGACCACCGGCGCCTCGGAGGCCAAGGCCCCCGTCGCGGCGCGCGACAACTCGCAGTGGTGCTGCTGACCTTCAGCAGCAGCCCTTCTCCCTCAGCCTGACCGCGGGGTGGCACGTACCGTCAGCGGAATGCTCGACGGCATGAGCCCCGTGGACGCTCCAGCGCGCCGAAAAGCCTCCATGGCCTCCTCGATCGCGCCACGCTCGCGCAGCAGGTTGGCCAGCTCGAACCACAGCTGCGCTGCCTCCCGGTCGGCTCCGACCCCGTCGAGCACCACCAGGGCCCGACGGAAGTGGCCGACCGCGCGCTCGGTGTCGTCACGAGCGATGGCGATCTGTCCCAGCACGGTCAGGGCCTGCGCACTGAGCATGAGGTTGTTCTCGCGCATGCTCTCGAAGCAGTCCTCGGCCAGCCGCTCGGCCTCCTCGACGTCGCCGACGAGCAGGCGGCACCGCGCCCGTCCGAGCTCGTTGCGACCGGTGTCGTAGGGGCTCGCGTCGTTGAACTTCATCTCCTCGCGGGCCCGGTCGAAGTTGAGCGAGGCACCCTCGACCTCGGGCGGGTCCAGCGCGAGCTGGAGAAGACCCAGCTGGCTGCGCAGTCGCGCCATGCTGCGCGCGTCGTGGGTCTGCTCGAGCAGCGCGACGGCGCGCTGGGCCAACGGCAGCGCGTCGGCGACGTTGCCCTGACGCTGGTGCACGATGCTGCTGTTCCAGTACGCCGACGCCCGCGCGATCGGCGACTCCAGGAGCTCGGCGCTCGCGACGGCCCGCTCGCACATCCGCAGCGCGAAGTTGACGTCGCCGCGCTCGAAGTGGGCGGCGGCGACCGTGACCGCGAGCTGGATGCCCTCGGCGGTGCCCTCGAGGTCGGAGGCGCTGACCAGGCCGGCGGCCCGGTCGCCGATCTCACACGCCCGGGCCAGGTCTCCCTCCTCGCGGTAGCAGCGGCTCAGCGCCAGCAGGGTGCGGATCAGGAACAGTCCGTCGGTGCTGGCGATCAGCAGGTCCTCGAAGACCTTGATCGCCGCGGCCAGCTGTCCGTTCGACTCCAGCGCCTGGCCGCGCAGGAAGCGGGCCTTGGCGGCCAGCTCGGCCGGGACGTCGCCCTCGTCGAGGAGCGCGTCGAGGCGCGCAAGGGCGGACGCGGCCTGGCCGGTGCGCAGGTCGAGCTCGGCGTAGTCGAGCTCGAGGGTCAACCGAGCGGCGTGCTCGCGGGCCGCGACGTCCTCGTCGGGGGCCAGCAGCTCCTCGGGGTCGCATCCCAGGCGGTTGGCCAGCGCGACCAGGAGCTCGGCACTGGCTCGGCGTTGGCCGGCCTCGATACGGGAGATGTAGGCGGTCGACATCTGGTCGCCGGCCGCCTCACCCTGGGTCAGCCCGGCTCGTTGTCGAGCCAGCTTGATGCGGCCGCCCACCAGGGCGGCATCGATGTTCTTGGCCCGGACGCGAAGGTCGGGTGTGACCTGCGCAGGCTCTCGCGTTGTCTCCACCCGGACACTATGCCCGAATATGACATGAATGTTGAGTTTTCTGTTGAGATCGGTCATACCTGTCCTGCTGGCGGGCCCTGCCATGCTCGGTCCATGAGTACTCCCCTCGAGGCGGCCACGCGCGCCACCACCCTGCTCGACCTGCACCGCGACCCGTCCCTGCTCGCCGTCGTCAACGTCTGGGACGCGATCAGCGCGACCGTCGTGAGCGACCTGCCCGGCACCCGGGCCCTGGCCACGGCCAGCCACTCGATCGCCGCCTCCCGCGGCTACGAGGACGGCGAGAAGATCCCCGTCGACGAGATGATCGAGGAGGTGCGTCGGATCGTCGTCGCCACCCGCCTGCCGGTGTCGGCCGACCTCGAGGGCGGCTACGGCGATGCTGCCGAGACGGTGCGCAAGGCCATCGGCGTCGGCGTCGTCGGCGCCAACATCGAGGACCAGCTCAAGCCGCTCGCCGAGGCCACCGCGCAGGTCGAGGCGGTCCTGGCCGCTGCGGCCGCCGAGGGCGTGCCCGACTTCGTGCTCAACGCTCGCACCGACGCGTTCGTCAAGGGAGCCGCCGACCCACTGGCCGAGGCGGTCACCCGCGGTCGGGCCTACCTCGACGCCGGCGCCCCCGTCGTCTTCGTGCCCGGCAGGCTCGACGAGCAGCAGGTCGAGACCCTGGTCGAGGCCTTCGGACCGCAGCGACTCACCACGATCGGGGTTCCCGGCACGCCGTCGCTGGCCCGGCTCGAGCAGCTCGGTGTCGCCCGTGTGTCCTACGGCCCGATGTCGCAGCGGGTCGCGCTCACCGCCCTGGCCGAGCTGGTCGAGGCGGTGCAGGCGGGCGGCGGCGTACCCGACTCGATGCGTCCCCTCAACTGAGTCGGCCCGGCGAGTCGGGCTGAGAGTCGGCCTGCGAGTCGGGCCAGTGGGTCAGGCCCGGGTCGAGCCGACCCAGGACGGGTCGCTGTCGGCCTCGCCCTGCACGTCGCCCTCGGGACTGGTGGCGGCGGTGTCGCCCGCCAACGATCGCGCCAGCGCCTCGTCCAGCGACAGGTAGGCCGTGCCGGGCGCGAGCTCGCGGCGTACGACGTCGTCGCGGCAGACCATGTCGTGCGTGAGGCTGCGCACCAGCGCGCCGATGGTGGAGCGGGGGATGCCGGTGAGCACCGCGACGCCCTCACCGACGAGCCGGACCGGTGCGAAGAGCAGCGGCACCTGCGGGCGCTCCAGCCCCGCCACCGCGGCGAAGCGCGCCAGCAGCTCGGAGTAGGTCAGCACCTCGTCGCCGCCGACGTCGTAGGTGCGGTCGCGCGGCTCGCCGTCGAGCGCGGCGAGCAGGAGACGCACGACGTCCTCGACCGCGATCGGCTGGATCCGGCTACGCATCCAGATCGGCAGCGTCAGGACCGGCAGCCGCTCGGTCATCCGGCGCATCACCTCGAACGACATCGAGCCGCCGCCGATCACCATCGAGGCCCGCAGCACGGTGGCGGGCGTCGGACCGGCGCGCAGGATCTCCTCGACCTCGAGACGCGAGCGCAGGTGGTCGGACAGGTCGCCCGGCGCCACGTCGGGCACCAGGCCGGAGAGGTAGACGAGGCGGCCGGTCCCGGCGTAGGCGCAGGCGGCCACGACGCTCTCGGCGGCGTCGCGGTCGCGGTGGAGGAACTCCCCCGCCCCCATCGAGTGCACGAGGTAGAAGACGGCATCGGTGTCGCGCACGGCGAGGTGGACCGACACGGTGTCCTCGACGTCGAGGTAGCGCCGCTCGACCCGGTCGGCCCAGGCGAACCGGTCGATCCCCTCGACGTCGCGGGCGCCCACGGCGACCTCGTGACCGGCCGCGAGCAGGGCCGGCACCAGCCGCGACCCGACGTAGCCGGAGGCTCCGGTGACCAGGACTCGCATGCCGCGAACCTACGTGACACCTGTCGCGCGATACTTCACCCATGACGCTGCGCGTGGGGTTCGTGACTGGCGCCACCCCCGACAAGTGGGCCCGCGCCTGGCGTGAGCGCCGCAGGGAGCCACTGGCGCTGACACCGGTGACCGAGGACGAGCAGCTCGACGGCGTCCGGTCCGGCGAGCTCGACATGGCGCTGGTCCGGCTGCCGGTCGACCGCGATGCCCTGCACTGCGTGCGCCTCTACGACGAGCTGCAGGTGGTCGTGGCCGGGCGCGACCACCTCGTGGCCGCGGCCGACGCCGAGGGCGTGATGCTCGCCGACCTGGTCGACGAGCAGCTGGTGCTCCCCCACGTGTCCGGGTGGACGCCGCAGGCCGACCAGCTGGCCTGGCCCCCGATGTCGGCCGCCGACGCGGTCGAGACGGTCGCCGCCGGCACCGGCATCGTGATCCTCCCGATGTCGGTCGCGCGGCTGCACGGCCGCAAGGACGTCGTGACCCGCCCGGTGACCGACCTGGACCCCACGACCATCGGCCTGGTCTGGCGCATCGACGCCGACGACGAGCGCACCCAGGACTTCGTCGGCATCGTCAAGGGCCGCGGCGCCAACTCGACCCGCGGCTGACGCCGACCCCCGGCTACCAGCTGGTGGCGAGCGGACGGCCCTCGTGGAACCCGGCCGCCGACTGCACGCCGACCACGGCGCGCTCGTGCAGCTCGGCGAGGGTCGTGGCCCCGGCGTACGTGCACGCGGAGCGCACACCCGAGCAGATCTGGTCGAGCAGGTCCTCGACCCCCGGCCGGGCGGGATCGAGGTAGAGGCGCGAGGAGGAGATGCCCTCCTCGTAGAGGCCCTTGCGAGCCCGGTCGTACGCCGACTCACCGGCGGTGCGAGAGGCGACGGCCCGCGCCGAGGCCATGCCGAAGGACACCTTGAACGCGCGGCCGTCGGCGTCGTGCACGAGGTCGCCCGGCGACTCGTGGGTGCCGGCGAACCAGGACCCGACCATGACCGACGACGCGCCGGCGGCCAGGGCGAGCGCGACGTCGCGGGGGTGGCGCACGCCGCCGTCGGCCCACACGTGAGCGCCCAGCTCGCGGGCGGCGGCCGCGCACTCGAGCACCGCGGAGAACTGCGGGCGGCCCACGCCGGTCATCATGCGGGTGGTGCACATGGCGCCGGGACCGACGCCGACCTTGACGATGTCGGCGCCCGCCGCGACGAGGTCGCGGGTGCCGTCGGCCGACACGACGTTGCCGGCGACGACCGGCACCTGCGGGTCGAGGGCACGCACCGCGCGCAGCGCCTCGATCATCCGGTCCTGGTGGCCGTGGGCGGTGTCGACGACGAGGCAGTCGACCCCGGCGTCGAGGAGCGCCGCGGCGGCGCTCGCGACCTGGCCGTTGACCCCGACCGCCGCCGCGATCCGCAGACCGCCGCGGTCGTCGGTGGCTGGGGTGTAGAGGGTGGCGCGCAGCGCTCCGGTCCGGGTCAGCACCCCCGCGAGGGACCCGTCGGGGTGCGTCGCGACGGCGAGGGCGACGCGGGCCTCGTCGAGCTGCTCGAACACGGTTCGCGGCTGCGCCGTCTCGGCGACCACGACCGCCGGCGGGCGCATCACGTGGGACACCTGGGCGAACCGGTCGACGTCGCGGCAGTCGGACTCGGCCACGATGCCGACCGGCCGGCCGTCGACCACCACGACCGCGGCCCCGTGCGAGCGCTTCGGGATGAGCGAGAGGGCCTCGGCGACGGTCTGGTGCGGGTCCAGGGTGATGGGGGTGTCGAAGACGAGGTGGCGCGACTTCACCGACGCGACCACGTCGGCGACGACCGCGGCCGGGATGTCCTGCGGGATGACCGTGATCGCGCCGCGACGGGCGACGGTCTCGGCCATCCGCTTGCCGGCGACGGCGGTCATGTTGGCCACGACCAGGGGCAGGGTGGCACCCGTGCCGTCGGTCGTGGCGAGGTCGACGTCGTAGCGACTGGCGACCGCGCTGCTGCGCGGCACCATGAAGACGTCGTCGTAGGTGAGGTCGTGCGAGGGCGCTGCGCCGAGGAACTCCACTGGCCGGAGTCTACGGCGGCCTACGCCGTGGCGGTGACCCCGATCCGGCCGTCCCGGAACGCCTGCACGAAGCAGGCGTGGTCCTCCCGCACGCGCTCGGCGTACGACGCCCCGAACCGGGTGATCCAGGCGACGAGGTCGTCCTCGCGGCCGGCGACCGCCTCGGTGATCGCGTCCTCCACCTGGATCTCGACGAGGTCCTCGTCGCTGTCCTCGTCGGAGGCGCAGTGGATCTTGGCGGTGGCCCGCCCCAGCAGCCCGACGACGTCCTCGATGTCGGCGGGCTCGGTCAGCCCCGACCAGTCCAGGTCAACCTCGTAGGGAGAGACCTCGGCCACCACGTAGCCCACGCCGTCGATCTCGGTGTAGCCGAGCAGCGGGTCGGTGTGCACCTGCAGCGCGCGTTGGCTGACCACGGTGCGGTGCCCCTCGTGCTCGAAGTAGCGCTCGACGTCGCCGGTGTCGACGAACCGGCTGACCGCCGGGACGTTGGCCTGCTTCATCGAGAGGAGCACGTCGTTGTCGAGGGCCTGGCTGTAGCCCTCGACCAGCACGTTGTAGGCCGGGAGCCCGGCGCTGCCGATGCCGAAGCCGGACTTCCCGACGACGTCACGCACCTCGTAGAACAGGTCGCGGTCGCTGCGCCGGCGCGGCGGGATGGTGGCGAGGTAGGTCTCGAACGCCGCGACCACCCGGGCGTGCTCGTCGTCCTCGAGGCGACGTACGGACGGGTGGTCGGCGAACCGGCGCACCCCGTCGACCTCCACGGTGTTGGCGTCGAGAAGGTCGGCACGACGCCGGCGGCGGGCCGTCACCAGGGCGCCGTGGATCGGGCCCGAGGTGGTGGTGAGGTCGAGCGAGAAGTCGTCGTCGTCCTGGCTCTCGACGTAGGCGCGGACCTGGTCGAGGTAGGCGCGCACGTAGGTCTCGGTCAGCCGGGCCACGTCGTCCACGGGCAACGCCTTCTGCCAGCCCATCAGGGCCAACGAGGCCGCGAACCGCTGGAGGTCCCACGTGAAGCGCCCCAGGTAGGCCTCGTCGAAGTCGTTGACGTCGAACACCAACCGCCCGTCGGCGTCGAGGTAGGTGCCGAAGTTCTCCACGTGCAGGTCGCCGTGCACCCAGATCCGGCCGGCGGCCCCGGTCGCGAACGGGTCGGCCTCGCGGCCCTCGCGCTCCCCGACCAGGTCGTGGAAGAACAGGCAGGCCGTCCCCCGGTAGAACGCGTGCGGGTCACGGGCCATCGTGCGGAACTTGGCCCGGAAGGCGGTCGGATCGGCCTCCATCAGCGGCGCGAAGGCGTCGGCGAGGACGGACACGATGACCTCGGCGCGGTCGGGGGTGACCCTGTCGTCGTGGCTGTCGTCGTGGCTGTCGTCTGGAGCAGTCATGCCGCCACGGTGTCAGACGCCCGGACCGGGCCCTGGTACTCACCCGAGGTCGAGTACGTCGGCCGACCGGCCCGGCCGCCGGGGACGCGAGGGTTCTCGGCATGACGAACAACACCAGCGCCCCCGCCAAGAACACCGCCGCTTTCTTCGCCATGGCCGGCATCTCGTTCGCCGTCGCCCTGCTGTCGCTCCTGATGGCCGTGCTCTACCTCGACGCCGAGCCGTGGGCCAAGGCCTTCCTCGCGCTCGGCACCCTGTTCCTCACGACCTCGGCGTTCACGCTCGCCAAGTGCGTGCGCGACAACCAGGAGAGCCAGTCGGTGGTCCACCGTCTCGACCAGGCACGGGTCGACCGCCTGCTCGCCGAGCACGACCCCTTCCGCGCCGTCTCCTGACCCACCGCTCGCCCCGCTCCCCCGTCGGGCCCGCACTCGCCCCGAGTGCGGGCCCGTCGTCGTCGGTGTGCCCACGCTCACGGTCGGGGTCCGGCCACCCCGCGGGGCGGCGTACGACGGCGCCCCGGCTGGGAGGATGGGGCCATGGCTCTCCTCCACACGATCAGCTCCGTCGTCCGCCTCCCGCTGCACCTGGCGGTCAAGACCGTCGGCACCGTCGCCGGCCTGGTGCCCGGGCACGGCGCCAAGGCGGCACCCGCGCCGACCGACGTGAAGTCGCCCGCGGCGCCGGCCACCCCGGTCGCCGAGCCGGTGGCCAAGCCCGCCGCGAAGGGACCGGTCACGCCGGCGTCGGCCGGTCCGACCCCGGACCCGGCTGCCCCCGCACCCAGGGCCCCCGCAAGGAAGCCCCCGGCCAAGAAGGCCCCGGCGAAGAAGGCCCCCGCCGCGACGGTGGCCGAGCCGGCGACCAAGGCGCCCGCGGCCGACCCCGTGGCCCCGGCCCCGGCCAAGAAGTCGGCGGCGGGAGCGGCGAAGAAGGCTGTGCCGGCCACGAAGGCGGCTGCGCCGGCCCCCGAGCCCGAGCCGACCCCCGTGACCGCCATCGACGCCGAGGCGCTCGACGACGAGGTCGACGTCACCCCGGCCGACATCGCCCGGTCGATGGGCAGCCAGCTCGACGACCGGCCGCCCAGCCCGTCCTGACCCCTCGGCACCACCCGCACGACCGACGGCCCCGCGCGAGAAGCGCGGGGCCGTCGTCGTACGGCGTCGTGGCGGTGGGGTCAGCGCAGCTCCGAGCTGGACAGCCCCAGCACCCGACGAGCCACGATCAGCTGCTGGATCTGCTGGGTCCCCTCGAAGATGTCGAGGATCTTGGAGTCGCGCGCCCACTTCTCGAGCAGCTCGGTCTCGCTGTAGCCGATGGAGCCGGCGAGCTCGACGCACGAGAGCGTGATGTCGGACCCGACGCGGCCGGCCTTGGCCTTGGCCATCGACGCCTCGAGCGAGTTGGGCTCGCGGTTGTCGGCCATCCACGCCGCCTGCAGCGTGAGCAGGTAGGCGCCCTCCCAGTCGGACTCCATCTGCAGGAGCTTCGCCGCCGCGGCGCTCTGCAGGACGGCCGGGCGGTCGTAGTCGACCTCGATGCCGGCGTCCTGGAGCAGGTCGCGGGTCAGGTCGAGCGAGGCCCGGGCGCAGCCGACGGCCATGGCGGCGACCAGCGGACGCGTGTTGTCGAACGTCGCCATCGCACCGGCGAAGCCCTGCTTGACGTCGACCTCGGGAGACCCGAGGAGGTTGTCCTTCGGGACGCGACAGTTCTCGAAGATGATCGTCGCGGTGTCGGAGGCACGGATGCCGAGCTTGTGCTCGAGCCGGTCGACCCGCATGCCGGGCGTGCCCTTGGCGACGACGAACGACTTGATCGCCGCACGACCCAGGTCGCGGTCGAGGGTCGCCCAGACGACGATGTGGTCGGCGCGGTCACCGGAGGTGACGTAGATCTTCTCGCCGTTGATGACGTACTCATCGCCGTCGAGGACCGCGGTCGTCCTGATGTTGGCGGAGTCGGAGCCCACGCCGGGCTCGGTGATCGCCATCCCGGCCCACACGCCCTCGAGGCGCGCGAGCTGCTCGTCGTTGGCGACCGAGGCGATGGCGGAGTTGCCGAGGCCCTGGCGCGGCATCGACAGCAGCAGCCCCACGTCGCCCCAGCACATCTCGGCGATCGACATGACCGAGGCGAGGTTGGCACCGTTCTTGACGGTCCTGTCTGCGTCCTTCTCGTCGCGTCGTACGCCGGCCGCACCGGCGCCCTCGGACGCGCCGGACTCGGAGAGGCCGTCGATCATCGCGGCCAGCATGTCGAGCTCCTTGGGGTACTCGTGCTCGGCACGGTCGTACTTGCGGGAGATCGGGCGGAGCATGTTCATCGCGACCTGGTGGGCCTGGCCCACCAGCGGCTTGAACTTCTTCGGGTCGTCGAGATTGATGGCCATCAGACCAGCACCGCACCTTCCATGATTCCGACGGCACGCAGGTCGCGGTACCACCGCTCGACCGGGTGCTCCTTGACGAACCCGTGACCACCGAGCAGCTGGACGCCGTCGAGGCCGATCCGCATGCCCTTGTCGGCGCACGCCTTGCGGGCCAGGGCGACCTCGCGGGTGAAGTCCTTGCCGGCGGCCGCCCGGGCCGCGGCCTTGTAGGTCAGCAGGCGCATGGCCTGCAGCTCGATCGCGATGTCGGCGACCATGAACGCCACCGACTGGCGGTGGGCGATCGGCTCGCCGAACGCCTGGCGCTCCTTGACGTAGGGGGTCACGTAGTCGAGGACGGCCTGGGCCGTGCCGATCGACAGGGCACACCACGCCAGGCGGGACAACCGCACGCACTCGGTGTAGGTGGAGCCGTCGGTCTCGCCGAGGACGGCGTCGGCCGGGACCGTGACACCAGTCAGGGTCAGCTTGGTCAGCGACGCGGCGCGCACGCCCATCGCCGGGTCGCCCTCGACCTCGAGACCGGCGGCGCCGGACTCGACGAGGAACAGGACGGGCTTGCCGTCGAGCGAGGCGCCGAGGACGAAGAGCTCGGCCCGGGCGCCGCGGGGCACCAGGGTCTTGACGCCGTCGAGCACGTAGCCGTCGGCCGTCCTGCGGGCCGTGGTCGACGGCGACAGCACGTCGAAGAGAACGGTCGGCTCGGTGAGCGCCAGGGCCGCTGCGGGCACGTCGTCCCCGGTGAACGCGGGCAGGTAGGTCTGCTGCTGGGCATCGGTGCCCCAGAGTCCCAGCGCCGTGGCGACCGAGCCGGGCGCGAGGCTGGCGACGGCCAGCCCCATGTCGCCCTTCGCCAGCGCCTCGGCCACGAGGGTGCCGGCCATGGCCGAGCGCTCCTCGGAGATGCCGCCGAGGTCCTCGGGGATGCCGAGGATCGGCAGGCCGATCCCGAGACCGGCCTCGAGGACCGCCTGGGGCGCCTCGCAGGTCTCGTCGGCCCCGGCCGCCGCCGGGCGGACGACCTCGTCGGCGTACTGGGTGACGACGTCGACGAGCATCTGCTCGTCCTCGGTCGGGGTCAGGTCGAAGACGCCGCGGGGCGTCGACGCCGGGGCGGGCCGCGAGCCCGGCGTGCCGGACCTGCCCGCCTTGGCGAAGGTGCGGCTCGCGGTGGTGAGCACCTTGAAGCCGTCGCGGGTGACGGAGAAGACGGCCTGCTCGGCCGGCTTGCGGAGCTTGACCTTGTCGATGAGGTCGCTCTGGGCCAGGCGGTTGAGGCCGGCCACGAGGAACCCGATCGGGTCACGGGACTCCGAGCTCGGGACGCCGTGCCGGCCGCCCGGCCTGAGGCTGGAGATGAGGGACATGGGTCGAATGTAACTGTGAGTTACACAGAGCGCTACACCAACCTCGGGTGCGGGCTGTCACACGTCCTTCCCTAGGATCGTCGCCATGTCCGACGACGCCCCCCTCGCGCCCCACGGCCCCCTGCCCACGGGCGGCACGGTCCGCCCGATCACCCGCTGGGGCACCCCGGTGATGCACCGCCCGCAGGCGAAGGTGACGTCGTACGACGACGCGCTGCGGGCCCTGGCCGCCGACATGGTCGCCACGATGTACGCCGCCGACGGGGTCGGTCTCGCCGGCTGCCAGATCGGCGAGGACGTGGCGATCTTCGTCTTCGACTGCCCCGACGAGGACCGGGTGCGCACGGTCGGCGTGGTGTGCAACCCCGTGCTGACGCTGCCCGAGGGCAAGGACCGCCGCCTCGAGGAGGACGAGGAGGGGTGCCTGTCCTTCCCTGGGGCGTTCGTCGACTGCGCGCGTCCCGACTGGGCCTCGGTCAGCGGGTTCGGGCTCGACGGCGAGCCGGTCAGCTTCGAGGGCACCGGGCTGCTGGCCCGCTGCCTGCAGCACGAGACCGACCACACGGTGGGCACCGTCTTCGGCGACCGCGTGCCGACCAAGGCGCGCAAGAAGCTGCAGAAGAGGCACGACGAGGTCGCCGACGACTTCCCGGCCGACTGGCCCGTGGGCGAGAGCCCCGCGACCGACTGAGGCTGGGGGTCGGCGGCTGGTTCAGAGGTTGCCTGCCCACCGGGGATCCCTGAAGTTCGCAGGCGAGATATTGCCTGGGAACTTCAGATGTCCCCGGCTCACAGGCATTCCCTGACCGCGACCGGGTTCAGCGGCGGGCGGTGACGTAGCAGGCGACCGCGCTGGCCGCGGCGACGTTGAGCGAGTCGACGCCGTGCTCGGCCCCGCGGGCCATCGGGATGGTCGCGCGCCGGTCCGCGGCGCGCTGCCAGGCGGGCGACAGCCCGTGACCCTCCGACCCGAGCACCAGGGCCACCCGGTCGAGACCGCGGACGGCGTCCTCGACGTCGACCGCGTCGTCGGCGAGCGTCAGGGCGACGGTCGTGAAGCCGGCTGCCGACAGGTCGGGGAGCGCGGTGCGCCAGTCGGGCAGCCGGGTCCACGGCACCGAGAACACCGCGCCCATGGCGACCTTGATCGAGCGCCGGTAGAGCGGGTCGGCGCAGCGGGGCGACAGCAGCACGGCGTCGAAGCCCATCGCGGCGCCGGAGCGGAAGATCGCGCCGACGTTGGTGTGGTCGACGACGTCCTCGAGCACCAGGACCGACCGAGCCCCGTCGAGCACCTCGGCGACCGGGGGCAGGGCACGACGCCGTAGCGACGCGAGCGCACCCCGGTGGACGTGGAAGCCGGTCACCTGCTCGACGAGCGCCTCGGGCAGCACGAAGCAGGGCGCGTCGGTGCGCGCCAGCACGTCGGCGAGGCCGTCGAGCCAGCGCGGGGCCATCAGGAAGGACCGCGCGTCGTGGCCCGACTCGACGGCACGGCGTACGACCTTCTCGCCCTCGGCGAGGAACAGGCCGTGCTCGGCCTCGAGGTGCTGACGCAGCTGGACGTCGCGCAGGTCGCGGTAGTCGGCGAGCCGCAGGTCACCGGGATCGGTGATCTCGACGACCTCAGCCACGAGACGCCACGGGGGCCGGGTAGTGCTCCGGGTGCGCCACGGCGACGACGTGGCCCACGACGATGATGGCCGGCGGGCGGACGCGCTCGCGCTCGATGGTGGCGGCGAGGTCGCCGAGGGTGCACAGCACGGTCCGCTCGGTGGGCATCGAGCCGTCGCAGACGAACGCGACGGGGGTGTCGGCCGGGCGACCGCCCGCGAGCAGCGCGTCGGCGATCTGCGGCCCGTGCTCGACGGCCATCATCAGCAGCAGGGTGCCGCGCAGCCGGGCGACGGCGTCCCAGTCGGTCAGCGACGTCGGGTGGCCCGGCGGGACGTGGCCCGAGACGACGGTGAACTCATGCGCGACCCCGCGGTGGGTGACGGGGATGCCGGCGGTGGCGGGGACGGCGACGGGGCTGGACACCCCGGGGATGACGGTGACCGGGACCCCGGCCTCACGGCACGCGATGACCTCCTCGTAGCCCCGGCCGAAGACGAAGCTGTCGCCGCCCTTGAACCGGACGACGCGTCGCCCGGCCAGCGCCTGCTCGACGATGATCCGGTTGATCTCCTCCTGCTGCGCCGACCGCCCGCGCGGCAGCTTGGCGACGTCGTAGAGCTCGACGTCGGTCGGCAGGTCGCCGAGAGCCTCGCGCGGGGCCAGCCGGTCGGCCACCACGACGTCGGCCTCCATCAGCGCCCGGCGTCCGGCGAGGGTGAGGAGCTCGGGGTCGCCCGGCCCGCCACCGACCAGGGTGACACCGGGGGTGTGCTCACGGACCTCGTGGCTGCCCAGCCGGCCCTCGCGGAGCGCCTCGAGCACCTCGTCGCGGATGGCGGCCGACCGACGCGGCTCGCGTCGTCCGAGGACGGCGACGGTGACCCCGGCCGCCCGGCCCGCGGCCGGGGTCCAGGCGGTCGCCACCGAGGCGTCGTCGGAGCGCACGCAGAAGATGCGCCGCTCCTCGGCGGCCGCGGAGACCTGCTCGTTGACGGCGATGTCGCTGGTCGCGGCGACGGCGTACCAGGAGCCGTCGAGGTCGGCCGGGACGAAGCCCCGGGGCTCCCAGGTGACCTCGCCGCCGGCCACGAGACCCTCGAGGGCGGGTCGCACCTCGGGCGAGACGACGGTGACCAGGGCACCGGCGGCGATCAGCTGCGGCACCCGGCGCTGGGCGACCTGACCGCCGCCCACGACGACGACCCTGCGCCCCTCGAGCCGCAAGCCGACGGGATAGAGCACCGGGTCGTCCATGGCGTCATCATCCCGGCCCGCGAGGGTGGGTCCCCGGGTGGGGGTCCCCCGCTACGTTGGGCAGATGGCCCTCGATCGCCCCGTGTCCCCCGACCCCTACCCGCTGCTGCCCGCCGCGCCGGCCTTCGGCGTGACCAGTGCCGACGTCACCGACGGTCAGCCCCTCAAGGACGACCAGGTCGCCGACGCCGGCAACACCTCGCCCCAGCTGTCGTGGGAGCCCGTCGACGGCGCCCAGAGCTACACCGTCACCTGCTTCGACCCCGACGCCCCCACGCCCAGTGGCTTCTGGCACTGGGTCCTGGTCGACCTGCCCGCCGACGTCACCTCGCTCGAGACCGGCGCGGGGTCCGCGGACGCGAGCCTGCCGGGCTCGGCGTTCCACGTCCGCAACGACACCGGCACACCCGGCTTCACCGGCGCCGCGCCGCCCCAGGGCGACCAGGTGCACCGCTACTTCTTCGTGGTGCACGCCGTCACCGAGCCGACCCTCGGCGTCGACGCCGACGTGACCCCCGCCGTCGTGTCGTTCAACCTGGCCTTCAAGACCGCCGGTCGGGCCATCGTGCACGGCACCTACCGGCACTGATCGGGCTCAGCCCCGGCTGAGAACCAGCACCGCTCGGTCGTCGTCGCCGCGGGGCACCTGACGGATGATCCGTCGTGCCGCGCCGTAGCGCCCCTTGGCGAAGGCCGTCGCGGCGGTGTCCTGGAGCCAGCGGATGCCGTCCTCGATGTCGTTGCTGCGCGACTCCACGACCCCGTCGGTGTAGAAGAGCAGCGCCTGACCGGGCGCCAGCACCCCGGTGCTGGCCTCGAGCTCGAGGTAGGGCAGCACCCCCAGCGCCAGGCCCCGGGCGCCGTCGGCGACCCACTCCCCGCGGTCCGGCTCCCACGTGAGAGCCGGCGGATGACCGGCGCTCAGGATGGTGTAGCGACCGTCGGTCAGGTCGACGCTGAGGTGGACCGCGGTCGCGAACGTCTCCTCGGTGTAGCGCTCGTCCTGGCGCAGCAGGAACGTGTTGGCGGCCTCGAACAGGGCAGGACCGCGCAGCGCCCCGACCATCCCGCCCAGGGCCCCGGCCAGCAGCAGGGCCGAGGGAGCCGCCTTGACGCCCTTGCCGACGACGTCGACCAGGACGAGGTCGAGCCGGCCGGTCCCCGCGTCGAGGTCGGCGACCATGAAGTCGCCGGCGTACCCGACACCGTGCGCCCCGACCATCGCGGTCTCGCACTCCCAGGAGCCGGGCAGCTCGGGCACCCGGCCCTGGGCGTTGAGACGGTCGCGCAGGTCGGCGAGCAGCGCCGCGCTCAGCGGGCCGGGGAGGCCGCTGCGCTGGCGGCTGGAGGCGAAGAGGACCAGCGCCGCGGCGAGCAGCAGCAGGACGACGCCGGCGACGCGGCCGCCGGCGCCGGCGCCATGCGCGAGCCGGCTGATCGTGCCGCCCGCCACGACCACCACGGAGAGGGCGACCAGCTCGCGGAACCGCAGCAGCAGCAGGCCCAGGAGCATCCACACGAAGAACCCCGCGAGCGGGAACACGTCGTAGTCGTGGAGCGAGACGACCATCGAGACGACGACGCCCGCCGAGAGCGCGGCCAGCACCAGCTGCTGGCTCCGACGGGTGCCGGACCGCCAGCCCGAGATCGCGTCGTCCACGGCGCGGTTCAGACTGTTCACACCCGGACCGTAGCCGCCACCGGCGGGCTGCGCCGCCACCTGGGAGGATCCGTGGTGTGAGAGCCGAGCAGAGGGTCGACATCCTCGGTGCGCCCTGGGTGGCCGAGACCATCGGGCTGGCGCCCGACGAGGAGGGTCCGGTCGTCGCGACGCTGGTGTCCCGGCGCGCCGAGCGACCGGTCGGACGGGCGGTGCTGCACGTGCACGGCTTCGCCGACTACTTCTTCCACACCGAGTACGCCGAGTGGTGGCTGGCCCGTGGCTACGACTTCTACGCCCTCGACCTGCGCAAGTACGGCCGCTCGATCCGGCCGCACCAGACCCCGACCTACGTCACCGACCTGCACGACTACTTCGCCGAGATCGACCTGGCCTGGTGGCGGATCACCGAGCGCGACGGCCACGACGAGCCCGGAGCCGTGGTCCTCTCCGCGCACTCGGCCGGCGGCCTGGTCGCCTCGCTGTGGGCCCACCACCGCCAGCCTCCCGGCCTGGGCGCGCTGGTGCTCAACTCCCCGTGGCTCGACCTCCAGGGAGCACCGTGGCTGCGCACGGCAGCGGCCGGGCGGGTGCTCGACCGGGTCGGCCGCCGGCAGCCGCGTCGCGAGCTCGTGCGCGACGTGTCCGGCGTCTACGGGCGCAGCCTGCACCGCGACTACGACGGCGAGTGGGACTACGACCTGACCTGGAAGCCCATCGAGTCCTACCCGGTCCGGCTCGGGTGGCTGCGCGCCATCCGCCAGGGGCACGCGGAGGTGCATGCCGGTCTCTCGGTGCTCGCCCCGGCCCTCGTCCTGTCGTCCGCCGCGACCGTGTTCACCACGCAGGACGCCGACGCCGTGCACTCCCACGACATCGTGCTCGACGTGCCCCAGATCCGCCGCTGGGCGGCCTCGATCGGACCGCACGTCACCTACGCCGCGATCGACGGGGCACGCCACGACGTGGTGCTGTCGCTGCCACAGGTGCGCGAGCGCGTCTACGACGAGCTCGGGCGCTGGGTGACGGCGTACGTCGACTAGAGGGCCGCGCCCGGCGTCGGCACCGGCTCACGACCAGGGCGGGCCGTCGTAGCGCTCGCGCGTCACGAACTCCTCGATCGGCTGGCGCTTGAGCTTGGTGAGCACCTTGACCGGGCGGCCGAGCGGCACGACCGCCGCCAGGGCGAAGGTGTCGGGCATGCCGAAGAGCTCCTTGACGGCCGGCTCCTCGACGACGGCCATCGTGGTGATCGTGCCGCCGAAGCCCTCGTTGCGCGCGGCGAGCAGCACGTTCCACACCAGCGGGTAGACGGACCCGCCGCTGATCACGCCGACCCGGTCGAGGTCCTGGTCCATCGAGGCGACGACCGCGAGGTCGACGAAGAAGACCAGGACGACGGGCGCCTGCAGCACCGGGTCGGTGAACCGACCTGGCACCTCGGTCGTCGCGATCTCCTCGGGCGTCGGTCCCGGGGGGTGGACACTGTTCCAGGGACTCTCGCCCGCGCCGATCTGCGCCACGTAGCGTCGTACGGCACTGGGGTAGAGCGCCACCAGCCGCTCGCGGGTCTCCTGCTCACGCACCACGACGATGTGGGCCCCCTGCCGGTTGCCCCCGCTGGGGGCGAAGCGCGCGTTGTCGAGGATCCGGGTCAGGGTCTCGTCCGGCAGCGGGTCGTCGGTGAATTCCCGGACCGCCGGGGTGGTCCGCATGACGTCGTAGAGCTCCATGGCGACCACGCTCTCACGTGGCCGGTCACTCACTCGAAGGCGTCGGGGTCGGTCGCCACGGTGACGAGCACCACCACGACGTAGAGGACCACGACCGCGATGCCGAGGTAGCCGATGATCAGGCCGGCGAGCGCCAGGCCGGCCCCCTGCTCCCCCGTGCGCTTGACCTGGCTGCGCGCGACGTGGCCGCAGATCACCGCAGCGATGCTCCCGACACCGCAGACCCAGACCAGCGAGGAGACCAGCGAGGCGATCGCAAGCCCGTTGGTGCCGCGCGGCGGGGCGTAGCCGTAGGGCGACGGCGGCGCGCCGTACGGCGACGGCTGGGGGGCCTGGGACGGCTGGTAGGGCTGGTGCGACTGGTGGTACGGGTTCGGGCCGGGCTCGCTCACAGGGGTCCTCTCGAGTACGACGGGCCGCGCGCCCGTGCCTCGATTGTCCGGTCCGCGGCCGGGCCGTGGGCACGAGCCCCCGGGCTGGTCGGGCACCACTAGGGTCCGGAGGCATGAACTCTGTGACCAGCCTCTCCCTGGGCCGCATCGGCGTCGGCGTCGCCGCCCTCGTCAAGCCGGACCTCGTCGGGTCGACCCTCGGTGCGCCGACGAGCCACCCGCTCCTGACGCAGTGGTTCGGCTCCCGCGAGATCGCCCTCGGCGCCGCCACCCTGCTCACCTCGGGCTCCGCCCGCCGCACCCTGGTGCTGCTCGGGGCGGCGGTCGACGGGGCCGACGCGGCCACGGCGTACGCCGCCGTGGAGGCCGAGCGGCTGCCGCGGGCCGTCGGTTACGCGCTGACGGCGGTCGCCGCGGGCGCCGTGGTCTCCGGCCTGCTCGGGCTGAGGGTCAGGACCACGCGGGTCGTCGAGACGGTCTGACCGCGGCGTCGAGGCGGGCCTGGCAGTAGACCTGGCAGTAGACCTAGCCCGCCAGGATCGCCACGAACGCCGTCAGGCCGACCACGACGATCGTCGCCCGCAGGGCCAGGGGCGGGAGCCGCTTGCCGATGCGGGCCCCGAGGAGTCCTCCTACGACCGAGCCGGCCCCGATGAGGGCCACCACCCGCCAGTCGACGTCGGCGACGAAGACGAAGATGAGCCCGGCGACCCCGTTGACGGCGGCGGCGAGGATGTTCTTGACGGCGTTGCTGCGCTGCAGCGACTGGGCGATGCCGATGCCGAGGACCCCCATCAGCAGCACGCCCTGAGCGGCGCCGAAGTAGCCGCCGTACACGCCGGTGAGCAGCACGGCCGGCCACACCCACCACGCGCCGTCGCTCGGCTCGTCGCCCCGGGCCTCGGCGCGGCGGCGTACCCACGCCGACAGCCGCGGCTGGCCGATGACCAGCACCACCCCGAGCATGATCAGGACCGGTACGACGGCCTCGAAGGCCCCGTCGGGCAGCACGAGCAGCAGGACCGCCCCGATCGCACCGCCGATCACCGAGGCGCTGAGCAGACGCACGACCCGGCTGCGCTGCCCGGTCAGCTCGTCGCGGTAGCCGATGGCGCCGGTGACCGACCCGGGCACCAGGCCGATGTTGTTGGACACGTTGGCGGTCACCGGGGGCACCCCGAACGCCAGCAGCGTCGGGAAGGTGATCAGGGTGCCGGACCCGACGACGGTGTTGATGGTGCCGGCGGCCACTCCGGCGAGGGCCACCAGGACGGACTCGAGCGGACTCACTCCTGGGCAGGACCTGCCGCGGGGTCGACAGGGGGCACGGGCGGCACGGGCGGCTCGGAGGGCATCGACGGGACGTTGCTCGGGTCGATGGACGGGTCGGACACCGCCGGGTGGGCGGCGCTCTGGGCCGCGGCGATGGCCTGCTGGACGGCGTCGTTGGCCTGGCTGACCTCGGGATCGACGGCGTCGGCGGTGGGCACGACGGGGTCCTTGGGCCCCATGTCGACCCGGGTCGCCGGCCCGTCGACCTCCTTCGGGATGCCCTGGAGCTGGGTCATCGTCGAGCCCAGGCCCTCGAGGGCCTTGCCGATCTCGCTGGGCACGATCCACATCTTGTTGGCCGTGCCCTCGGCGATCTTGGGCATCATCTGGAGGTACTGGTAGGCCAGCAGCGACTGGTCGGGGCGACCGTCGTGGATGGCCTGGAACACCGTCTGGATCGCCTGGCCCTCACCCTGGGCGCGCAGGATCTGCGCCTCCCGGTCGGCCTGGGCACGCAGGATCTGGGACTCCCGCTCGCCCTGGGCGGTGAGGATCGCCGACTGCTTCTGGCCCTCGGCGGACAGGATCGCGGACTGGCGCCCACCCTCGGCGGTCAGGATCTGGGCGCGCTTGTCGCGGTCGGCGCGCATCTGCTTCTCCATCGAGTCCTTGATCGACGGCGGCGGGTCGATGCCCTTGATCTCGACGCGGTTGACCCGGATGCCCCACTTGCCGGTGGCCTCGTCGAGCACCCCGCGCAGGCCGGAGTTGATCGAGTCGCGGCTGGTGAGCGTCTCCTCGAGGGTCATCCCGCCGACGATGTTGCGCAGCGTGGTCATCGTCAGCTGCTCGACGGCCTGGATGTAGTTGGCGATCTCGTAGGTCGCCGCCACCGGGTCGGTGACCTGGAAGTAGATGACGGTGTCGATGGCGACCACGAGGTTGTCCTCGGTGATCACCGGCTGCGGCGGGAAGCTGACGACCTGCTCGCGCAGGTCGATGAGGTAGCGCACCTTGTCGACGAACGGCACCACCGTGTTGAGCCCGGCGGGCAGGGTCTCCTTGTACTTGCCGAACCGCTCGACGACACCGGCGCGCGCCTGCGGCACGATCCGGATCGTCTTGGCCAGCAGCACCACCAGGAACAGCAGCAGGACGCCGACGACTATCAGGAATGCCATGGTTCAGCCCTCCAGGCTGGGGATGGGGTGGACCCGAGCGGTCGCCCCGCGGATCTGCAGCACCTCGACGGTCTCGCCCGCCTCGATGGTCGTGAGGTCGTCGTACGGCGTCGCCGACCAGATCTCGCCGCCGACGCGGATGCGGCCCGTCTCGTGGGCGGTGATCCGCTCGGTCACGACGGCCTCGCGGCCCACCAGCTTGCCGTGCCCCAGCCGTAGCTCGGGGCCAGTGTGCAGGCGCTTGAGGACGGGCGGTCGGACGAGCAGCAGCATCGCAGCGGCCGCGCCGCCGGCCACGACGAGCTGGAGCACCAGCGGAGCCCCGACGAGGGCGACGACCGCACCGGCGATCGCCCCCACGGCCAGCATGACGAGCACCAGGTCGAGGCTCATCAGCTCGGCGACCCCGAGGATCGCGGCGGCGGTCAGCCACACGCTCCAGAGGTTGTCGCTGAGCCAGTCCACGAGCCCAACCCTAGTCGGGACCCCTCAGCGGTGGCGCACGTCGCGTCGCGCAGCCCAGCGGCCGTCGGCGTGGGTCAGCGTCAGCGGCATCCCGAACGTCGCGGAGAGCTGCTGCTCGGTCAGCACCTCGTCGACCGGGCCCTCGGCCACGACCCGCCCCTGCTTGAGCAGCAGCGCGTGCGTGAAACCGGGTGGGATCTCCTCGACGTGGTGGGAGACCAGCACGGTCGCCGGGGCGTCGGGGTCGTGCGCCAGGGTGGAGAGGGTGGAGACGAGGTCCTCGCGACCACCGAGGTCGAGACCCGCGGCCGGCTCGTCGAGCAGCAGCAGCTCCGGGTCGGTCATCAGCGCACGGGCCACCTGCACCCGCTTGCGCTCGCCCTCGCTCAGGGTGCCGAAGGTGCGCGCGGCGAGGTGGGCGACCCCGACCTCACGCAGCAGGTCGTCGGCCCGCTCGTGGTCGAGGTCGTCGTACTGCTCGCGCCAGCGGCCGGTCACGCCGTACGCCGCCGACACGACGACGTCGCGGACCAGCTCCTGGCGCGGGATCTTGTCGGCCAGCGCGGCGCTCGTCAGCCCGATGCGGGGCCGCAGCTCGAACACGTCGACGGTGCCCATGAGCTCACCGAGCACCCCCACCAGGCCGGAGGACGGGAACAGCTGGGCCGAGGCGATCTGGAGCAGCGTCGTCTTGCCGGCGCCGTTGGGCCCCAGCACCACCCAGCGCTCGCCCTCGCGGACCACCCAGGTGACCTGGTCGAGCAGCACGGTGGCGCCTCGGCGCACGGTGACGTCGGCCAGCTCGAGGACGGGAGTGGGCATGCCCCCAACCCTATGGTGTGGGCCGACCCGGGGAGGAGCCGCGCTACGGTCGGGACCGTGCCGACCGACACGACCAGCCCGCTTCCGGTCTCGGGCCGACTGGCCTGGTGGGCTACCGCCTGGGTGCGTGGCCACATCGGCCCGGACGACCTGCTCGACGCCGTCCTCGACGGCGACGTCACCCACGTGGTCGTCGGGCCGGAGCCCGGACTGGTCGCGACCCTGGCGTCACTGCGCGACGCCGGCGCGACCGCGTTCGGCGCGGCGTTCCCGGTGGAGGGCGACCCGGTCGGGCTGGGCGGCCCACGCGAGCTCAACGCCGCGGCGCTCGAGGTCGGCGAGGCCGTCATTGCGGTCGGGGCGGTCGGGGTTGCCGGGGTTGCCGGGACCGCCGGGGCCGGGACTGCCGAGGCCGCCGCGGCCGCCGGGGCCGCCGGGGCCGCCGGGGCCGCCGGGGCCGCGCTGGTGCCGTCCCGCGTCGGCCCGACCGTCGAATGGACACTGCTCCCGGCCCGACGCCGCCAGCTGCCCGACGTCGGAGAGGCCGATCGCGACCTGCGTCGGGTGCTGCTGGAGGCGGCCGACCGGCTCGCGGCGCTCGAGGTGGCGCGCTGGCGCCCCGAGGTGGCCGACCAGATGATGAACCTGCGGCACCGTCCCCCCGTCACCGCCCCACCGGGGGTCCCCGACCGGTGCGTCGACCTGGCCGCGCGCGGGCTGCAGGCGCTCAGCATCGCCGAGCTCGCGCTCGAGGACGACGGGGGTGCGCTCAGCGTCTCGGAGATCGAGGCGCGTCGCAGCGCCCTGGCTCCCCTGGCCCGGGCTGGCCGGCACGCGCTGGTCGCGGCGTGCTCGCCTGAGGTCTGGCCGCCGGTCTGAGCTATCGCGGCACCCGCATCTGTGGCTGAGTCCGAGCCGGGCCTAGACGGCGGAGTGACCCACCCCGAATCACTTTCCGGACCCCCCGGAACCGCAAAGTGACCCACCCCAAGTCACCTTCCGGACCCCCCGGAACCGCAAAGTGACCCACCCCAAGTCACCTTCCGGACCCCCCCAGAACCGCAAAGTGACCCACCCTGCGTCACTTCACGATCCAGGCACCGCTCAAAGCCGACGCACCCCGGGTCACTTCACGATCCAGGCACCCCTCGAAGCCGACGCACCCCGGGTCACTTCACGATCCAGGCACCCTTCAAAGCCGACGCACCCCGGGTCACTTCACGATCCAGGCACCCTTCAAAGCCGACGCACCCCGGGTCACTTCACGATCCAGGCACTCGATGGGTCCCGCGGAACGGGTGGTCACGCCGAGGTCCACACCCCCAGCCGGTTGCCGTCGGGGTCGTGGAAGTAGAACCGCCGCCCGCCCGGGAACGGGTAGGGCGGTTCGACGACCGTGCCACCGGCGGCCTCCACGACGGCGACGGTCGCCTCGAGGTCGTCGGAGTACAGCAGCACCAGCACGCCGCCGGCTCCGGACGGGGTGCCGACGGCCAGGCCGCCGACCTCCCCGTCGCCGTCCGACCACCGGATGCCGGCGTAGGCGGGGCCGTAGTCGTTGAAGGCCCAGCCGAACGCTGCGGCGTAGAACGCCTTGGCCCGCTCGAGGTCGGTCACGGCGATCTCGACGTAGTCGATCGCGTGGTGGACGTGGGTCTGCTCGTCGCTCATGCGACCAGCATGGACGCTCCCCCCGACAGTGCGGGCCGAGCCGCTAATCTCTCGCTCGATGAGCACCCGGCCCGGCGCGACGAGCGAGCGTCCCGACACGCTCCTGGTCACCCTGACCGGCCGGGACCGTCCGGGCGTGACGTCGTCGGTGTTCGCCGCGCTCACCGCCGTCGGGGTCGAGGTCATCGACATCGAGCAGATCATCCTGCGCCGCCGCCTGATCCTCGGTGTGCTGGTCACCGCCCCCCGCGACTGGCGGCGGGTGGTCGACGCGGTGCAGCAGACCGCGGCCGGGCTCGACATGCAGGTCGAGATCGAGCGTGGCACCGGGGACAACCGCTCGCGGCAGGCCGGCCGGTCCCACGTGACGGTCATCGGCAGCCCCCTCAAGGCCGGGCACATGGCCGCCGTGGCCGGCCGCATCGCCGATACCGGCGGCAACATCGACCGCATCGAGCGGATGGCGCGCTACCCGGTCACCGCGATCGACCTGCACGTGTCGGGGGCCGACCCCGACCACCTGCGCTCGCTGCTGGCCGTCGAGGCCGCGAGCCAGGGCATCGACATCGCGGTGCAGCCGGCGACACTGCTGCGCCGCGGGGTCCGGCTGATCGTGATGGACGTCGACAGCACCCTCATCCAGGGCGAGGTCATCGAGATGCTGGCGGCGCACGCCGGTCACGAGGCCGAGGTCGCGCGGGTCACCGAGGCGGCGATGCGCGGCGAGCTCGACTTCGAGGCGTCGCTGCGCGAGCGGGTCCGGCTCCTCGCCGGGCTCGACGCCTCGGCCCTCGACACCGTCTACGACGCGATCGTGGTGACCCCGGGCGCCCGCACCATGGTCCGCACGCTGCGGCGGCTCGGCTACCGGTTCGCGATCGTCAGCGGCGGGTTCAGCCAGATCACCGACCGCCTCGCCGCCGACCTCGGCATCCACTTCGCGCGCGCCAACGAGCTCGAGATCGTCGACGGTCGCCTCACCGGCGAGATCGTCGGCGAGGTCGTCGACCGGGCCGGCAAGGCCCGGGCACTGCGCGAGTTCGCCGACGCGGTCGGCGTACCGATCGCGGCGACCATCGCCATCGGCGACGGGGCCAACGACCTCGACATGCTCAACGCCGCCGGTCTGGGCGTCGCCTACAACGCCCGCAAGATCGTGCAGGAGGCCGCCGACACCACGGTCAACGTCCCCTACCTCGACTCGATCCTCTACCTGCTGGGCATCTCCCGCGAGGAGATCGAGGCCGCCGACGCCGAGGCCGGCATCGTCACGCCTGCCCCTCCGGTCTGAGACTCACTCGAGCACGACCCGTTCGCCGAACGCCGGGGTGAGCGCGACGGCGTCGAGGCCCGACTCCCGGGCGGCACGGTGGAAGCGCTGGGGTGGGCTGACGAAGAGCCGGCGGTGGTTGGCCGGCCGGAGCCGGCGCAGGGCGAGCGGCCAGTAGGTCCCGTAGTGGACGGCCAGGGCCCAGCGGGCGCCGACGTCGGCCACGGCGGCCACCGCCTCCTCGGGGTCGAGGTGCTCGTCGCCCAGGCTCGGCCCCCACCCGCCGATCGGGACAGCGGCGAGGTCGACCGGGTCGACGGACGCGAAGTCGCTGCGCACGCCGGTGTCGCCGGGGTACCAGACGCTGGTCGTGCCGTCGGTGAAGCGGAACCCGACGGCGGGGACGTCGTGGTGGCGGCGGCTGAGCTTGTCGCGCCGTCCGTCGTGGGTCGCGGGCAGCACGTCGACCCGTACGCCGGCCACGTGGACCGAGTCACCGGGCGCGACCTCCACGAGCTCGTGGCGGGTCAGCCCCTTGACCGCGCCGGCGGCACCTCGCGGGACGACGACCGGGACGTCGGTGCCGAACCGGGCCAACGAGGGCAGGTGCAGGTGGTCGTGGTGCAGGTGCGAGACCAGCACGAGGTCGGCCAGCGACGCCGCCTCCGGGGGCTCGGGGACCGAGCGCCGCAGGTGGTAGAGCCGAGCCGTCATCAGCGGGTCCGTCGCGACCTTGGCGCCGCCGAGCTCGAGGGTCATCGACGAGTGGCCCCACCAGGTGACCGCGCTCATCGCGCTCCGCCGCGAGATCCAGGCACATCCACGCGGGCGAGCGTAGTTCTCGCCGTCCGCCGCCCGGCATGCTGGGTCTCATGGAGATCTCACTGCAGGGCAGGACCGCCGCGGTCACCGGTTCGACCCAGGGCATCGGGCTGGCCATCGCCACCGGGCTGGCCGGCGCCGGGGCCCGGGTCGTGGTCAACGGGCGCAGCGAGGAGACCTGCGCCCGAGCAGCCGAGGCGGTACGCGGCGCCGTTCCGGGTGCCGACGTCGTACCGGTGGCGGCCGACGTGGCGACCGCCGAGGGCGCGGCCGTCCTGGTGTCGGCGGTCCCCGACGTCGACGTGCTCGTCAACAACCTCGGCATCTTCGGGGCCAAGCCGGTCCTCGAGGTCGACGACGACGAGTGGCGCCGCTACTTCGAGGTCAACGTGCTCTCGGCGGTGCGACTGACCCGGGCCTACCTGCCGCGGATGACCGAGCAGGGCTGGGGCCGGGTGCAGTTCATCTGCAGCGACTCCGCGGTCGTCATCCCCGAGGAGATGGTGCACTACGGCATGACCAAGACCGCCCTGCTCGCGGTGTCCCGCGGCTACGCCAAGGCGGCCGCCGGCACCGGCGTCACGGTCAACGCGGTCATCGCCGGACCGACGCACACGGGCGGGGTCGAGGACTTCGTGGCCGAGCTGGTCGGCGACGAGCTGCCGTGGGACGAGGCGCAGCGCGAGTTCATGCGCCGGCACCGGCCGCAGTCGCTGATCCAGCGGCTGATCGAGCCCGACGAGATCGCCCACCTGTGCACCTACCTCGCCTCCGACCTCGCGTCGGCGACGACGGGTGGCGCCCTGCGGGTCGACGGCGGGTACGTCGACGCGATCCTGCCCTGAGCCCTATCGCCCCTCCGGGAGCCCGTCCTGCCGCCCGACGTGGTAGCCGACGAGGCTGGCCCGGCCGACCGCGAGGTCGCCCCACGAGCCGGTGAAGGTGAGCACCGCGGTCGCGCTCGTCGGGAACAACCCGAGCAGCATCTCGTGGCCGGCGTCGGCGTCGCCCTCACCGTCGTCGAGGGAGCTGACCAGGGAGTGCACGGTGGGGTTGTGCCCGATCACGAGGGCCGTGCCGACCTCGTCGTCGAGCAGGCGCACCAGGTCGAGCGCGGTCTCGGCGTCGGCGGCGTAGAGCCCCTCGTCGAGCGTCGGCTCGAGCGCCCAGCCCGCGGCTCCGGCCACGCGCTCCCAGGTCTCCCGGGTGCGCCGCGCTGCGGAGACCAGGGCCGCGTCGGGGCCGAGGCCCCGGTCGCGCAGCCACCGGCCGGCGGCCTCGGCGTCGCCGTGACCCTGCGGGGCGAGCGCCCGCTCGGCGTCGCTCGGGCCGGCCGGCTCGGCCTTCGCGTGCCGCATCACCACGAGCGTGCGAGTCCGGTCCACCATGTGGGTCACAGTAGTTGAGAGCACCCGCGGGTCCGTCGTACGACGTCACTAGGGTGGTCTCCATGCCTCCCGGTCCCCTCATGATCATCGGCGGAGCCGAGGACAAGCTGCGCCGTCGCACCATCCTCAAGGACTTCGTGGCCCGGTCCGGTGGACCGGAGGCGCGGATCGCCGTGGTGCCGACCGCCTCGTCCCTCGGTCCCGAGGTCGTCGAGGTCTACGACGCCCTGTTCCGTCGCGAGGGCGCCGCCGACGTCGTGGCCATCCGTCCCCAGTCGCGCGACGACGCCCACGACCCCGACCTGGTCACGCGCCTGGGCGACGTGACCGGCATCTTCATGACCGGCGGCAACCAGCTCAAGCTGTCCGCGATCGTCTGCGGCACGCCGCTGGGCGACGAGATCGTGGCGGCGCACACGCGGGGCGTCGTCGTCGCCGGCACGTCGGCCGGGGCGAGCATCCAGTCGAGCCACATGGTGGCCTTCGGCGGACCGGGGTCGACCCCCAAGCAGCGGATGACCCAGGTCGCGGCCGGGCTCGGGCTGCTCGAGTCTTCGGTGATCGACCAGCACTTCGACCAGCGCAACCGCTACGGCCGGCTGCTGATGATCGTGTCCCAGTCACCGCAGCTGCTCGGGATCGGCGTCGACGAGGACACCGCGGCGATCGTCGAGACCGTGCCTGCCGCCCTGCCCGGCGGCGACGACCACGAGGTGCTGCGGGTGCTGGGCCGCGGCGCGGTCACGATCATGGACCCCGCGCGCATCACCACCAACGCCTTCGAGGCCAAGCGGTCCACCGCCATCCTCGCCAGCGGCGTCGTGCTGCACGTGCTGCCGGAGGGCTCGTCCTTCGACCTGACCACCCGCACGCTGGTGCCCCACGCCGCGACCGTCGACCCGACCGAGGCGGCCGAGATGGCCGAGGCCGGTCAGGACCTGCGCCAGCTCGCCCGCGACATCGCCGCCGCGGACGCCGACCCGACCACCCTCAAGCGGCGGCTGGCCCGCAGCCGCGCCACGAAGTAAGGACGGACCCCCGTGAGCGAACGTCCCACGCCCGACCTCTCGATCGTCGAGACCCGCGTCTACCGCGGGGCCAACGTGTGGTCCTACGACAAGGCCATCCACCTGGTCGTCGACCTCGGCGCCCTCGAGGACTTCCCGACCAACACGATCCCCGGCTTCACCGACAACCTCCTCACGATGCTGCCGGGGCTGCGCGAGCACTCCTGCTCCCGCGGCAAGCGCGGCGGCTTCGTCGAGCGCCTCAACGAGGGCACCTGGCTGGGCCACGTGGCCGAGCACGCAGCCCTCGCGCTCCAGCAGGTCGTCGGCCACGACATCCGCCGCGGCAAGACCCGCGGGGTCAAGGGCCACAAGGGCCTCTACAACGTCGTCTTCGGGTACGCCGACGAGCAGGTCGGGCTCGCCGCCGCACGGCTCGCGGTGCGACTGGTCAACCACCTGGTCGAGGCCGACCCCGAGTTCGACTGGGACGCCGCGCTCGAGGAGTTCATCAAGCGGGCCCAGCGCACCGCGTTCGGCCCCTCGACGCAGGCGATCCTCGACGAGGCGGTGTCGCGCGACATCCCCTGGATCCGCCTCAACCAGCACTCCCTGGTCCAGCTCGGGCAGGGCGTCCACGCCAAGCGCATCCGGGCGACGATGACGTCGGCCACCAGCGCCATCGCCGTCGACATCGCCTCCGACAAGGACCTCACGACCTCGCTGCTCGGCGCGGCGGGCCTGCCGGTGCCCAAGCAGGAGGTGATGCGCACCGTCGAGCAGGCGATCCGCGCCGCCGAGCGGATCGGCTACCCTGTCGTGCTCAAGCCCCTCGACGGCAACCACGGCCGCGGGGTGATCCTCGACAACGAGAACGAGGACGACGTGCGCGCCGCCTTCGTGATCGCCAAGGAGGAGTCGCGGCGCGGCGTGATCCTGGTGGAGTCGCAGATCGTCGGCAAGGACTACCGCTGCCTGATCATCGACGGCAGGGTCGCGGCCATCGCCGAGCGGGTGCCCGCCTCGGTCACCGGTGACGGCACCGCCACCGTCGAGCAGCTCGTCGACACCGCCAACGCCGACCCGCGCCGCGGCGTGGGCCACGAGAAGGTCCTGACCCGGATCAAGGTCGACGACGCGGCCGTCCAGCTGGTGCGCGAGCAGGGCTTCGAGATGACCGACGTGCCGCCCGACGGCGTCCAGGTCAAGCTCGCCCTCACCGGCAACATGTCGACCGGCGGCATCTCCATCGACCGCACCTTCGAGGCACACCCCGAGAACGTCGAGATCGCCGAGGAGGCGGCCCGGATGGTCGGACTCGACATCGCGGGCATCGACTTCATCTGTCCCGACATCACCGAGCCGGTGCGCGAGACCGGCGGTGCGATCTGCGAGGTCAACGCCGCGCCCGGGTTCCGGATGCACACCCACCCGACGATCGGCGAGCCGCAGTTCATCGCCAAGCCCGTCGTCGACATGCTCTTCCCGCCGGGAGCCACCAGCCGGATCCCGATCGTGGCCGTCACCGGCACCAACGGCAAGACGACCACGTCGCGGATGATCAGCCACGTCTTCAAGGGCATGGGCCGCAAGGTCGGGATGACCTCGACCGACGGCGTCGTGATCGACGAGCGCCTGCTCATCCGCTCCGACGCCTCCGGCCCGCGCTCGGCGCGGATGGTCCTGCAGAACCCCCGCGTCGACTTCGCCGTCTTCGAGGTCGCCCGGGGCGGGATCCTGCGCGAGGGCCTCGGCTACGAGCGCAACGACGTCGCCGTCGTCCTCAACGTGCAGCCCGACCACCTCGGCCTGCGCGGCATCGACACCGTCGAGCAGCTCGCCGACGTCAAGGCGGTCCTGGTCGAGGCGGTCCCGCGCGACGGCCACGCCGTCCTCAACGCCGACGACCCCCTGGTGCGCGAGATGCGGCGCCGCTGCTCGGGCCAGGTCGTGTGGTTCTCGATGGAGGAGCCCGGCACCGAGGTCCGCGACATGATCGACGCCCACTGCCGCCGCGGCGGCAAGGCGCTCGTGCTCAACCCGAGCGATCGCGGCGAGATGATCGTCGTCAAGCACGGCCCGCGCGAGATGCAGCTCGCCTGGACCCACCTGCTGCCCGCGACGTTCAACGGCCGGGCCCGGATGAACGTGCAGAACACCATGGCCGCCGCGGCCGCCGCCTTCGCGGCCGGCGCGCCGCTGCACGACATCCGGCAGGGCCTGCGCACCTTCACCACCAGCTACTACCTCTCCCCCGGACGCCTCAACGAGGTCGAGGTCAACGGGGTCAACGTGGTCGTCGACTACTGCCACAACGCCCCCGGCATGAAGATGCTCGGCGACTTCGTCGACCGCACCGGTGACTCCCTGGCCTCCTCCCACGAGCTGGCCCGGCCCTCGCGCATCGGGGTCATCGCCACCGCCGGCGACCGCCGCGACCAGGACATGCGCGAGCTCGGCGAGATCGCCGCGCAGCACTTCGACGTCGTCATCGTCCGCGAGGACGAGAGCCTGCGCGGTCGCCGCCGCGGCGAGGTGGCCGGCTTCGTCACCGAGGGCGTCCGTACGGCGATGGCCGCCGGCTCGCGCTGCAAGCAGGTCGAGGAGGTCCACGACGAGATCGACGCGGTCCGCCACGCGATGGCCCGCGCCAACCGCGGCGACCTCCTGGTCCTGTGCGTCGACAAGCACGCCGCGGTGATGAGCGAGCTCGAGAACTGGTCCTCGGTCGCCCAGGCCGGGTCCGGGGCGAGCGACGAGTCGCCGGCCGCCGACCCCGACTACGTGGCCCCCGCGGAGTCGTGATCGGGTCGTGCGGATCCTCGACCTGGCCGCCGCCTCCCACCGGCCGGTCGAGGCCCACGGCAGCGTCGGCTTCAGCATCGGCGCGATCGGACTGACCGCCGAGGCCCACCTGGTGACCGTCACCCTGCGCCCCGGCGGCGTCGTCGGCCGCCACCCCGCCGCGGGCCGTCAGCTGCTCGTCGTCCTCTCCGGCGACGCGCTCGTCTCGGGCAGCCACGGCGAGCCCGTGGTCATCGGCCCGGGTCGGGCCGCGGTGTGGGAACCCAACGAGCTGCACGAGACCCGCACGACGTCCGGTCTGGTGGCACTGGTCATCGAGGGCGACGTCGACCTGGGCACGCCCGGGCACGTGGTCGACCCCGGCGACGTCTGAGTCAAGGGTCGGCCCATCGCCCGCCCGGACAAGCCCGCCCGGACACGTCCGCCCGGCCACGGAGACCGGCTGGGGTGGTTTCGACGCGCTCGTACGACCTCGTTCCTCGGTCGTGTCGCTTGCTCAACCTCCTCCGCGCTAGCCCGCGCCTCGTCCCTCGGCGCCGGCTGCGCGTCGGACCTTCATCGCCAGCGTCTCGCTGCTGTCGGGGGTGCCGCCGTGCTCGGCTATCCAGTCGTAGCACTCCTGCCGCTCGGCGTGGCACATCAGCCCGACCACGTCGCCCGGGAGCGCCTGGCCGACCAGGGCCGACAGCGCCGCGACCTCGGTGGGGTACGCCGGGACCCCGGTCACCCCGACCCGCTCGGCCCCGGCGCGCATGAGGACCTCGAGCTCGTCGGTGGTGCGGCCGCGCAGGTACTTCGCCTTGTGCCCGATGGCGACGACGTCGCTGTCGCGGGCGGCGATCTCGCCCAGCTTCTCGATGAGGTCGTCGGTGCGGTCGCCGACGACGCCGAGGCCGAGGAGGATCCGCTGGTCCGGCCCGCGGACCCCGTTCATGATCTCGACCATCGCCTCGAGGCCGGCCTCGTTGTGGGCCAGGTCCATCACGACCGAGACGTCCCCGGGCAGGCTGAAGAAGTTCATCCGGCCCGGATTGTGCTCGGCGTCGGGCCGGAAGGTGCGCAGGCCCTCGACGACGACGTCACGCGGGATGCCGATCGCGAGAGCCGCCGACGCGGCCGCCAGCGTGTTCTCGACGTTGAAGCGGGACAGGCCGGCCAGGGTCATCGGCACGTCGAGGAGCTCGATCAGCGGGTCGGGATCGGCGTTGGGCCGCAGCACCGACACCCACCCGTCGATCACCACGGTCGCCCGGCCGCCGTCGTTGAGCGTGTCGCGCACCCCCGGTGCGTCGACGTCGCGCGAGAACACCCAGGGGCGCGCCTTGATCATCGAGCGCATCGCGTAGACGCGCGGGTCGTCGGCGTTCAGCACCGCCCAGCCGGAGCGGCGGGTGATCCGGGGCACGACGGCCTTGACCTCCGCGAGCTGGTCGACGGTGTCGATGCCCTGCTGTCCCAGGTGGTCGGCGGTCACGTTGGTGACGACCGAGACGTCGTTGCGGACCAGCCCGATGCCCTTGAGCAGGATGCCGCCTCGAGCGGTCTCGGTGACGGCGAGCTCGACCTCGGGGAAGGCCAGGACCCGCCCGGCGCCGCTCGGGCCGGAGTAGTCACCCTCCTCGACCAGCGTGCCGTCGACGTAGATGCCGTCGGTGTTGGACCAGCCCACGTGCAGTCCGTGGGTGCGCCCGATGTGGGCGATCATCCGCGACGTCGTGGTCTTGCCGTTGGTGCCGGTCACGGCGACCACCGGCACGCGCGGGAGGATCGTGGTCGGCTCGGGGCCCGCTTCGGCGCCCGCGACGCGCTCGGCGGCGGCGCTGACGGCCGCCTCGATGTCGCCCCCCGGCATGGCGTCGAGCACCTCGCCGACCGCGTGGCCCATCTCCTGGGCGCGGGTGCGGTGCCGCCACGGGAAGGCCACGACGACCTGGTGGGCGTCGCTGGTCGAGCGCACGCGCACGCCAAGGCGCGACGTACCGGACTCCTGGGCGACCGCACGCACGAGACGGCCCACCGCCCGCAGGGCGAAGCGCTGCCGGAAGCCCGAGCCCGGGTCGCCGGGCCGGGCGTTCTTGAGGCCGATCCGGGTCGCGAAGCGGCGGGCGGTCTCCTCCGAGGCCTCGCTCAGGCCACCGATGTCGAGGGTGAGCTTGATCGCGGCGCGGGGGAAGTAGAGGTTGGGTCCCTCGAGGACCCGCAGCTCGATCAGTGAGGAAACCACGGGAGCACCGTATCGAGCACCCGGCACGACGCCCGGACGCGGTCGCCTCGCACGTGCGAGGCTGGAGGGGTGACCGATCGTCCCGCCGAGCGCGACCCGATCCTCGGACGACTGTCCGCCCAGCGTCTTCACGTCCTCGCCCAGCTCGACGGGCTCGACGACGAGCAGCTGCGCCGACCGGTGCTGCCGTCCGGGTGGTCGTGCCTCGAGCTCGTCCGCCACCTGACGCTCTCCGACGAGCGCTACTGGTTCGAGGTCGTCGTGGCCGGCGGCCCGCTCGACTTCTGGCCCGAGGACGATCACGGCGACTGGTCGGTCGGGGCTGACGAGTCGGCCGACGGTGTGCTCCAGGACTACCGCGACGCGATCGCCGCCTCCGACGCGATCGTGGCAGCGCGCTCGCTCGACGACCCGCCCGCCTCCCCCGAGGACTGGTGGGCCGAGGTCGGCATGGCCTTCCCCGACCTGCGCACGGTGGTCCTCCACGTCCTCGTCGAGACCGCCGTGCACGCAGGCCAGCTCGACGCCGTCCGCGAGATCATCGACGGCCGTCAGTACATCGTGCTCTGAGCAGCACCTTGGGCGACGCCGGCGGCGGCGACCCTCAGGCGATCGCCGCACGCACGTCGTCGCGACGCAGCATCTGCACGCACCAGTCGAAGTGGCCGTCGCTGCCGTCGGGGCTGAAGACCGTCGCGGTCGCCAGCGCGTACGCCGCCCGGTGGACCGCGAAGCGGTGCGGGTCGTGCCCGAGCCGGGTCGTGAACGCCTCGTCGAGGATCGCCTCGCTG
Organism: Nocardioides plantarum; assembly: GCF_006346395.1. Lineage (NCBI taxonomy): Bacteria > Bacillati > Actinomycetota > Actinomycetes > Propionibacteriales > Nocardioidaceae > Nocardioides > Nocardioides plantarum. Next base: position 50,092 of record NZ_VDMS01000004.1, read on the forward strand.
TCGCGGTGCCGCGGGCCGTACATGTCGAAGATGCTCGCCGTGACGGCAGCGTCGAAGGCCGGATCGCCCGCGGTCGTGAGGAACCCGAGATCCAGGACGGCGACCACCCGGCCGTCCTCGACGTGGACGTTCATCGGCACCAGGTCACCGTGCACCAGCGCCGGCCGGGCCGGCGCGAGCCCGCCCAGGGCACGCACGGTCGCCCGGGTCACCGGGCCGAGGTCGGGCACCGCCGCCATGAGCGGGCCCCGAGCCTGTGCGACACGGCGCTCGACCAGCGCGGCCAGCTGCTCGGCGAAGTCGCCGCCGGCGGCGAACGGCGGCTCGTCCGGCAGCACCGGCAGGCCGCTCATGGCCGCAGTCGGCTCGACCGAGGCCAGCGCGGCGAGGACGGCGACCAGGTGGTCGACCCGCGCCGCGTCGACCGGGAGCGGCTCGCCGTCACCGTCACCGTCGGCGTACGCGCGCCCGAGCTGGGCGCCCGGCAGGTGCGCCTCGATCGTCACCGTCACCCCGCCCGTGTCGGAGGGGTCGAGGACCTCGAGCACCTGCGGCGTCGCGAACGGCAGCCCGGACCGGGCGACCGCGTCGAGGGTCGCCTTCGCCGCCCTGGCACGGGCCAGCGACGGTTGGTGCCACACCTTCGCGACCCGGTCGCCGGGCAGCGCCACCGCGACGCCCTCGGCACCGTGTCCGAGGACCTCGCCGGGAGCGAGGCCGAGCCCGGTCAGCAGCGACCGGGCGTCGTCGTACGCCGTCACGCGCCCATCGCGTGGAAGCCACCGTCGACGTGCACGATCTCGCCACTGGTCGCGGGGAAGAAGTCGGACAGCAGCGCGACGACGGCCTTGGCCGTCGGCTCGTGGTCGGCGTTGTCCCAGCCGAGCGGCGCCTTGGTGGCCCACATCGCGTCGAGCTCCTCGAAGCCCGGGATCGCCTTGGCGGCCAGGGTCTTCAGCGGCCCGGCGGCGACGAGGTTGACCCGGATGCCGTCGGGGCCCAGGTCGCGGGCGAGGTAGCGCGAGGTCGACTCGAGCGCGGCCTTGGCGACGCCCATCCAGTCGTAGACCGGCCAGGCGACCGAGGCGTCGAAGGTGAGGCCGACGATCGACCCGCCGGGCCGCATCAGCGGCTGGGCGGCCATCGCCAGGGCCTTGAGGGAGTAGGCCGAGACCTGCACGGCCTGGGCGACGTCGGGCCAGGGCCCGGTGAGGAACTTGCCGCCGAGGAGCGTCTCGGGGTTGCCGTAGGCGATCGAGTGCACGACGCCGTCGAGGTGCGCGTCGTCGCCCAGGTGCTCGCGCACCTGGTCGGCCAGGCCGGCGAGGTGCTCGTCGTCGGTGACGTCGAGCTCGAGCACCGGCGGGGTCGAGGGGAGCCGCTTGGCGATGCGGCGGGTGATGCCGAGCGCGCGGCCGAAGTTGGAGATGAGCACCGTGGCGCCCTGCTCCTGGGCGACCTTCGCGGTCGCGAACCCGATCGAGGAGTCCATCGTGACTCCCGCCACGAGGATGGTCTTGCCGTCGAGGATGCCTGCCATGTCAGTGCCCCATTCCTAGTCCGCCGTCGACGGGGATGACCGCCCCGGTCACGTATGCCGCTCCGTCGCCCGCCAGCCAGGTGACCGCTGCAGCCACCTCGGCCGGGTCGGCGTACCGCCCGAGCGGCACCTGGGCGCGGATCGCGGTCTTCTGGTCGTCGCTCAGCACGTCGGTCATGTCGGTGGCCACGAACCCGGGCGCGACCACGTTGGCGGTGATCGACCGCGAGCCGAGCTCTCGCGCCAGCGACCGCGCCATGCCGACCAGGCCGGCCTTGGACGCGGCGTAGTTGGCCTGCCCGGGCGAGCCGAGCAGCCCGACGACCGAGGAGATGAAGATGATCCGGCCGCGCCGCAGGCGCAGCATGCCCTTGGTGGCCCGCTTGGCCAGGCGGAACGAACCGGTGAGGTTGGTGTCGATGACACTGGACCAGTCGTCCTCCGACATCCGCAGCAGCAGCGTGTCGGCGGTGATCCCGGCGTTGGCGACCAGCACCTCCACGGGGCCGAGCTCGGCCTCGATCGTGGCGAACGCGGCGTCGACCGCACCTGGGTCGGTGACGTCGCAGGTCACGTCGAGCGCGCCCTCGGGAGCGCCGCCGCTGCGCGTGGTGACCGCGACCCGGTCGCCCTGGGCCACGAACGCCTCGGCGATGGCACGACCGATGCCGCGGTTGCCGCCGGTGACGAGCACGACACGGCCTGCGGGTGCAGCTGGCGGTTCGGGGGTCTCACTCACCTGGGCGACGCTAGTGCTTACTGCGAGGTAGGCGAAAAGTGCCACGCGTCAGGAGCACCGACGTGACCACGAACCCTCGACGGGCCGAAGGCCCTACTCGTCGTCCTCGAGCCGGAAGCCCAGCTTGATGCCGACCTGGTAGTGCTCGACCTGGCCGTCCTTGATCTGGCCGCGGACCTGGGTCACCTCGAACCAGTCGAGGTGGCGCAGGGTCTTGCTGGCGCGCTCGATGCCGTTGCTGATCGCCTCCTCGATGCCGACGGGCGAGGTGCCGACGATCTCGGTCAGGCGGTAGGTGCGATTGGTCATGACGCCTACCTTAGGGGTGTCCGGACGGCCCGCCGGTGCGGCGTACGCTGACGGGCATGGCCCGCAAGGAAGCAGTCGACGACGTCGTCCGCATCACCACGGCCGCCGGCAACCGGGCGGACGACATCCGGGCCCGCCAGAAGCGCTACCTGCTGTCGATGAGCCTGCGCACCCTCTGCTTCGTGGGCGCGATCATCGCCTCGCTGGCCGGGGTCGGGTGGCTCTGGCCGATCCTCATCGCCGGTGCGCTGGTGCTGCCCTACATCGCGGTGGTGATGGCCAACGCCGCTGCCACCCAGTCCGACGGGTTCGAGCTGCGCGAGGCCGACCTCGGTCGCCGTGCCCTCGGGCCCGGCGAGCGTCGCGAGCTCTGACCCGGGTGGAACCCGACGTCTGCTCGTCCAAGGGGTGCCGGGCGCCCGCGACCTGGCAGCTGCTGTGGAACAACCCCAAGCTGCACACGGCCGACCGGCGCAAGGTGTGGCTGGCGTGCGACGAGCACCGCGAGTCGCTGTCGGGGTTCCTCGGGGCGCGTCAGTTCCTGAAGGACGTCGTCCCGCACGCCGCGGGCTCAGCCGCCGATAGCTGACATCGGTCGGTCGGACTGCAGGAACGACGGGTCGTCGATCCCGTGGCCGGCGAGCTTCCCGCGCATCGCGACGAGCCAGCGCTCGGCCAGCTCGTCATCGCTCGCGCCGGCCCGCATGGCACCGCGCAGGTCGGACTCGTGGCGGGCGAACAGGCAGGTGAGGATCTGGCCGTCGGCGGTCAGTCGGACCCGGTCGCAGTCACCGCAGAACGGCCGGGTGACCGAGGCGATCACGCCCACGGTGGCCGGGCCACCGCCGACCAGGAAGCTCTCGGCCGGCGCGCTGCCTCGAGGCGCGGTCGCAGGGGTGAGCACGTAGGCCGCCTCGAGGGCAGCCAGGATCTCGTCGGCGGTGACCATGCCGTCGCGCGACCAGCCGTGCTGCGCGTCGAGCGGCATCTGCTCGATGAACCGCAGCTCGTAGCCGCGCTCGAGGCACCAGCCGAGCAGCTCGACCGCCTGGTCGTCGTTGACGCCGCGCATCAGCACGGCGTTGACCTTCACCGGACCGAGACCGGCATCGGACGCCGCCGCGAGACCGGCGACCACGTCGGCGAAGCGGTCACGGCGGGTCAGCTGGAGGAACGTCTCGGGTCGCACGGTGTCGAGGCTGACGTTGACCCGGTCGAGGCCGGCGTGCGCGAGCGCGCCCGCCGTACGGGCCAGCCCGAGGCCGTTGGTCGTCAGGGAGGTCTCGACGGGCCCGTGGGGCGTCTCGATGGCCTTGGTGCGGGCGACGATGTCGACCAGGCCCCGGCGTACGAGCGGCTCGCCGCCGGTGAACCGCACCTCGCGCACGCCCAGCCGCTGCACCGCGACCTGCACCAGCCGGACGACCTCGTCGTCGGTGAGCTGCTGGCTGGTCGGCATCCAGTCGAGACCCTCGGCCGGCATGCAGTAGGTGCAGCGCAGGTTGCACTTGTCGGTCAGCGACACGCGCAGATCGGTCGCGACCCGGCCGTAGCCGTCGGCGAGGAGCTGCACGGGTGTGATCACGCCCTCAGTCTACGGACCGGCAGGTGGTGGACGGCTCATTCTCCGGGGGGCGGCGGCGCGGCTGGCGCGAGGGTGGCCGGATAACCTCGTGTCGTGGGGTCCTACCGCTTCCTGCTCAGCCGTCGCTGGGTCTCGTTCGCGGTCATCGTCGTGCTCCTGGCCGGGCTCGCCTGGTGGCTCGGCGAGTGGCAGTTCGGTCGCCTGCACGACCGTCAGGCCCGCAACGACGTCATCCGCACCAACGAGGCCCGCCCACCGGCCCCGGTCGACGACGTCCTCTCCCCCGACCGCAACCTCGGCGAGGCCGACGAGTGGCGCCGGGTCGAGGCCACCGGAACCTACGACACCGACAACACGGTCATCGTGCGCTACCGCAGCAACGACGACGGCGCCCCCGGCATCGACGTCGTCGTACCCCTGGTGACCGACACGGGCGCGTCGGTCGTCGTCGACCGCGGCTTCCTCGAGACCGACGCCCGCTCCCCCGACGTCGGCGACGTCCCCCAGCCCCCCACCGGCGAGGTCACGGTCGTCGGCTGGGTCCGCATCAACGGCACCGGCAGCAGCACCGCCGTCGACGACCTCTCCACCCGCGCCATCTCCTCCGACACGATCGGCACGGCGATCGGCCGCCCCGTCTACGACGGCTTCGTCGACGCCGTCTCCGAGAACGGCATGCCCATCGACGACCTGGCCGCCCGCGACCTCCCCGAGCTCGACAACGGCCCGCACTTCTTCTACGGCCTGCAGTGGTGGTTCTTCGGGGTCCTGGCGGTCTTCGGCTTCGGCTACCTCGCCTACGACGAGCGCCGCGGCGGACCGCGCGGCGAGCGCGAGGCCGACCGCAAGAAGGTCGACAAGCCGGCCAAGGTCCGCCAGACCAACGTGCCGCGGGAGTACCAGCGCCGCTGAGGTCGGTGCCCGATCGCCCGTCGATGTGCGAGGTGCCCCGCCTCACGCCGGTCGAGGTGCGAGCCCCGCTAGCGCCGAAGCTAGAGACTGTGAGTCCACCGCAGGCGTACGTCGGACTCGGGCGAGGTCGTCTCGTCGCAGGTCTCCCGTTTGTCCGGCCAGGTGGGCGGTTAGTGGGCCACCGTTCTGGCGCGTCGGGCAGGCCGATTCGGTGGCTGACGCACCGCCCGGTGGCCGGGCGCGCCAACCGGAGCGATTCGCGTGGGCCAGGTTCACGAGAATCGCTCCGGTCGTCGGATCTGGTGGGTGTCAGGGTGTCCGCGCTGGACGAGGGCGCGGCGGAGCCCGCCCTTGTCTGCGACGCGTGCCTACCGCACCACGACCCCGGTCAGTCGATCGGCACCGCGTCGTCGGTGAAGAACTGGGTGCGGTAGAGGTCGGCGTAGAGGCCGTCGCCGTCGAGGAGCTGGGCGTGGGTGCCGAACTCGGCGATGCGGCCGCCGTCGAGGACCAGGATCTGGTCGGCGTTGCGGACGGTCGAGAGGCGGTGGGCGATCACCAGCGACGTACGGCCCTCGAGGGCGGCGTCGAGGGCGCGTTGGACGGCGGCCTCGGACTCGGAGTCGAGGTGGGCGGTGGCCTCGTCGAGGACGACGATGGCGGGCGCCTTGAGCAGCAGGCGGGCGATGGCGAGCCGCTGGCGCTCCCCGCCGGAGAGGCGGTAGCCGCGGTCGCCGACGACGGTGTCGAGGCCGTCGGCGAGGGAGCGGACCAGGGGGGCGATCTGGGCGGCCTCGAGGGCGTCCCAGACCTGGTCGTCGGTGGCGTCGGGGCGGGCGTAGCGGAGGTTGGCGCCGATGGTGTCGTGGAACATGTGGGCGTCCTGGGTGACGTAGCCGACGACGTCCTCGAGGGACTGCAGGGTCACGTCTCGTACGTCGTGGCCGCCGACGCGGACGGCGCCGGCGCCGACGTCGTAGAGACGCGCCACGAGGTGGGTGACGGTGCTCTTGCCGGCGCCCGAGGGGCCGACCAGGGCGATCATCTGGCCGGGCTCGGCGACGAAGCCGACGTCGGTGAGCACCTGGGGGCGCTCCTTGGACTCGGTGCGTGCGAGGTTCTCCAGGGAGCCGAGGGAGACCTCATCGGCGCCGGGGTAGCTGAAGGACACGTGGTCGAACTCGAGGCGGCCCGCGTCGCGGGGCAGGGCGACGGCGCCGTGCTTCTGCTTGATCAGCGAAGGCAGGTCGAGGACCTCGAAGACGCGCTCGAAGCTGACCAGCGCGGTCATCACGTCGATGCGGACGTTGGAGAGCCCCTGGAGCGGGCCCAGCAGCCGCAGCAGCAGGGTGGCCAGGGCCAGCAGGGTGCCGACCGTGAGGGTGCCGTCGACGGCGAGGTGGCCGCCGACGCCGTAGACGAGGGCCGTCGCGAGCGCGGGCACGAGCATCATCGAGGCGCCGAAGATGCGCGTGATGAGCGAGATCCGGATGCCGAGGTCACGGACCCGGGCGGCCTTGGTGGCGAAGAGGTCGTCCTCCTCGCTGCGGCGGCCGAAGAGCTTGAGCAGCATCGCGCCGCCGACGTTGAACCGTTCGGTCATCACGTTGCCGAGGTCGGCGTTGCCGTCCATCTGCTGGCGGGTCAGGCCAGCCAGGCGTGCGCCGACCCAGCGCGAGACGAAGAACAGGATCGGGAACATCACCAGGCACAGCAGGGTGACCTGCCAGCTGAGGGCGATCATCGCGATGCCGACGACGATGACGGCGATGCTGTTGGACACGGTGCTGGACAGGGTCGAGGTGAAGGCGCGCTGGGCGCCGATCACGTCGTTGTTGAGCCGGGAGACGAGAGCCCCGGTCTGGGTGCGGGTGAAGAACGCGAGGGACTGGCGCTGGACGTGGCCGAACACCTGGGTACGCAGGTCGAAGATCAGGCCCTCGCCGATGCGGGAGGAGAACCAGCCGGCGAAGACGGCCAGGACCGCGCTGAGGAGCGCGGCGCCGGCCATGGCGAGCGCCAGCCGGGTCACGAGTCCCCCGTCGCCCGCGATGATGCCGTCGTCGACGATGCGCTGCACGAGCAGCGGGGTCACGATCACCATCGCGGAGTCGACGACGGTGATGGACAGGAAGATCGCGATCAGGCGCCGGTGGGGACGGGCGAAGCCGAACACACGGCGTACGGTCTCGCGGGAGACGCGCCGGTCGACGACGCTCCGGTCGGAGCGCATCGAGCGCCAGGCTGCGGCATTGGGAGACATGAAGGACATCGGTCCACCTCCTGTGAGGTGCTAGGTGCTCAGCGCCCGGTGGATGCTGTGGGTCAGGTGGCCAGCAGGGCGGCGAGCTCGCGGAACCGACGGGCCTGGGCCTCCCGCTCGAGTCGACGTTGGGTGTCGAGGTCGTGGTGGGCGGCGCCGAGGACGAGCGCCTTGGTCTCGCGGACCGCACCGACCATCGGTGCGGTGAGGGATGCCACCAGCTCGGCGAGTCGGGAGTCGAGCCGGTCGGCGGGAACGGAGTCGAGGGCGATGCCGATGCGCACCGCCTCCTCGGCCGACACGGTGCGGGCCGAGGCGCAGATCTCCAGCGCCCTCGAGTAGCCAACCGCGTCGACCAGCGGTCTTGTTCCCGTGAGGTCGGGGACCAGGCCGAGTGCGGCCTCCTTCATGCAGAAGTAGGCGTCGTCGGCGACGAGCGTCAGGTCGCACGACAGCGCGAGCTGGAAGCCGGCACCGATGGCGTAGCCGTGGACGACCGCGATCGAGACGAAGCGTGGGTCGCGCAGCCAGGTGAAGCCCTGCTGGTAGGCGTCGATGGTCGCCGAGACGTCGTCGTCGGACTGCGCGAGCAGGTCGGCCACGCTCTCCTGGCCGTCGCCGCCGCCGGGAGTGAGCAGGGTGCGGTCGAGCCCCGCCGAGAACGTCGCGCCCGCGCCGCGCAGGACGACCACGCGGACGTCGTCGGGCAGCTGCTCGCCGACGGCGGCGAGGGTGCGCCACATGGTCGGGGTCTGGGCGTTGCGGGCCTCGGGCTTGTCGAGGGTGATGGTGGCGACGCCGCCCTCGACCTCGTAGCGGAGTCGGCCGGCGGCGAGCTGGTCGGCGGTGATGGTGCTGGTCATGCGGTGAGTCTAGGGACCGGCTCCGACAGTCCTTGACCTCAACCTCGCTTGAGGTTGCACGGTGGTGTCCGCACCCCCCACGACACCCACCACGCAGGAGGACGGTATGCCCGTCGCACTCATCACCGGAGGCTCGGCCGGACTCGGCCGCGCGCTCGTCCACTCCCTCAGCCGGGAAGGTTGGACCGTCGTCACCGACGGCCGCGACCCGGCGCGCCTCGCCGCCGCGGTGGCGGGGCTCGAGGCCGTCGTACCCGTGGCCGGCGACGTCGCCGACCCGGCCCACCGCGCCGACCTGGCCCGCGAGGTCGGATGGCTGGGCCGGCTCGACCTCCTCGTCCACAACGCCAGCACCCTGGGTCCGCTCCCCCTCCGGCCGCTGCGCGAGACGACGACCGACGACCTGCTCGAGACCTGGCTGGTCGACGCCGCCGCACCGGTCGCGCTGACCGCGCTGGTGCTCCCCCAGCTTCGTGCCGCCGGCGGCGTCGTCGTCGCGCTGTCCAGCGACGCCGCCGTCGAGCACTACGAGACCTGGGGACCGTACGCCGCCGGCAAGGCCGCGCTCGACCGCCTGGTCCTGACGATGGGCGTCGAGGAGGGGGTGACGACGTACGCCGTCGACCCCGGCGACATGCGGACGGCGATGCACCAGGACGCCTTCCCCGACGAGGACATCTCCGACCGGCCGGAGCCCGCGTCGGTGGTGCCGGCACTGCGGGCGCTGCTGGCCGCGCGGCCGCCGTCAGGCCGCTACAGGGCGGCCGCGTACGCCGAGCTTCCCAGGGTCGTCGGGGCCCCGGCGTGACGACGCTGACCGAGGTCCCGACGACCACCTTCACCGCCCCGGCCTTCGCGCCGGCCCCCGCCGAGGCCCGCGGCTCCCGGCGCGACGCGACCCGGCTCCTCGTCGCCCGGCCCACCGGGGTGACCCACGCCGCGTTCCACGACCTGGCCGACCACCTCCATGCCGGCGACCTCGTCGTCGTCAACGACAGCGCCACCGTGGCCGGGCAGGCCGACGCCCGCTCGACGCGGCACGGCGCCGTGGTGGTGCACGCGGCCGCGCCGCTCGACGACGGCACGTGGGTGATCGAGGTGCGCACCGCACCCGCCGCCGCCCTACCCGTGCTCGACGCCCAGCCAGGCGACCGGCTGACGCTGTCGGGGGCGACCCTCGACCTCCTCGAGGCCCACCCGCGCGACGGCTCGTCGCCCGCCCGCGACGGCAACCGGCTGTGGCGGGCGCGGGTCACCGGCGACCTGGCCCGGACGATGGCGCGGCACGGACGCCCCATCTCCTACGGCTACCTGGACCGCACCTATCCACTGGTGGACTACCAGACCATCTTCGGGGTGCGTCCCGGCTCGGCCGAGATGCCGTCGGCGGCCCGGCCGTTCACCCCCGACCTCGTCACCCGTCTGGTCTCCCGCGGCATCGGCGTCGCCCCGGTCACGCTGCACACCGGGGTCTCCTCGCAGGAGGCCGGCGAGGCACCCCAGCCCGAGCGCTTCGAGGTCACCGACACCACGGCGCGCGTCGTCAACGCGGTCCGGGCCGGCGGCGGGCGCGTGGTCGCCGTCGGCACGACGGTGACGCGGGCCCTGGAGTCGGCTGTCGCCCCCGACGGCCGGGTGGTCGCCCGGGCCGGGTGGACCGAGCAGGTGGTCACCCCCGCCGACCCGCCACGCGTCGTCACCGGCCTGGTCACCGGCTGGCACGACCCGGCCGCCTCGCACCTGCTGCTGGTCGAGGCCGTGGCCGGTCGCGACCTCACGCAAGCGGCGTACGACGAGGCGGTGGCAGGCGGCTACCTGTGGCACGAGTTCGGGGACGCGGGGTTGTTCCTGCCGTGACACCCGTTGGGAAATTCACCGCTGAGGTGGTGAATCTCGTGGCTCTGCTACGAAACTTCGTCATAGCGGCGGGAGTTTCACCACCTAGGCGGTGAATCTCCCAACGCGTGCCGCACCGGCTACGCCAGCGACACCAGGTCGGCGTAGCTCTCGTTCCAGAGGTCCTCGTCGCCGTCGGGGAGGAGCAGCACCCGGTCGGGCTCGAGCGCGCGGACGGCGCCCTCGTCGTGGGTGACCAGGATGATGGCGCCCTCGTAGGTGCGGATGGCGGCCAGCACCTCCTCGCGGGAGGCCGGGTCGAGGTTGTTGGTGGGCTCGTCGAGGAGCAGCACGTTGGCGCTCGAGACGACGAGCGAGGCCAGGGCCAGGCGGGTCTTCTCGCCGCCGGAGAGCACCGAGGCGGGCTTGGCCGCGTCGTCGCCGGAGAACAGGAACGAGCCGAGGACCGATCGCGCCTCGGTGTCGGTGAGCTGCGGGGCGGCGGTCTGCATGTTCTCGAGCACCGTGCGGGAGGTGTCGAGGGTCTCGTGCTCCTGGGCGTAGTAGCCCAGCTTGAGCCCGTGGCCGGGGACGACCTCGCCGGTGTCGGACTGGTCGACGCCGCCCAGGATGCGCAGCAGCGTGGTCTTGCCGGCCCCGTTGAGGCCGAGGATGACGACCCGCGAGCCGCGGTCGATGGCCAGGTCGACGTCGGTGAACACCTCGAGCGAGCCGTAGGACTTCGACAGCTCCTTGGCCGTGAGCGGGGTCTTGCCGCACGGGGCCGGCGAGGGGAACTTGATCTTGGCGACCTTGTCGGCCGCACGCTCGCCCTCCAGGCCCGCCATGATCTTGTCGGCGCGCTTGAGCATCGACTGGGCGGCCACGGCCTTCGAGGCCTTGGCTCGCATCCGGTTGGCCTGGTCGGTGAGCGTCTTGGCCTTGTTCTCGGCGTTGGACCGCTCACGCTTGCGGCGCTTCTCGTCGGTCTCGCGCTGGGTCAGGTAGAGCTTCCAGCCCATGTTGTAGAGGTCGATGACCCCGCGGTTGGCGTCGAGATGGAAGACCTTGTTGACGGTCTCCTCGAGCAGCGCGTTGTCGTGGCTGATCACGATGAACCCGCCGCGGTGCTGCTTGAGGAAGTCGCGCAGCCACACGATCGAGTCGGCGTCGAGGTGGTTGGTCGGCTCGTCGAGGATCAGCACCTCGGCGTCGGAGAACAGGATGCGGGCCAGCTCGACCCGGCGGCGCTGGCCGCCCGAGAGCGTCTTGAGCGGCTGGCTGAGGATGCGCTCCTCGATGCCGAGCGACGCCGCGATCGTGGCGGCCTCGGACTCGGCCGCGTAGCCACCGCCGGCCTGCATCTCGTCGGTGGCGCGGGTGTAGCGCTTCATGCCCTTCTCGCGCTGCTTGGGGTCCTCGGACCCCATCAGCTCCTCGGCCTCGCGCATCCGGCGTACGACGTCGTCGAGGCCGCGGGCCGACAGGATGCGCTCGCGGGCGATGACCTCGGGGTCACCAGTGCGGGGGTCCTGCGGCAGGTAGCCGACCTCGCCGGTGCGCGTCACCGACCCGGCAGCGGGCTGGGCCTCGCCGGAGAGGATCTTGGTGAGCGTCGTCTTGCCGGCGCCGTTGCGACCGACGAGTCCGACCTTGTCGCCGGCGGCGACCCGGAAGGTGACGTCGGCCATCAGGAGCCGGGCACCGGCCCGGACCTCGAGCTGGTGTGCGCTGATCATGGTGCGTCGAGTCTAAGGAGCCAGCGGCGCTCTCACCCCATCGTGGGCCCGTCGCAGGGTGAGAGGCACGGCACACATGGCCTAGATTGCGGGCCATGCGCTTCAACCCCAAGGCCCGCCTGGACACCGGCCGGGTCGGCGATGCCGGACGTGGCTCGGGCGGTGGAGGCCGCGGCGGCGGGATGTCACTCCCGGGTGGGGTTGCGGGCGGCGGTGGCGTGATCGGCACGATCATCGTGATCGTCTTCATCGCCATCCAGGTCTTCTCCGACAACGGCGCCCAGACGAACGGCCCGGCGACCGACTCGGATCGATACGCCGAGTGCCAGACCGGGGCGGACGCCAACGAGTCGTCCGACTGTGCACGCCGGGCCGTGGAGGTCTCGCTCCGCAGCTACTGGAGCGGTGCTCTGCCGGAGCAGGCGAGGACGGAGTTCGCGCCCACCGAGGTCGTCACGTTCACCGACAGCGTCACGACGGGCGGTTGTGGTGCGGCGAGCGCTGCGACAGGTCCCTTCTACTGCCCGGGTGACCGCGTCATCTATCTGGACTCCACGTTCTTCGAGACCGTCCTGGAGGACCAGCTGGGCGGGACCGGCGGCGACTTCGTGGAGCCGTACGTCCTGGCCCACGAGTACGGCCACCACATCCAGAACCTGCTGGGCACGATGTCGCGAGTGCGCTCGCAGCAGGGTGCGGACAGCGACGCCGTGCGGCTCGAGCTGCAGGCCGACTGCTACGCGGGGATGTGGACGCGCGGCGCCGCGACCACCACCGACGAGTCCGGCACCCGGATCTTCGAGTCGATCGACGGCGCTGACATCGACGAGGCCGTCAGTGCGGCCAAGACGGTCGGGGACGACCAGATCCAGAAGACCACGAGCGGCCGCGTGGACCGGGAGGGGTGGACCCATGGGTCCTCCGAGCAGCGCGTGCGGTGGTTCAAGGTCGGCTACGACGGCGGATCGCTCCAGGACTGCGACACGTTCGCGGCGACGTCGCTGTAGACCTCCCGCACTGTCCACCGCGCTCGGATTCACGGCGCCCGGGCGAGGCCTACCAGCCGAGCAACGCCTCGACGTGGGCCGACTGGCGCTGCAGCGCCCGCAGGTACGGCGCCACGGACGGGTGCCGGTACTTGCCAGCCAGCGCCCCCTCACCCCCGGCAACACGGGCCAGCGCCCACTCGGCCCGGCCGAACGCCGTGAAGACAGCCGTGATCCGGGCCCCGAGCAGGACGTCGTCGGGCGCGGCGACACCGTCGGGCAGGCCCATCAGGTAGGCGTCGAGGAGCGGCTCGAACTCCTCGCGGGTCGAGAGCGAGAAGTAGCCGAGGTCGCCGCCGACGGGTCCGACCCCGAGGGTCGCCCAGTCGATGGCGACCGCCTCGTCGCCGGACCGGCCGGGCACGTTGTCGTGCGACGGGTCGCCGTGCTGCGGCACCTGCGGCAGGGCGTCGAGCAGCGACAGGAACTCCTCGCGCCGGCTCCACAGGTGGTCGGCGACGTCGGCTGCGGTGGTGCGGGCCAGGGTCGGCCATCCGCCCGCGAGGTGCTGGGTACGGGCCAGGCGCCGCCGTAGCTGGTCGGTGGTGAGGAAGCGGGGCCGCGCGAGGTCGCTGCCTGCGAACCGGCCGAGTGCCACGGCCACGAACAGCCCGCTGAGCGCGGCGTCCTCGACCCACTCGCGGGTGATGGTGATGCCGGTGTCGTCCTCGTCGACCGCGGCGCTCACCGCGCGCAGCCCCGCGGTGGACAGGGCGATCCCGGTGTCGAGCACGTCGGCCTCGCGCCGCCAGTAGGCGACGTGCGTGCGGTCCGACAGCTCGGCCGGGTCGTCTCGTGCCGGTGCGCCGAGCCGTTTGACGACCACGGGCTGGTCGCCGTACGACGTCCGCCACACGCCGACGGTGGACACACCGGCCCCTCGGGGCAGGGCGTGCCACCCCGGGTCGGGCTCCCACATGCCCCGGACGCTACTGGACCCGGGGTGCCAGACGGTGGAGCCGGACGTCGCTCAGCGCGGCGTCGTGCGCGGTGAGCGTCAGGTAGGTGCAGTGCGGCTGGCGCCGTCGGTCGGTCGGCGACCCCGGGTTGAGCAGCCGCAGCCCGCGCGGGGTCGTGGTGTCCCACGGGATGTGGCTGTGGCCGAAGAGCAGCACGTCGGCCTCGGGGTACGCCGCCTCGCAGCGCTGCTCGCGCCCCTGCCGACCGCCGGTCTCGTGCACGACGGCGAACCGGACGCCCCCGAGCTCGACCGTCGCGACCTCGGGCAGCCGGGCCCGCAGGTCGGGGCCGTCGTTGTTGCCGACCACGCCGACGACCCGGGTGGCGCGCTCCTCGAGGCGGTCGAGCGTGGCCAGGTCGACCCAGTCGCCGGCGTGCACGACGACGTCGGCCTCGTCGACCTGCTCCCACACCTCGGCGGGCAGGTCGCGGGCCCGCTTGGGCAGGTGCGTGTCGGCGATGACCAGGACGCGGGTCACGCGTTGACGACCTCGACCTGGAGGGCCTGGGCGTCGGCGACGGCCTGCTCGAGCACGCCGCGCCGCGGGTCGGGGACGGCGAGCCAGGGCGGCACCGGGACGACGCCCCGCAGCCGCGGGTCTTCGAGGACCTCCTCGACCGCGCCGTGGTCCCCTCCGGTGACCAGCGGGCCGCGCAGCCCGCCGAGGATCCGGGCCGCATGGTCGGCGGCGGCCTCGTAGGCCTGGCGCGCCTGGTTGTCGCGGCGTCGCGCGAACCGCTGCTGCGACTGTCCCCCGGCCTTGGTGCGCCCCTGCACGTGGCGCCGCCCGGTCTTGGACTCCCCCAGGCTCGTCCCGGCGAGCCGCGCCATCGCGAACCCGCCCTTGCGCACCAGCAGCACGCCCCAGTCGTCCGGCGTGCTCGCCGCGGCGGCCAGCGCATCGGCCGCCGCCTCCCCGTCGTACGACGCCCCGAACGGCAGGCGGGCGGTGAGGGTGGAGGCGTCGTCGGCCGCGCCGGTCAGTGCGCCGCCCGCGACGGCGTACGACGTGGGGCCGTGGCTGCGCTCGAAGTTCTCGACCCAGCGCGCCCAGCGAGCGGTGGGCACGAGGACGAGGGGCACCAGACGAACCTACTCACTCCCCGCAGCTACCGCTCGGCTCGACCTGTCCCTGCGGCAGATCTCGAGCCGCCTGTCGCGGCTTCGCAGGCTCAGCCGCGAGGCTCCCTCGATCTCTTCGCGTCGAGCCTCCACTCGCTGCGCTCGTGGAGCCTCGGCTCAGACGTTGAAGCCCAGCGCGCGCAGCTGCTCGCGACCGTCGTCGGTGATCTTGTCGGGACCCCACGGCGGCATCCAGACCCAGTTGATGGCGACGTCGTTGACCAGGCCCTCGAGGGCGGCGTTGGTCTGGTCCTGGATGACGTCGGTCAGCGGGCAGGCCGCGGAGGTGAGCGTCATGTCGATGACCAGGTTGGAGCTGTCGTCGAGGTGCAGGTCGTAGACCAGGCCGAGGTCGACGACGTTGATGCCGAGCTCGGGGTCGACGACGTCCTTCATCGCCTCGGTGACGTCGTCCTTGGTGACGGTGGCGGTGCCACCACCCGACGGGACGGGCGGGACGCTGCCGGTCGCCTCGGGGACGTCGGGCAGGTCGGAGTGATCGGGAAGGGCAGTCATGACGGGGACTCCAGGGATTGGGCGGTGGCGTCTTTCCAGGCCATCCACGACAGTAGTGCGCACTTCACGCGCGCGGGGAACTTGGCGACGCCGGCGAAGGCGATGCCGTCCTCGAGGACGTCCTCGTCGGGCACGACCTGGCCCTTGCCCTGCATCAGGGTGAGGAAGCTCTCGTGGATGGCCATGGCCTGGTCGACGGGCTTGCCGATCACCAGGTCGGCCATCACCGAGGCGGAGGCCTGCGAGATCGAGCAGCCCACCGCGTCGTAGGACACGTCGGAGACGACGCCGTCGGCGACGTGGACCCGCAGGGTCACCTCGTCGCCGCAGGTCGGGTTGACGTGGTGCACCTCGGCCTCGAAGGGGTCGCGCAGACCGGCGTGGTGGGGGTTCTTGTAGTGGTCCAGGATGATCTCCTGGTAGAGCGCATCGAGTTCGGACATCGCTCAATCCAACTTGAAGTAGGAGCGGGTGTATTCCAGCGCCTCGACCAGGGCGTCGATCTCCCCGGGCGTCGTGTAGAGGTAGGACGACATGCGCGTCGTGCTCTGCACACCGAAACGGGCGTGGGCCGGCTTGGCGCAGTGGTGCCCGGCGCGTACGGCGATGCCGCGCGAGTCGAGGACCTGCGCCACGTCGTGGGGGTGGACGCCGTCGATCTCGAACGAGATCGCTCCCCCGCGCTGCGCAGCGTCGAGCGGCCCGACGACCGTGAGACCGGGGACCGTGGCCAGCCCCTCGAGGGCATAGGCGGTGATGGCGTGCTCGTGGTCGCGCACGACGTCGAGGCCCAGGTGTCCGAGGTAGTCGACCGCCGCGCCGAGACCGACGGCCTCGACGATCGGCGGGGTGCCGGCCTCGAACTTGTGCGGGATCGGGGCGTACGTCGAGCGCGCCATCGTCACGGTCTCGATCATCTCGCCTCCCCCGAGGAACGGCGGCAGCTCGGCCAGGAGCCCGGCGCGGCCCCAGAGCACGCCGATGCCGGTGGGGCCCACGACCTTGTGGCCGGTGAACACCACGACGTCGGGACGCTCCTCGGGCGCCATCGCGGCCAGGTCGATCGGCAGCTGGGGTGCGGCCTGGGAGGCGTCGACGACGACGATCGCCCCGACCTCGTGGGCGCGACGGGTCAGCTCGGCGACCGGGTTGATGGTGCCGAGCATGTTGGAGACCCACGTGAAGGAGACGACCTTGGTCCGCTCGGTGATCAGCGAGTCGATGCCGGACAGGTCGAGGTGGCCGTCGTCGGTCAGCCCGAACCACCGCAGGGTCGCGCCGGTGCGCTCGGTGAGCAGCTGCCACGGCACGATGTTGGAGTGGTGCTCCATCTCGGTGATCACGATCTCGTCACCCGGCCCGACCTGCCGCGGGCCCTTCCAGGCCAGCGTGTGGGCGACCAGGTTGAGCGCCTCGGAGGCGTTCTTGGTGAAGATCACCTCGTCGCGGCTCGGTGCGCCGAGGAAGGCCGCGACCTTGTCGCGGGCCGCCTCGAACGCCTCGGTCGACTCCGCACCCAGCGTGTGCATGGCGCGGGCGATGTTGGCGTTGTGGCGCTCGAGGTGGTCGACCATCGCGTCGATGACGACCTGCGGCTTCTGCGAGGTGTTGGCGCTGTCGAGGTAGACCAGCGGCAACCCGTTGGCGACCGTCCGCTCGAGGATGGGGAAGTCCGCACGGACCATCTCCAGCTCGGGGAGCAGGCCCACGAGGGCGGCGTGGTGCGTCGACAGCGTCGTCATGTCAGACCGTCGCCGGCGCAGCCGTGAGGAAGCGCTCGTAGCCGTTGGCCTCGAGCTCCTCGGCCAGCTCGGGGCCACCGGACTCGGCCACCCGGCCGGCCACGAACACGTGCACGTGGTCGGGCTCGATGTAGCGCAGGATGCGGGTGTAGTGGGTGATGAGCAGCAGACCCTTGCCCTCGCGGGCACGGAACCGGTTGACCCCCTCGGAGACGACCTTGAGCGCGTCGATGTCGAGGCCGGAGTCGGTCTCGTCGAGGATCGCGACCTTGGGGTCGAGCAGCTCGAGCTGGGCGATCTCGTGCCGCTTCTTCTCGCCGCCGGAGAACCCCTCGTTGACCGAGCGCTGCCCGAAGGTCGGGTCGAGGTCGAGGTCGCCGAGCGCCTTGTTGACGTCCTTGACCCAGGTGCGGAGCTTGGGGGCCTCGCCGTCGATGGCCGTCTTGGCCGTGCGCAGGAAGTTGGACACCGACACGCCGGGGACCTCGACGGGGTACTGCATGGCCAGGAACATCCCGGCCCGCGCGCGCTCGTCGACCGTCATGGCCAGCACGTCTGCGCCGTCGAGCGTGACGGTGCCCCCGGTGACGTCGTACTTGGGGTGGCCCGCGATCGAGTAGGCCAACGTGGACTTCCCGGAGCCGTTGGGCCCCATGATCGCGTGGGTCTCGCCGTCCTTGATGGTCAGCGTGACGCCCTTGAGGATCTCCTTGGGGCCGTCGTCGGTCGTGACCGAGACGTGCAGGTCCTTGATCTCCAGCGTGCTCATGCGGGAACAACTCCGTTCAGGGTGGTGGCGGTGTCGACGTAGACACCGTCGTCGCGGACCTCGACAGGGAAGGTCGCGACGGGTTCGGTGGCGGGCAGGCCGGTCGGCTTGCCCGTGCGGAGGTCGAAGCGGGAGCCGTGCAGCCAGCACTCGATCGCGCAGTCCTCGACCTCGCCCTCGCTGAGGGAGACCGAGGCGTGGCTGCAGAGGTCCTGCAGGGCGTAGAACTGGTCGCCGTCGCGGGCGATGGCGACGTCGAGCTCGCCGAGGGAGACCCCGAGGGCCTCGTCGGCAGGGACGTCGGACGGCGCGCACGCGAGCAGGAAGGCCACTACCCGAGGTCCTTCAGGACGTTCTTGGCGAGCTCGGCCTCGACGGTGGACGTCAGCCGCTCCTCGATCTCCGGGACGCCGACCTTGCGGATGAGGTCCTGGAAGAAGCCGTGCAGCACCAGTCGACGGGCCTCCTTCTCGGAGACGCCGCGCGAGCGCAGGTAGAACAGCTGCTCGTCGTCGAAGCGCGCGGTGGCCGAGGCGTGACCGGCACCCTCGATCTCACCGGTCTCGATCTCGAGGTTGGGCACCGAGTCGGCCTGGCAGCCGTCGGTGAGCACCAGGTTGCGGTTCTCCTCGTAGGTCTCGATGCCCTCGGCGACCTGGCGGATGAGCACGTTGCCGATCCACACCGTGTGGGCGCCCTGCCCCTGGAGCGCGCCCTTGTAGAGGACGTTGCTCTTGGTGCGGGGCTGGTTGTGGTCGGCGAAGAGCCGGTGCTCGAGGTGCTGGCCGGCGTCGGCGAAGTAGAGGCCGAGCAGCTCGGCCGAGCCGCCGGGGGCGGCGTACTCGACGTTGGCGTGCATGCGCACGACGTTGCCGCCGAAGGACACCGAGGTGTGCCGCACGGTGGCGTCGCGCCCCACGAGGATGGCGTCGCGCCCCAGGTGCACGGCGTCGTCGTCCCAGTCCTGGAGCGAGACGACGTTGACCTGCGCGCCGTCGCCGACGAGCACCGAGGTGGTCGCGGTGTAGCGCGCGCTGCCGGAGTGGACCAGCACGATCGTGGCCTTGGAGAAGCGTCCGACGCGCAGCACCAGGTGCCCGTAGACGAGGTCGTCGACGCTCTCGCCGTGCAGCCGCAGGACGACGGGCTCGTCGAGCTCGACGTCGGCGGGTACGTCGAGGAGCATCGCGCCACCGCCCAGCGAGACGGCCAGGGCCGAGGGCCGGTCGTTGGGCGCGAGCTCGCCGAGCTCACGCGCCTGCTCGGCCGAGATCTCGCTGAGCGTGACGCCCGCGGGCAGCGCGGTGTCCCAGGTGAGGTGGGCGTCCGACGGGGTGCCGTCGAGCAGGCCGCGAAGTCGCTTGAGCGGGGTGAAGCGCCAGACCTCCTCACGCCCGGTGGGCAGGGGGTGGTCACCGAGGTCGTAGGACGGCGGCGGGTTGAGGTGCGAGAAGGACAGGTGTCCGTCCTTCTGCTCCAGGCTCGACGCCACGCTCTCGCGGGCAGCATCGGTCACAGTCACTGCGTTTGTCTTCCTAGCGTTGGGTGGTCTCGACAAGCTCGACCGACGAGGTGGGTGGGGTCGGTCGGTGCTAGCCGACCGCGCCTTCCATCTGCAGCTCGATGAGCCGGTTGAGCTCGAGGGCGTACTCCATGGGGAGCTCCTTGGCGATCGGCTCGACGAAGCCGCGCACGATCATCGCCATGGCCTCGTCCTGCTCCATGCCGCGCGACATCAGGTAGAAGAGCTGGTCGTCGCTGACCTTGGAGACCGAGGCCTCGTGGCCCATCGAGACGTCGTCCTCGCGGATGTCGACGTAGGGGTAGGTGTCGGAGCGCGAGATCTGGTCGACGAGCAGCGCGTCGCAGAGCACGTTGGACTTCGAGCCGTGCGCGCCCTCGTTGACCTGGATCAGGCCGCGGTAGGAGGTGCGGCCGCCGCCGCGGGCCACCGACTTCGACAGGATCGAGGACGAGGTGTTGGGCGCGGCGTGGACCATCTTGGCGCCGGCGTCCTGGTGCTGGCCCTCGCCGGCGAACGCGATCGAGAGCGTCTCGCCCTTGGCGTGCTCGCCCATCAGGTAGATGGCGGGGTACTTCATCGTCACCTTGGAGCCGATGTTGCCGTCGACCCACTCCATCGTCGCGCCGGCCTCGCAGGTCGCGCGCTTGGTGACGAGGTTGTAGACGTTGTTGGACCAGTTCTGGATGGTCGTGTAGCGGCAGCGGCCGCCCTTCTTGACGATGATCTCGACGACCGCGGAGTGCAGCGAGTCGGACGAGTAGATCGGCGCGGTGCAGCCCTCGACGTAGTGCACGTAGGCGTCCTCGTCGACGATGATCAGGGTGCGCTCGAACTGACCCATGTTCTCGGTGTTGATCCGGAAGTAGGCCTGCAGCGGGATGTCGACGTGGACGCCCTTGGGCACGTAGATGAACGAGCCACCGGACCACACCGAGGTGTTGAGCGCGGAGAACTTGTTGTCACCGACGGGGATGACGGTGCCGAAGTACTCGCGGAACAGCTCGGGCTGCTCGCGCAGCGCGGTGTCGGTGTCGAGGAAGAGCACGCCCTGCTCCTCGAGGTCCTCGCGGATCGAGTGGTAGACGACCTCGGACTCGTACTGCGCGGCGACGCCGGACACGAGGCGCTGCTTCTCGGCCTCGGGGATGCCGAGCTTGTCGTAGGTGTTCTTGATCTCCTCGGGGAGATCGTCCCACGTCGCGGCCTGCTTCTCCGAGGAGCGCACGAAGTACTTGATGTTGTCGAAGTCGATGCCGCCGAGGTCGGAGCCCCAGGTCGGCATGGGCTTGCGGTGGAAGAGCTTGAGGCCCTTGAGGCGCTGGTCGAGCATCCACTGCGGCTCGTTCTTGAGCGCCGAGATGTTGCGCACGACGTCCTCGCTGAGCCCGCGCTGGGCCCCGGCTCCGGCCACGTCGGTGTCGGCCCAGCCGAAGTCGTAGCGGCCGATGCCCTTGAGCTCGGGGTTGAGGTCTTCGATCGAGGTCATGTGGTGACCTTCCTTGTGTCGGTGGTCGAGCCTGCGTCGGTGGTCGGGCTTGTCGAGACGGCATCGGGGATGCAGGTGGTGCAGACGCCGTCGCCGTGGGCGATGGTGGCCAGGCGCTGCACGTGGCGGTCGAGCACGCGGCTGATCGCCGCGGTCTCCTCCTCGCACAGCTGGGGGAACTCGTGGGCGACGTGGGACACGGGGCAGTGCTGCTGGCACAGCTGCTCCCCCGCCGGTGAGGTGCGCACCGTGGCCGCGTAGCCCTCGTCGGAGAACACCTGGGCCAGCACCTGTGCCGGTCCGAGGTCGGGGCGCTCGGCCATGACGGTGCCGAACCGGTCCTCGACGAACGCCGCGCGGCGCTTCGCGAACGCCCGCACGGCCGGGTCGCCGCCGGTCTCGTCGAGGAACCTGAGCGCGTCGAGCGCCAGGTCGTCGTACTGCTGGTCGAAGAGGTCGCGCCCGGTCTCGGTGAGCACAAACTCCTTGGCGGGACGGCCGCGGCCGCGGCTGCCGGTCTGGCGGGCGTCACGCGCGAGCACGTGGCCCTCCTCGAGGAGCTGGTCGAGGTGACGGCGTACGGCGGCCGGCGTCAGGTCGAGCCGCACCGCCAGCGCCGCGGCGGTCGAGGCGCCATCGACGAGGATCGACCGGGCGACGCGCTGGCGCGTCGTCACGTCCGTCCCGGTGAATTCCACAACGCCAGTGTGCCTATATTGATCGCGGCACTTCAAGCAAGGTTGCCCTTAGTGACGTGGCGCACGGGTGGCCCGCAGCCACGCCAGCCCGAGGAACGGCAGCACCAGCGGCAGAAAGCCGTAGCCCTGTCCGAAGTGGGACCAGACGGTCTTGTCGGGGAACAGCTCGGTGTCGACGTAGGACAGCACGCCGATCGTGAGCACGCCGAGCAGCTCGACGACGCAGGAGACCACCGCGACCGTCCAGGCGCGCCGACCGCCGAGCAGCAGGCAGGTGGTCGCGACGAGGTAGATGACGGCCGCGACCAGCGACAGCGAATAGGCGAACGGGGCCTTGCCCGCGTCGGTGCCCAGCTGGACCAGCGAGCGACCGGTCGCCGCCACCGCGAACACGCCGTAGACGAAGACCAGGACCCGCCCGGGCCCCGACGAGAGCTCCACCCGCTCGCTCACGCCACCCCACCCCAGATCGTCTCGAGGCGCAGCTGGAGTGCGACCACGGTGAGGATCGCGACCAGGAGCACGGCGGTGCCGGCGCGGGTGCGCTCGGCGAGCGACCAGAACACCCCGATCGGCAGCGCGAGCAGGTTGCCGACCAGGTAGCTCACGAAGAGCACGCCCGACACGTCGCGATCGGTGCCGCTCAGCGCGACGACGCCGTAGACGAGCTGGACGAGCACCACGACCTCGACGACCCCGAGCAGCACGAAGGTGCGGTCCTGGGCCGGCTCGTCGCGAGCCAGCAGGACCGCGACGACGATCCCGGCCGCGGCAGCGACGACGAGGAGCGTCGCGGTCAGCCAGTCGGTCACGCAGTCATCGTAGGGACGTCAGTCGTAGGCGTCGGCGTTGACCCAACGGGCGACGCCGCGCCACGAGTTCGGACCCATCGCGCCGTCGACAGGGCCGGTGTAGCCGTGGGCGGCGGCCAGGCGTTGGAGCGCGACGTAGGAGTTGGTGCCGAGGTCGCCGTCCGCGGGCCCGGTGTAGCCGTGATGGGCGGCCAGGTAGCGCTGCAGGGCCGCGTAGGTGTTGGTCCCCGGGACGCCGTCGATCGGGCCGTCGTAGCCCTCCTCGATGCGCATCGCGTTCTGGACGCGGCTCCAGAAGACCGGGCCGGGCTCACCGGTCTCGCTGGTGGTCGTCTTGGCCAGCCCGCCCCCACCGGAGCCGGAGCCGACCTGGGTCAGCGGGTCGGTGCGCGTGCCGCCCGGGCTGGTCATGTGCCAGTGCACGTGCGGGCCGGTCGAGCTGCCCGAGCCGGGCGCCCCGGCGGCGCCGCCCGACAGGCCGACAGTCGCCCCCTGGGCCACGGACTCCCCGTCGGCGCATGAGAAGGACGACAGGTGCATGTACTGGGTCTTCCAGCCGTCGGCATGGGTGATGGTCACGGTGTGACCGCCCGTGCCGTTGTCGGGGATGTTGGTGATCGTGCCGGCCCCGGCCGCCGGGAGGGCGGTGCCGACGGCCATGGCGAAGTCGATGCCGCCCAGCGACCCGTTGGCCCGGTGCTCGGCCCAGGTCTGCGTCACGGGGTAGCCGGTGAACGGGTGGTAGACGTCCGCGGCCTGCGCGGCTCCCCCGCTCACTGCCCGGACGGCGAGCCCGACGCCAGCGATCGCGACGACGGCCCGCATCAGGCCGCGTCGGTGGAGGGCGGCCGGGGGCGGTGGGGTCGCGGTGGCGTCGCACATGACTCCACCTTCGGGTCCGCGTCGACGCGTGGCAACGGCTCGGCCCGATGCCAAGGGATAACCCCATGCCTCTCTACACTTTGGAGGTGCCCACCGATCCCGCCGTCGTCGTCGACGGCCTGGTGATGCGCTACGGCGACAAGGTGGCCGTCGACGGGCTCAGCCTCGGCGTCGAGCCCCACACCATCACCGCGGTCCTGGGCCCCAACGGCGCCGGCAAGACCACCACCCTCGAGACCTGCGAGGGCTACCGCCGCCCGCAGCAGGGCTCGGTGCGGGTGCTCGGGCTCGACCCGGTCCGCGACCGCCGCCGGCTGCTGCCGCGCATCGGCGTGATGCTGCAGGGCGGCGGAGCCTGGGGCGGCGTCCGCGCGGTCGAGATGCTGCGTCACGTCTCCCGTCTGCACGCCCACCCGGTCCCCGTCGAGCTGCTCGTGGAGCGGCTCGGCCTGGCCGACTGCGGCCGTACGACGTACCGCCGGCTCTCGGGTGGCCAGCAGCAGCGGCTCGGGCTCGCGATGGCGATCGTCGGGCGCCCCGAGCTCGTCTTCGTCGACGAGCCGACCGCCGGGCTCGACCCCGCCGTGCGCCGCGACGTCTGGGAGCTGCTCGAGGAGCTGCGCACCGACGGCGTGACGGTCGTGCTGACCACCCACTACATGGACGAGGCCGAGCGGCTGGCCGACCGGGTCCACATCCTCGACAAGGGCACGCTGGTCGCCTCGGGCAGCCCCCTCGAGCTGACCCGCGGTGGCTCCGTGGCAACCATCCGGCTGGTCGTCACCGAGCCGTTCCCGCCCGAGTCCCCCGCGTCCCTCGCGGTGACCCTCGGGCCAGGCACCGAGGTCACCCAGCTCGACCCCGTCAGCCTGCTGGTCACCGGCCCGGCCGACGCCTCGACGCTGGCCAAGGTCTCGCGCTGGTGCGAGGACAACCGCGTGCTGCCCGAGTCGCTGACGCTGGGCCAGCGCAACCTCGAGGACGTCTTCCTCGAGCTCACCACGTCCGCCGCACCCCTGCCCGTCCACGGAGCCACGCCGTGAGCACCTTCACCCCCGCGCCCGGCGCGGCCCCCGTGCTGCGCCAGGTCCTCGCGCAGGCCTCCATGGAGACGCGCCTGATGCTGCGCAACGGCGAGCAGCTGCTGCTGGCCGTGGTGATCCCCGTGATCGTGCTGATCGGCGGCGTCCGCGGCGCCGAGCGGATCGACCTGTCCTACGACGTCGACACGTTCGCGCCCGGCGTGCTGGCCCTGGCGGTCATGTCGACCTCGTTCACGGCGCTGGCGATCGCGACCGGCTTCGAGCGTCGCTACGGCGTCATCAAGCGGCTGGGCACCTCCCCGCTGTCCCGGACCGGCCTGCTGTCCGGCAAGGTGCTCGCCCTGCTGGCGGTCGAGGTCCTGCAGGTCCTCGTCATCGGCGCCGTGGCCCTCGCCCTGGGCTGGGAGCCGTCGGTGTCCGTCGCCGGCCTCCTGCTCACCGTCGTGCTCGGCACCGCCGCCTTCGCCTCGCTCGGGCTGTTCGTGGCCGGCGCGCTGCGCGCCGAGGCCACCCTCGCCGCTGCCAACCTCGTCTACCTGCTGCTGATGGCCGGCGGCGCCGTGGTGCTGCCCGCCTCGGCCTACGGTTCCTTCGGCGACGTCGTCACCTGGCTGCCGTCCGGCGCCCTGGGCGAGGCGATGCGCGCCGCCCTCGGCTCGGCCGACGTCGCCTGGCGCGACCTGCTCGTCCTGGCCGGCTGGACCGCCGTCGGCGCCACCCTGACCGCAAGGACCTTCTCGTGGGAGTAGACCTGGCGCGCCTCGTGCGCCCTCTCGGCTGGGCGTCACTGGTCGCCAACATCGCCATCGTCGTCACCGGCGGCGCCGTGCGGCTGACCGGCTCCGGCCTCGGCTGCCCGACCTGGCCCCGGTGCACCGACGAGTCGTTCCGTGCCCACGGCGACCTCGGGCTCCACGGTGCCATCGAGTTCGGCAACCGGATGCTGACCTTCGTGCTGACCGCGATCGCCATCGCGACCTTCGTGGCCGCGTGGCAGACCGGACGCCGCTCGCTGCGCCGGCTCGCGCTCGTCCTCGCGCTCGGCGTACCCGCCCAGGCGGTGCTGGGCGGCATCACCGTCCTCACCGACCTCAACTCCTGGCTCGTCGCCCTCCACCTGATGCTGTCCATGGCGATGATCGGCGTCGCCGTCCTGTTCCTGCGTCGCCTCGACGACCCGGTCGACGACCCCGCGCCGTGGACCCGTGGACGCGTGCCGACCCTCGCCTGGCTCACGTTCGCCACGGCCTGGGCCGTGCTCTACCTCGGCACCGTCGTGACCGGCGCCGGGCCCCACGCCGGTGACGCGAAGACCGAGCGCAACGGCCTCGACCCGGTCCAGGTCAGCCAGCTGCACGCCGACGGGGTCTTCCTGCTCGTCGGCCTGACCGTCGGGCTCCTGCTCGCCGCCGGTACGGCGCGCCGCGCGGTCACCGTGCTCCTCGCGGTCGAGCTCGCCCAGGGCACGATCGGGTTCGTCCAGTACTTCACCGACCTGCCCGAGGTGCTGGTGGGCTTCCACCTGCTCGGTGCGTCCCTGACCTCGGCCGCGGTCACCTGGGCGCTGCTCGCGTGTGCCCTGCCGGCCCGTACGACGTCGGCGGACCACCCGCTCGAAGCGGTGCCCGCGCCCCACTAGCCCGGGGCCTCCCGGCTCAGAAGAGCAGCGGGTCGAGCGCGACGGCGACGAAGAGCAGCGACAGGTAGAGGTTGCTGTGGTGGAACAGCCGCATCGGCTGGATGACCGACAGGTCCTCGGTGCCGCGGGCCCGGCTCCACATCCGGTGGGCCTGCACCAGGAACACCCCGCCCAGCACGGCCGCGACCGCCGGGTAGACGAAGCCGGTACCGGCCACCGGCCACAGCAGCAGCGAGGTCGCGACCATGACCCAGCTGTAGAGGACGATCTGGCGGCCGACCTCGGCGGCGGGTCGCACGACCGGCAGCATCGGCACGTCGACGTTGGCGTAGTCCTCGCGGTAGCGCAGCGCCAGGGCCCAGGTGTGCGGCGGGGTCCAGAAGAAGACCACCGCGAAGAGCACGATCGGCACCCACGAGAGCTCGCCGGTGACCGCGGTCCAGCCGATCAGGGCCGGGAAGCAGCCGGCAATGCCGCCCCAGACGATGTTCTGGGTCGTGCGCCGCTTGAGCAGGATGGTGTAGCCGAAGACGTAGAAGGCATTGGCCGAGACCGAGAGCACGGCCGACAGCGGGTTGACGAACGCCCACAGGACCACTGTCGAGACCACCATGAGCACGGTCGCGAAGACCAGCGCCGACGTCGGGGTCACCACGTGCCGCGGCAGCGCGCGGCGGCGGGTGCGCCGCATCTGCTCGTCGATGTCGCGGTCGTAGACGCAGTTGTAGGCCGAGGCCGAGCCGGCGGACAGGGCACCGCCCACGACGGTGGCCAGGACGAGCTCGAGCCCGGGCACGCCGCGCTCGGCGAAGAACATCACCGGCACGGTGGTGAGGAGCAGCAGCTCGATCACCCGGGGCTTGGTCAGGCCCACGTAGGCCGCCACGACGTCCCTCAGGCCGACCGGCCCGGGCTCGGGATCAGGCTGCTGAACCGCAGGTCGCGACTCGCCGACGTAGGTCACGGACGTCCTCAGTACTAGGGAGTGCTCGATGTGTCTCGCTGTGGTCTCGCCGTGGTCGTGCTGTGGTCATTGTGCTCGGTGGACCGGGCGCGTCCCACACCTGACGAGGCGGTGTCACTCTAACGCTCGGCGTGGGTAGGCTCGGCATTGCCCGAGGAACGTCATGTCCGCCCTCCTGAGGAGACCCGTGAGCACCACCCCCGCACTCGACTGGACCGCCCTCGACCAGAAGGCGGTCGACACCGCCAGGGTGCTGGCCATGGACGCCGTCCAGAAGGTCGGCAACGGCCACCCCGGCACCGCGATGGCCCTGGCGCCGGCGGCCTACCTGCTCTTCCAGAAGGTGATGCGGCACGACCCCGCCGATCCTCAGTGGATCGCCCGTGACCGGTTCGTGCTGTCGTGCGGCCACTCCAGCATCACTCTCTACACACAGTTGTTCCTCGGCGGCTTCGGACTCGAGCTCAGCGACATCGAGGCGCTGCGCACGTGGGGCTCCAAGACCCCCGGCCACCCTGAGCTCGGCCACACCGCCGGCGTCGAGGTCACCACCGGCCCGCTCGGCCAGGGTGTGGCCAACGCCGTCGGCATGGCCATGTCCGGGCGCCGCATCCACGGGATGCTCGACCCCGACGCCGCCCCCGGCGAGAGCCTCTTCGACCACCGCGTGTTCGCGATCTGCTCCGACGGCGACCTCGAGGAGGGCGTCAGCGGTGAGGCCAGCTCGATCGCCGGCACCCAGGAGCTCGGCAACCTGACGATGATCTACGACCGCAACCGCATCTCGATCGAGGGCGACACCGACATCGCCTTCACCGAGGACGTCGCGAAGCGCTACGAGGCCTACGGCTGGCACGTGCAGGTCGTCGACTGGACCAACGGCGGTACCGACTACGTCGAGGACGTGCCCGAGCTCTACGCCGCGGTGATGGCGGCCGACGAGGTCACCGACCAGCCGTCGCTGATCGTGCTCAACACGGTCATCGCCTGGCCCGCACCCCACGCCCAGGGCACCGAGAAGTCCCACGGCAGCGCGCTGGGCGACGCCGAGGTCGAGGCCACCAAGGTCGTCCTGGGCTTCGACCCGAAGGAGAAGTTCCCGGTCCCGGCCGAGGTGCTGGCCCACACGCGTGCCCTCGGCGAGCGCGGTGCCGCCCTGGGCGCCGCCTGGGACGAGCGCTACGCCGCCTGGTCGGCCGCCAACCCCGACAAGGCCGAGCTGCTCCACCGGCTCAAGGCCCGGGCCCTGCCCGAGGGCCTCGAGCAGGCCCTGCCGACCTGGGAGGCCGACGCCAAGGGCGTCGCGACCCGCTCGGCGTCCGGCAAGGTCATCAACGCCGTCGCCGGCCTGATGCCCGAGCTGTGGGGCGGCTCGGCCGACCTCGCCGGGTCCAACAACACGACCATCGAGGACGCGCCCTCGTTCGTCCCGACCTCGCGCAAGACCGAGCAGTGGACCTCCGACCCCTACCAGGGTCGGGTGCTCCACTTCGGCATCCGCGAGCACGGCATGGGCGCGATCATGAACGGCATCGCGGCCGACACCCTCACCCGGGTCTTCGGCGGCACCTTCCTCACGTTCTCCGACTACATGCGCGGCGCGGTGCGCGTCGCGGCGCTGAGCGGGCTGCCCGTCACCTACGTGTGGACCCACGACTCCATCGGCCTCGGCGAGGACGGCCCGACCCACCAGCCGATCGAGCACCTCGCCGCGCTGCGCGCGATGCCCGGGCTCGACGTCGTACGCCCCGCCGACGCCAACGAGACCGCCGCCGCCTGGCACGCCGTCCTGCAGCACACCGACCGCCCGGCCGCCCTCGCGCTGACCCGCCAGAACGTGCCGGTCTTCCCCCGCGGGGTCGACGGCTGGGCTGGCACCGACGACGTCGCCAAGGGCGGCTACGTCCTGGTGGGCGGCGAGGGCACGCCCGACGTCGTCCTGCTGGGCACCGGCTCCGAGGTGCAGGTGGCGGTCGCGGCGCGCGAGCTCCTGGCCGCCGACGGCATCGCCGCCCGGGTCGTCTCGATGCCGTGCTTCGAGTGGTTCGAGGCGCAGGACCAGTCCTACCGCGACTCCGTCCTGCCGCCCACGGTCAAGGCGCGGGTCTCGGTCGAGGCCGGCGTCAAGCAGGGCTGGCGCGACTACGTCGGCGACGCCGGACGCATCGTCTCCATCGACCGCTACGGCGCCTCGGCCGACTACGAGCGCATCTACCAGGAGTACGGCATCACCGGCGAGACGGTGGCCCAGGCCGCCAAGGACAGCATCGCGGCCGCCGGCTGAGATCCACCCGGCACCGCCCAGCCCCACCCCCACCCCCGATCACATCCCGATCCCAGGAGGACACCATGACCGACCGACTGAAGGCGCTCGCCGACGCAGGCGTCAGCATCTGGCTCGACGACCTGTCGCGTGAGCGCATCGAGAGCGGCAACCTCGCCGAGCTCGTCAAGAGCAAGTCGGTCGTCGGGGTGACCACCAACCCGACGATCTTCGCCGCCGCCATCGCCGACGGCGAGCGCTACGACGAGCAGGTGCGCCAGCTCGTCGCCGACAGCGAGCCCGTCGACCGGGTCATCTTCGAGCTCACCACCCAGGACGTCCGCAACGCCTGCGACGTGCTCGCGCCGATCGCCGACTCCACCGGCCAGGACGGCCGGGTCTCCATCGAGGTCGAGCCCACGCTGGCCAACGACACCGAGGGCACCATCGCCTCGGCGCAGGCGCTGTGGGCCGCGGTCGACAAGTCCAACGTGCTCATCAAGATCCCCGCCACCAAGGAGGGACTGCCCGCCATCACCGCGGCGATCGCCCAGGGCATCAGCGTCAACGTCACACTCATCTTCTCGGTCGAGCGCTACCGCGAGGTCATGGACGCCTACCTCAGCGGACTCGAGGCCGCCCGCGACAACGGGCTCGACCTCGGGCGCATCCAGTCGGTCGCGTCGTTCTTCATCTCCCGGGTCGACGCCGAGGTCGACAAGCGGCTCGACGCCCTGGCCGAGGGCGGCTCGACCGACGCCGCCGCGCTCAAGGGCAAGGCCGCCATCGCCAACGCCCAGATCGCCTACGCCGCCTACGAGGAGGTGCTGGCCAGCGACCGCTGGAAGCAGCTGAGCGACGTCGGTGCGCACGCGCAGCGTCCGCTCTGGGCCTCGACCGGGGTCAAGAACCCCGACTACCCCGACACCCTCTACGTCGCCGGCCTCGTCGTGGCCGACACCGTCAACACGATGCCCGAGAAGACCCTCGAGGCCTTCGAGGACCACGGTGAGGTCACCGGTGACGAGGTGACCGGCAAGGGCCAGCAGGCCCAGGAGGTCTTCGACCGGCTCAGCGCCGTCGGCATCGACCTCGACGACGTGTTCCTCGCCCTCGAGGACGAGGGCGTCGACAAGTTCAAGAAGTCCTGGACCGAGCTCGTCGAGACCGTCGAGGGTCAGATGGAGAAGGCCAAGCAGTGAGCCCCACGCCCGTCCCGCCCGTCGACGCGACCACCACCGACGCGTGGGACCGGCTCCGGACGATCGCCGACTCCTTCGCCCCCGATCTACGGGGCTGGTTCGCCGCCGACCCCGACCGGGTCGGGGCACTGACGTTCACCGCGGCCGACCTGCACGTCGACCTGTCCAAGGCGCTGATCGAGGGTGACGTGCTCCCGGCCCTGCTCGCCCTGGCCGACGAGGTGGGCCTCGCGGAGCGTCGCGACGCGATGCTGCGCGGAGACCACGTCAACGCCACCGAGGACCGAGCCGTCCTGCACACCGCCCTGCGGCTGCCGTCCGACGCACACCTGGAGGTGGACGGTCAGGACGTCGTCACCGACGTCCACGAGGTCCTCCAGCGGGTCTACGCGTTCGCCGACGACGTGCGCAGCGGTCGGTGGACCGGGGTCACCGGTGAGCGCATCCGCACCGTGGTCAACATCGGCATCGGCGGCTCCGACCTCGGTCCGGTGATGGCCTACGAGGCGCTCGCGCCCTACCGGCAGCCCGGCCTCGAGTGCCGCTTCATCAGCAACATCGACCCGACCGACGCGGCCACGACCCTGGCCGACCTCGACCCCGCGACGACGCTGTTCGTCGTCTCGAGCAAGACCTTCGGCACCCTCGAGACGCTCACCAACGCACGGCTGTGCAAGGCGTGGCTGCTCGACGGGCTCGCCGGGACCGACGGGTTCGACGCCGAGACCGCCGTGGCGAAGCACTTCGTCGCGGTCTCCACCGCGCTCGACAAGGTCGCCGACTTCGGCATCGACCCGGCCAACGCGTTCGGGTTCTGGGACTGGGTCGGCGGCCGCTACTCGCTCGACTCGGCCATCGGCACCTCGCTGGTCGTCGCGATCGGTCCCGAGCGCTTCACCGAGCTGCTGGCCGGGATGCACGCGGTCGACGAGCACTTCCGCACCACGCCCCTGGCCGACAACGTGCCGGTCCTGATGGGCCTGCTCAACGTCTGGTACGCCGACTTCCTGGGCTCCCAGACCCATGCGGTGCTTCCCTACTCCCAGCTGCTGCACCGGTTCCCGGCCTACCTCCAACAGCTGACCATGGAGTCCAACGGCAAGGGCGTGCGCTGGGACGGCACGCCCGTCACCGCCGGCACCGGCGAGATCTTCTGGGGCGAGCCGGGCACCAACGGCCAGCACGCGTTCTACCAGTTGATCCACCAGGGCACGCGCCTCGTGCCGGCCGACTTCATCGCGTTCGCGTCCCCGGCGTACCCGCTGTCCGACGGCGACCAGGACGTGCACGAGCTGTTCCTGGCCAACTTCCTGGCCCAGACGCGCGCGCTGGCCTTCGGCAAGACCGCCGACGAGGTCCGCGCCGAAGGCACCGACGAGGCGGTGGTACCGGCCCGGGTCTTCACCGGCAACCGCCCGACCGCCTCGATCATGGCGCCGGCACTGACCCCGTCGGTGCTCGGACAGCTGGTCGCGCTCTACGAGCACGTCACGTTCACCCAGGGCGTCGTGTGGGGCATCGACAGCTTCGACCAGTGGGGTGTCGAGCTGGGCAAGAAGCTCGCCCAGGAGGTCGGCCCCGCCATCGCCGGTGACACCGCCGCCATCGCCGCGCAGGACGCCTCGACGCGCGCCCTCATCGGCTACTACCAGGAGCACAGGGCATGAGCCGCTCGACCACGCGCGCCAATCCGCTGCGCGACCCGCAGGACCGTCGCCTCCCCCGCATCGCCGGCCCCTGCGGCATGGTGCTGTTCGGCGTCACCGGAGACCTCTCGCGCAAGAAGGTCATGCCGGCGATCTACGACCTGGCCAACCGTGGGCTGCTGCCTCCCGGCTTCAGCCTCGTCGGCTTCGCGCGGCGCGACTGGGCCGACCAGGACTTCGCCCAGATCGTGCACGACTCGGTCAAGCAGTACGCCCGGACCGAGTTCCGCGAGGAGGTCTGGAACCAGCTCGCCGAGGGGTTCCGGTTCGTCTCGGGGTCCTTCGACGACGACGACGCCTTCGAACGCCTGCGCCGCACGATCGAGGAGCTCGACGAGGTCCGCGGCACCGGCGGCAACCACGCCTTCTACCTCGCCATCCCGCCCGGCGCGTTCGGCACGGTCGCCCAACAGCTGCGCGAGCACGGGCTGGCCGAGTCGGCCCCCGACAGCGATGCCTGGCGGCGCGTGGTCATCGAGAAGCCGTTCGGCCACGACCTCGCGTCGGCGCGGGTGCTCAACGACCAGCTCGACGCGGTCTTCGCGCCGTCCTCGATCTTCCGGATCGACCACTACCTCGGCAAGGAGACGGTCCAGAACATCCTGGCGACCCGCTTCGCCAACACCATGTTCGAGCCGCTCTGGAACAACAACTACGTCGACCACATCCAGATCACGATGGCCGAGGACGTCGGCATCGGCGGCCGCGCCGGCTACTACGACGGCATCGGCGCCGCGCGTGACGTGATCCAGAACCACCTGCTCCAGCTGATGGCGCTGGTGGCGATGGAGGAGCCGACCACCTTCGAGGCCGAGGACCTGCGCCACGAGAAGCAGAAGCTGCTCGCCTCGATCAGCCTGCCGCCTCGACTCGACGTCGCGACCGCCCGCGGCCAGTACGCCGCCGGCTGGGCCGGCGGCGCCAAGGTCGCCGGCTTCCACGACGAGGACGGCATCTCGCCGACGTCCCACACCGAGACGTTCGCCGCGATCACCCTGCACGTCGACAACCGGCGCTGGGCTGGGGTGCCGTTCTACCTGCGCACCGGCAAGCGACTGGGCCGACGTGTCACCGAGGTGGCCGTGGTCTTCAAGCGCTCGCCCCACCAGCCGTTCAACGCGACCTCGGTCGAGGACCTCACCCAGAACGCGCTGGTGATCCGGGTCCAGCCCGACGAGGGCATGACCCTGCGCTTCGGGGCCAAGGTGCCCGGCACCCAGATGGAGATCCGCGACGTCAACATGGACTTCGCCTACGGCGGCACGTTCACCGAGTCGTCGCCCGAGGCCTACGAGCGGCTGATCCTCGACGTCCTGCTCGGCGACCCACCGCTCTTCCCGCGCCACGAGGAGGTCGAGCTGTCCTGGAAGATCCTCGACCCGATCCTCGAGCGCTGGGCGGCCAAGGGCGAACCCGAGTCCTACCCGCCCGGCACCTGGGGCCCGGCGTCGGCCGACGCCATGCTGGCCCGCGACGGACGCGTCTGGAGGCGACCCTGAGATGATCGAGCTGACCGATACCAACTCCTCGGCCATCGCGGCCGAGCTGGTCCGCGCGCGGATGCGGGCCGGGTCCCCCGCCATGGGCATGGTGATGACCCTCATCGTGGTCGTCGACGAGGCCTCCTCCGAGGAGGCGATGACCAACGCCCGCAAGGCCACCCACGAGCACCCGGCCCGCGTGCTGGGCGTCGTGCTCGGCAGCCCGCGCGGCAAGGCCGTCGTCAACGCCCAGGTCGGCACCGGCGCCGGCTGGGGCGGCGAGGCTGCGATCATCCGCCTCACGGGCGAGGTGGTCAAGCACGCCGACTCGGTGGTGCTGCCGCTGCTGCTGCCCGACTCGCCGGTCGCCATCTGGTGGCCTCACGAGCCGCCGGCCGACCCGGCCGGTGACCCGCTCGGTGCCCTCGCCAAGCGCCGGATCACCGACGCCGCCGAGGTGCACCGCGGCAAGACCAAGGCCCTCGAGACGCAGTGCGCGTCGTACGTCGCCGGCAACACCGACCTCGCCTGGACCCGGCTCACGCCGTGGCGGGCGCTGCTCGCCGCCAGCCTCGACCAGCACCCGCTCAAGGTCACCTCGGCCAGCGTCACGTCCGAGCGGGTCAGCCCCAGCGCCGACCTGTTGGCAGCCTGGCTGCGTCGTCGGCTCAAGGTCGAGGTCACCCGCCACGGCTCCGAGGGACCCGGCATCACCGAGGTCGTCATGGAGACCAAGCAGGGTCCGATCCGGATCGCCCGATCCGACGGACGGCTCGCGACCTTCACCTCCCCGGACCGGCCCGACCGGCCGATCGCCCTCAAGCGCCGCAAGCTGCCCGAGCTGCTCGCCGAGGAGCTGCGCCGTCTCGACGAGGACGACGTCTACGCCGCCACCATCACGTCGCTGACCCCGAAGAAGGCCGAGAAGTGAGCGCACTGGTCGAGGTCCACGACTCCTCCGACGCACTGGCGACGGCGGCGGCCGGTGAGCTGCTGTCCCGCCTCGCCGACCTGCAGTCCGCGGGTGGGGTGCCCACCGTCGGCCTGACCGGCGGCTCCATCGCCGAGGCCATCCACCGCGAGCTCGCCCGGCTGTCCCCGGGCTCCGACGTCGACTGGACCCGCGTCAGCGTCTGGTTCGGCGACGAGCGCTTCGTGGCCGAGGACTCCCCCGACCGCAACGTCGCCCAGGCGCGGGCCGCGTTCCTCGACGCCGTCGGCGCCACCCAGGTGCACTCGGCGCCGGCGTCCGACCAGGTCGCGACGGTCGACGAGTCGGCCGAGGCCTACGGCCGCGACGTGCGCGAGCACGCGGCTGGCGGCTTCGACGTCCTGATGCTCGGGATCGGCCCCGACGGCCACGTGGCTTCCCTGTTCCCGGGCCACCCGGCCCTCGAGGCCGTGGACGCCATCGCGGTCGGCGTACCCGACTCGCCCAAGCCGCCGCCCGCCCGGGTCTCCCTCACCTTCGAGGCTCTCGCCCGTGCCGACGCCGTCTGGTTCGTCGCCAGCGGCGAGGGCAAGGCCGAGGCCGTGGCGCGCGCCCTCGCCGACGACGGCTCCATCTCCGAGACCCCCGCCCGCGGCGTCGTCGGGACCACCGAGACCCTCTGGTGGCTCGACCGCGCCTCCGCCTCCCGGCTCTGAGCAACGTCCACGCTGACCCGTCGCCCATGGGCGACGGGTCAGCGTGGTTTTGGCGGTGACCCGTCTCTCGTGGTGCCGAGGGGGCCGGACGCAGAACCGCGCCGTACCCCTGGCGGGGCCGGCGCGGTTCGGCGTGGTGGATGCGGGTCGCTCAGGTCAGAAGATGACCTCGCCCGACTTGCGGCGGGTACGCAGCAGCTGGATGGCCTCGTCGAGGATGACCTCGGCCTCCTTGTCGGAGCGACGCTCCTTCACGTAGGCCAGGTGGGTCTTGTAGGGCTCGATCTTGGGGGCCGGGGGCGGGTTGTCGGAGTCGAGGGACGCCGGCAGACCGCACTTGGGGCAGTCCCAGTGGTCGGGCACGGAGGCCTCGACCGAGAACGTGATGACGGTGCGGTGCTCGTGCGAGCAGAAGTAGGTCGCGGCCTGTCGGGGCGCGGACTCGCCGCGCTCGGCCTCGCCCATCGGTCCAGCGCCGACGCGACTTCCGCGGATGGCGTTTCCTCCACCAGCCATGGGGGTTGCTCCTTGTGTTCGTGTAGTACGTGGGGATGGGACGTCGAGACGAGCAGGAGCTCTCAGTAGGCCTTGAGCAGGCCCAGCGCGATGACGCAGGCGAACCAGATCACGCCGGTCCCGATGGTGAAGCGGTCGAGGTTGCGCTCGGCCACCGACGAGCCGCCGAGCGAGCTCGAGACGCCGCCACCGAACATGTCGGACATGCCGCCGCCGCGCCCCTTGTGGAGGAGCACCAGCAGGATCATGAGACCGCTGGCCAGGAGGAGCAGGACGGTGAGAATCAGTTCCGCGTTCACGAGGTGGAATCCTACGTCAGGGTGGTCGGAGTCGGACGATCGGCAGGGCCGGTCACAGGCTGGGCATGTCGTAGAAGCGGCAGATGCCGCCGAACTCGTCGACCTGCAGGCTCGCGCCGCCCACGAGGGCACCGTCCACGTCGGGCTTGGCCATGATGCCGGCGACGTTGGACGCCTTGACCGAGCCGCCGTAGAGCACCCGGACACCGGCAGCAGCGGCCTCGCCGTGCGCCTCCCGGATCTGGCCGCGGATGGCCTGACAGACCTCCTGGGCGTCCTCCGGAGTGGCTACCTCGCCGGTGCCGATCGCCCAGACGGGCTCGTAGGCGACCACGAGGCCGGCGACCTGCTCGCCGGTGAACCCGGCCAGCGAGCCGGCGACCTGGGCCATGGTGAACGGCACGTGCTCGCCGGACTGACGGACCTCCAGGCCCTCGCCGACGCACACGATCGGGGTGATCCCGGCGCCGAGCGCCGCGTGCGCCTTGGCGTTGACGACCTCGTCGGTCTCGTGGTGGTGCTGACGCCGTTCGGAGTGACCGACGACGGCGTACGAGACGCCGAGCTTGGCGAGCATGCCGGCCGAGATCTCACCCGTGTAGGCGCCCGACTCGTGCACCGAGACGTCCTGGGCGCCGTACTTCACCAGCAGCCGGTCGCCGTCGACGAGGGTCTGCACCGAGCGCAGGTCGGTGAACGGGGGTACGACGACCACCTCGACCTTGGCGAAGTCGTGGCGCTTGTCGCTCAGCGTCCAGGCGAGCTTCTGGACCAGCACCACCGCTTCCTGGTGGTTGAGGTTCATCTTCCAGTTGCCCGCCATCAGCGGCGTACGGGTGGCCTTGGCCATGGTTGTTCCTAGCTCTCGAGGACCGTGATGCCGGGGAGCTCCTTGCCCTCGAGGTACTCGAGGCTGGCACCGCCCCCGGTGGAGATGTGTCCGAACGCGGCGTCGTCGAAGCCCAGGCTGCGGACCGCGGCGGCGGAGTCACCGCCACCGACCACGGAGAGCCCGCCGGCGGCGGTCACCTCGGTGAGCGCCTGGGCGACCGCCCGGGTGCCGTCGGAGAACTGCGGGACCTCGAAGACGCCCATCGGGCCGTTCCAGAAGACCGTGCGGGCCCCGGACAGGGCCGCGGCGAAGTCAGCTCCCGAGGCCGGGCCGATGTCGAGGCCGAGGGCGTCGGCCGGGATCTGGTCGGCCGGGACGACCCGGGGGTCGGGCGTGACGTCACCCGACGGGAACGACGTGTCGACGACGATGTCGCCCGGCAGCAGGATCTGGACGCCGGACTCCTCGGCGCGCCGCAGGTAGGCACGGCACACGTCGAGCTGGTCGTCCTCGAGCAGGCTCTTGCCCACCTCGTGGCCCTGGGCCTTGAGGAAGGTGAACACCATGCCGCCGCCGATGAGCAGCTTGTCGGCCTTGTCGAGCAGGTTGTCGATGACCCCGAGCTTGTCGGAGACCTTCGAGCCGCCCAGGACGACCACGTAGGGCCGCTCGGGCTCGACGGTCAGGCGCCGCAGCACGTCGATCTCGGTCGAGACCAGGGCGCCCATCGCGTGCGGGAGCCGCTGCGCGACGTCGTAGACCGAGGCCTGCTTGCGGTGGACGACGCCGAAGCCGTCGGACACGAACGCGTCGGCGAGCGACGCGAGCTCGTCGGCGAAGGCACCGCGCTCGGCCTCGTCCTTGCTGGTCTCGCCGGGGTTGAACCGGACGTTCTCGAGCAGGGCGACCTGTCCGTCGGCGAGGCCGTCGACCGTGGCCCGGGCCGAGTCGCCGACCGTGTCGGTGGCGAAGGCGACGTCGGTGCCGAGCAGCTCGCCGAGGCGGGCGGCCACGGGCGCCAGGGAGTAGCGGTCCTCGGGCGCGCCCTTGGGACGGCCCAGGTGGGCGGTCACGACCACCCGGGCGCCGGCGTCGGCCAGCGCCTTGATGGTCGGGACCGAGGCGCGGATACGGCCGTCGTCGGTGATGTCGGAGCCGTCGAGGGGCACGTTGAGGTCGCTGCGGACCAGGACGGTCTTGCCCGCGACGTCACCGAGGGAGGAGTAGTCCCCCACCGTCAGAGGGTCTTGCCGATGTAGTCGATCAGGTCGGCGAGGCGGTTGGAGTAGCCCCACTCGTTGTCGTACCAGCCGACGACCTTGACCTGGTTGCCGATGACCTTGGTCAGCGGCGCGTCGAAGATGCACGACGCCGGGTCGGTGACGATGTCGGAGGACACGATCGGGTCGGTGGAGTACTTCAGGAAGCGGCCGTCGGCGGCCTTCTCGATGATCGCGTTGACCTCCTCGACGGTCGTCTCGCGACCGGCCTCGAAGGTCAGGTCGGTCGCCGAGCCGGTCGGGACCGGGACGCGCAGGGCGTAGCCGTCGAGCTTGCCCTTGAGCTCGGGCAGGACCAGGCCGATCGCCTTGGCCGCACCGGTCGACGTCGGGACGACGTTGAGGGCAGCGGCACGGGCCCGGCGCAGGTCCTTGTGGATGTTGTCCTGGAGGTTCTGGTCGGCCGTGTAGGCGTGGATCGTCGTCATCAGGCCCTTGACGATGCCGAGGTCGTCGTTGAGCGCCTTGGCCATCGGGCCCAGGCAGTTGGTCGTGCACGAGGCGTTGGAGATCACCGTGTGCTTCGCGCCGTCGTAGTCCTCGTGGTTGACGCCCATCACGACGGTGATGTCCTCGTTGGTGGCGGGCGCGGAGATGATGACCTTCTTGGCGCCGGCGTCGATGTGGGCCCTGGCCTTGGTGGCGTCGGTGAAGAAGCCGGTCGACTCGACCACCACGTCGACACCCAGGTCGCCCCAGCCGAGTGCGGCGGGGTCGCGCTCGGAGAACGCCTTGATCTCGGTGCCGCCCACGACGATCGCGTCGTCGGTGGAGCTGACGTCGGCGTCGAGCCGGCCGAGGATCGAGTCGTACTTGAGCAGGTGCGCGAGGACCGCGTTGTCGGTGAGGTCGTTGACACCCACGATCTCGATGTCGAGTCCGGACGCGCGCACGGCGCGGAAGAAGTTGCGACCGATGCGGCCGAAGCCGTTGATGCCGACACGAACAGTCACTGCGAAACTCCTGAAGCTGGGGGTCTGAGGCCAATTCCGACCCTACCGTCCGACCTGGCACGCAGGTATGGCGTCCCGGGGTACGTGCGGGTAACCACGACGAGCCGAACGCGGGAGCCCTGGCGAGGGTTGGCTGCGTCGGCTGCGGTGGTTTCGACTCGCTCGTGCGGCTTCGCAGGCTCAGCCGCGTCGCTCGCTCAACCTTCGCTCGCGACGGCATCCCGCTCGTTCCTCGCGGGATGCCTGCTCGCTCAGTCGTCGTCGGCGAGCATCTCGGGCGTCAAGGACGCCTCGGTGTCGGGTACGCCGAGCTCCTCGGCCCGCTTGTCGGCCATCGCGAGCAGTCGGCGGATGCGCCCGGCGATGGCGTCCTTGGTGAGCTGGGGCTCGTGCAGCTGTCCGAGCTCCTCGAGCGAGGCCTGCTTGTGCTCGAGGCGCAACGTGCCGGCCAGCTGCAGGTGGTCGGGGACCTCCTCGCCCAGGATCTCCATGGCGCGCTCGACGCGGGCGCCGGCGGCGACGGCGGCCCGGGCGGACCGGCGCAGGTTGGCGTCGTCGAAGTTGGCGAGCCGGTTGGCGGTGGCGCGGACCTCGCGGCGCATCCGGCGCTCCTCCCAGGCCATCAGCGTCTCGTGGGCGCCGAGGCGGGTGAGCAGCTGGCCGATGGCGTCGCCGTCGCGGATCACGACGCGGTCGATGCCGCGGACCTCGCGGGCCTTGGCCTGGATGCCGAGGCGGCGGGCGACGCCGACGAGGGCGAGCGCGGCCTCGGGGCCGGGGCAGGTGACCTCGAGCGACGAGGAGCGGCCCGGCTCGGTGAGCGAGCCGTGGGCCAGGAAGGCGCCGCGCCAGGCGGCGACGGCGTCGCAGCCGCCTCCGGACACGACCGCCGGCGGGAGCCCGCGCACGGGGCGGCCGCGCTGGTCGAGCAGCCCGGTCTGGCGGGCGAGCGACTCGCCGTCCTTGACGACGCGCACGATGTAGCGGCTCCCCTTGCGGATGCCGTTGCCCTGCACCATCACCACGTCGGACTTGTGGCCGTAGACCTCGTCGATGTCGCGACGCAGCCGTCGGGCGGCGGCACCGGTGTCGAGCTCGGCCTCCACCACGATCTTGCCGCTCACGATGTGCAGTCCACCGGCGAAGCGCAGCGTGGTGGCGACCTCGGCCTTGCGGCAGCAGGTCTTCGTCGTCTGCGTGTTGGCGAGCTCTGCTTTCACCTGCGCCGTCATCGCCATGGGAGCGATCCTGTCACGGGCGTCAACAACCCTCCTCGGGGGCCCGGATCCCTTGCGCTGGTGGGATAAACGGGTCACATGTGACGAGCGTCAACCCGCCGCGATGAGGCGTGCGTAGGCCGCCGCGAGCTTGACGGGGTCGTGTCGTGGGCTGCCGTCGTCGCGCGCGACGTCGTCGAGCACGAGTCGGGTGCCGGACGCCTCGACCAGGGCCAGCAGCTCGTCGTGCTGCTCGTCGGTGAGGTTGGCGCGGTCGGCCAGCACGGTGTGGACCCGCAGGTGGGGAGCGTGCTCGAACAGCACCGCCAGGTGGTCGGCGGGCGCGAAGCCGCCCGT
The DNA here is from genome assembly GCF_006346395.1 of Nocardioides plantarum. NCBI lineage: Bacteria > Bacillati > Actinomycetota > Actinomycetes > Propionibacteriales > Nocardioidaceae > Nocardioides > Nocardioides plantarum. The sequence goes on from NZ_VDMS01000004.1 coordinate 90,836, forward strand.
CTCACCGGCCTGCTCCTCGAGGTTGAGCACGACCACCAGGCGGGCCTGGCTGGCGACCATCGCCTCGCGCAGCTGCGGGACCCGCAGGTGCGGGATGACGGAGGAGAACCACGACCCCGGGCCGATGAAGGCCCAGTCGGCCTCGATGACCTTGTCGAGCACGAGCGGACTGACCTCGGGGTCGGGCGGCTCGAGGTCGAGGGTGGTGATGACGCCCTCGGTGGTGGCGACCTCGACCTGACCGCGCACGGTGGTCAGGGCGTCGGGGTCGCCCGCGACCAGGCCCCGCACCTCGGCCCGGATGTCCATCGGCGTCAGCGCCATCGGCAGGACCCGTCCCTTGGCGCCGAGCAGCCGGGCCACCCAGTCGAGGGCCTCGACCGGGTCACCGAGGAGCTCCCAGAGCCCGACGATGAGCAGGTTGCCGACGACGTGTCCACGCATCTCGCCCTCGCCGGCGAACCGGTGCTGCAGCAGGCGGGTCCAGGTGTCGCCCCAGTCGTCGGCGCCGCACAGGGCGGCCAGCGCCATCCGCAGGTCGCCCGGCGGCAGCACCCCGAACTCGCTGCGCAGCCGGCCGGAGCTGCCGCCGTTGTCGGCGACGGTGACGACGGCCGTGAGGTCGTCGACGGTCAGGTCGTCGACGAGCAGGCGCAGCGCGGACAGCGAGGCGTGCAGCCCGTGTCCGCCGCCGAACGCCACGACCGCCTGGGCCCGCGACGTCGTCGTCATTCGCGCCCGAGGTCGCGGTGGACCGGCTTGGCGTCGAACCCGGCCGCGCGCAGCCGGTCGGCGATCTCCTCGGTCATGGCGACGCTGCGGTGCTTGCCACCGGTGCACCCGATCGCCACCCGCATGAAGCGCTTGCCCTCGCGCAGGTAGCCGTCGGCCACGCCCATCAGCACCGGGAGGTAGCCGTCGAGGAACTCGGCCGCCCCCGGCTGGGCCTTGACGAAGTCGGCGACGTCGGCGTCGCGGCCGGTGTTGTGCTTCAGCTCGGGGACCCAGTGGGGGTTGGGCAGGAACCGCATGTCGGCCACGAAGTCGGCGTCGACGGGGATGCCGTACTTGAAGCCGAAGCTGATCACCGTGACCTTGAGCGCCGTGGACTCGGGGGTGCCGAACGCCTCGGCGACCCGGTCGGTCAGCTGGTGCACGTTGAGGCTGGTGGTGTCGATGGTGAGGTCGGCCTCGCCGCGCAGGTCGGCCAGCGCGCGACGCTCGCGGTGCAGCCCGTCGAGGAGGCGGCCCGAGGCCTGCAGCGGGTGCGGGCGGCGTACGGCCTCCTGACGACGGACGAGCACGTCGTCGGCGGCGTCGAGGAACAGCAGGGTGGTACGCCGACCGTGCGGGTCGCCCAGGTCGCGCCGCTGGGCCAGGAACGTGCGCAGCCCCGCGAAGAACGACCCGGACCGGACGTCGACGACGACGGCGACCTTCTGCCGCGGCCCGTGGCTCTCGTCGACGAGCCGGATCACGTCGGGCAGCAGGCTGGGCGGCAGGTTGTCGACGACGTAGTAGCCGAGGTCCTCGAGCTCCTTGGCCGCGGTGCTGCGGCCGGCACCGGTCATGCCGGTGACGATGACCAGCTCACCGCGCTCCGGGATCTCGGGATTCTCGGGGGTCTCCGGAGTGTCCGGGGCCATGTCGCTCACGACTCCTCGATCTCGCCGGTGGCGGTGTTCACGGAGACAGTCTTGCGGCTCGCGGAGGCCTGCTCCACCGCGGTCTTGATCGCCTCGGCGGTGCGGGGGCCGATACCGGGGACCTGGGCGATCTCGTCGACCTCGGCCTCGCGCAGCTTCTTGAGCGAGCCGAAGTGCTTGAGCAGCGTCTTGCGGCGGACCTCGCCGAGTCCGGGGACGTCGTCGAGCATGCTCTCGACCATCGTCTTGGACCGGCGCCCGCGGTGATGGGTGTTGGCGAAGCGGTGGGCCTCGTCGCGGATCCGCTGCAGCAGGTAGAGACCCTCGGACGAGCGGGCCAGGATGACCGGGTCCTCCTCCCCCGGCAGCCACACCTCCTCGAGCCGCTTGGCCAGCCCGCAGACGGCGATGTCGTTGATGCCGAGCTCGAGGAGCGCCTGCTGGGCGGCCGCGACCTGCGGTTGCCCGCCGTCGACGACGACCAGGCCCGGCGCGTAGGCGAACTTGCGGGGCCGGCCGGTCTCGGGATCGACGAGCATCGGACCCTGGTCGGTGGCCCGCGTGTCGGAACGGGACTGCTCGTCGAGCAGCCGCCTGAAGCGCCGGGTGATCACCTCGTGCATGGAGGCGACGTCGTTCTGCTTGTCGACGCCCTTGATGACGAAGCGCCGGTATTCGCCCTTGCGGGACAGCCCGTCCTCGAAGACGACCATCGACGCGACCACCTCGGTGCCCTGCAGGTGGGCGACGTCGTAGCACTCGATGCGCAGCGGTGCCTCGTCGAGCTCGAGCGCCTCGCGGATCTCGTCGAGCGCCTGGTTGCGGGTGGTGAGGTCGCTGGCGCGCTTGGTCTTGTGGAGGGCCAGCGACTGGCGGGCGTTCTGCGCGACGGTCTCCTGGAGGGTCTTCTTGTCGCCGCGCTGGGGCACCCGGATCTGGACCCGGCTGCCCTTGAGGTCGCTCAGCAGCGCCTCGAACGTGTCGACGTCGGTCGGCAGCGCGGGCACCAGGATCTCGCGCGGCACGGCGTCGGCGTCGCCGGCGTAGAGCTGGAGCAGGAAGTCCTCGACCAGCTGGGGGGTCTCGGCGTCGGTGACCCGGTCGGCGACCCACCCGCGCTGGCCGCGGATGCGGCCGCCGCGGACGTAGAAGATCTGCACCGCGACCTCGAGCGGGTCCTCGGCCAGCGCGATCACGTCGGCGTCGGCCCCGTCGCCGAGCACCACGGCCTGCTTCTCCAGGGCGCGCTGCATCGCCCCGAGGTCGTCGCGGAGCCGGGCGGCCCGCTCGAAGTCCATGGCGTCGGAGGCGGCGTACATCTCGCGCTCGATGCGCTTGACGAACGGGCGGGTCTGTCCGGCCATGAAGTCGCAGAAGTCGTCGACGATCGCGCGGTGGTCGTCCTCGCTGATCTGCCCGACGCACGGAGCCGAGCACTTGCCGATGTAGCCGAGCAGGCAGGCCCGCCCGATCTGCTGGGAGCGCTTGAACACGCCGTTGCTGCACGAGCGCATCGGGAAGACCCGCAGCAGGATGTCGACGGTCTCGCGGATCGCCCAGGCATGGCTGTAGGGGCCGAAGTAGCGGGTGCCCTTGCGTTTGGCGCCCCGGCCGACCATCACCCGCGGGTAGGCGTCACCGACCGTGACCGCCAGCCACGGGTAGGACTTGTCGTCGCGGTACTTCACGTTGAACCGCGGGTCGAACTCCTTGATCCAGGAGTACTCGAGCTGCAGGGCCTCGACCTCGGTGTTGACCACCGTCCACTCGACGCGCGCCGCCGTCGTGACCATGGTGGCGGTGCGTTGGTGCAGGTTGGCGAGGTCCTGGAAGTAGGAGGAGAGGCGGGCCCGCAGGTTGTTGGCCTTGCCGACGTAGATCACCCGGTCGCGTGCGTCGCGGAAGCGGTAGACCCCCGGCTGCGTCGGGATCGTGCCCGGCTCGGGCCGGTAGGACAGGGGTCCCCGGGAGGAGCGGGTCGGACGGGACGCAGGCACGTCTCCACCCTACGAGCGGGCACCGACACCCCGGACGTGGCTCCCGGTCGGGACGGGGTCTCGCCAAGCTAATGTCGAGTGGCTTAGTGTGTTTACATGACCTGCCGCGACCGCTACGGACTGACCCTCTCCACGGGTCGCGACGCCGCCGCGGCCTACTCGCGGGGGCTCGACGGCCTGCTGTCCCTGCGGGCCGGGTCGGCCGACGCCCTGGCCACCTCGATCGTGCTCGATCCCACGTTCGCGCTCGGGCACGCCGACCTGGCCCTCCTCGGCTACGACCTCTGCGTCGAGGTCGACGTCGTCGGCCGGATGCGCGACGCCGAACGGTGGGCGCACCTCGGCACCGAGCGCGAGCAGAGTCACGTGGCGGCCGTGCTGGCCCACCTGCGGGGCGACTCGAGCCTGGTCGTCGACCACCTGGACCGCTACCCCGTCGACGCGCTGCTGCTGTCGGCCGCGATCCCGACCATCGCCTTCGCCGGGGTCACCGAGGTCTTCGAGCAGGCGTGGTCGATCGTCGAGCGCGCAGCACCGTCGTACGGCGACGACTGGTGGTACGCCGGGCTCCTCGCCTTCGTCCGTCAGGAGCAGGGGCGCTACGACGAGGCCTACGAGCTGGCGTGCCGGTCGCTCGCCGAGCAGCCCGACGCCGGCCACTCGGCCCACGCCCGCGCGCACGTGCACTACGAGACCGGCGACCACGCCGGTGGCCTGGCGTGGATGGACGGCTGGGTCGCGGGAGCCGGCGCCGGGGCGGAGAGCCTCAGCCACTTCTCGTGGCACGCCGCGCTGCACGAGCTGTCGCTCGGCGACCTCGACGCCGTACGCCGCCGCTACGACGCGCAGCTGCGTCCCGAGCTCGCGTCCGGGTGCCGGGCCCTGGTCGACAGCGCGTCGCTGCTGGTGCGCTGGGCACTGACCCCCGCCGCCGCGCAGGTCCCCGGACTCGAGCAGGTCGCGCACGCCGTGGGGCGGGATGTGCTGGTCCACCCCTCGACGCCGTTCCTCGGCATGCACGCGGCGGCGGCGCTGCTCGCCCTCGGTGACGGCGAGGGCCTCGCCTCGCTCGCCACCTGGGCCGGCGCCCACGGCCACGCGACGCACCGCGAGGTGGTCGCGCCGCTCGCCCGGGCCCTCCAGCTGCTCGACGCCGGCCAGGACGACGCCGCGGCCACGGCCCTGGCGTCGCTCGCCACGTCCGTGGGCCGGGTGGGCGGCTCGCAGGCGCAGCGCGAGCTGGTCGAGGAGATCAGGGTCGCCGCGCTGCTGCGGGCCGGTCGGTACGTCGAGGCCCGTGACCTGCTCGACCACCGGCTCGACAGACGCCGCTCGCCTCGGGACGAGGCCTGGCGTCGGCGCTGTCGGGCCGACGTCCTGACGCCGGGGTAGCCGCCCCGAGGGGCCGGAGCCGGCGTCAGGCCACGACGACCTGGTCGCCCTGGACCTTGACCTGGACCTCCGACAGCGCGGTGGTGGCCGGGCCCTTGAGCGCCGACCCGTCGGTGATCGAGAACCGGCTGCCGTGGTTGGGGCAGATGATGTCGGCGCCGTCGACCTGGTTGACCGGTGTGCCCTGGTGGGTGCAGGCGGTGGTGAACGCCTTGAAGTCGCCCTCGGTCGGCTGCGTCACGACGAGGTTGGCCTCGCTCACCACGACCCCACCGCCCACCGGGACCTCGGCGGTCGCGATCAGGGAGGCGCCCGCCTCGGGCGCAGCTCCCCCGCCGCTGCTGCCACCGTCGTCACTGCCACCGCCACAGGCCGCCAGGACGCAGGCCACGCCGAGCGCACCCATGCCCTGGAACACCAGACGGCGGCTGTGGCGCGCCGGGGCGGTCTCGGTGGTCGCCTCGGTGGTCGCCTCGGTGGTGGTGACCTCGCCGCTCACGAGAGCACCACCTGGTCGCCGTCGAGCGTGAAGTCGACCGCGGGCAGCGGTGCGGACGCGGGCCCGCCGAGGACGGCGCCGGTGGCGGCGTCGAAGGTGCTGCCGTGACAGGGGCACGTGATCACGGCGCCCTTGATCGCGCCGACCGGGCAGCCGGAGTGGGTGCAGATCGCGCTGAAGACCTTGATGTCACCCTCGGTCGGCTGGGTCACGACGACCTGGTCGTCGGCGAGGATCACACCACTGCCGACGGGCACGTCGGCGGTCGACACGATGCCGTCGACCGGAGCCGCGGACGACGCCGGCGAGCTCGCCTCGCCGGTGGCCGGGGCGGATCCGCTGGTGGCGTCGGTCGTCGGGTCGGACGTGGGGGTGCCGCTCGGGGTGTCGGAGGCGGTCGAGCCGGAGTCGTCGCCACAGGCGGCGAGCACCGGGAGGGCGAGGCCGACTCCGGTGAGGCCGGCCAGGGTACGGCGGCGGGTGAGGGGGGTGGTCACGAAGGGCTCCTCAGGGAGGTGACGAGGTGGGGGAAGTAGTTGAAGACCACACTAGTCAGCCAGATGAGACCAGCATGAGAGGTCGCTGACAGCCCCCTGGGACCGGGACGTCGGACCTGCTCAGCTGGATCGCGGAGCCCGCCTCGGCGCCTTCGTGGCGGTGGCCTTCTTCACAGTGGCCGTCTTCGCCGTGGCCTTCTTGGTCGCAGCCTTCTTCGCCGGCGCCTTCGAGCCCGTGGCCGCCGCCGTGGACGTGCCACGGCGCCCGACGGGGGCTGTCGAGGCCGCCCGCCGCCGGGTGGGCTGCTGCGCCTCACGGCCAGCGAGCAAGGGGGCCAGGTACTGACCGGTGTAGCTCTCGGGAACCGCGGCGACGTCCTCGGGAGTGCCCTCGGCCAGGACCGTGCCGCCACGAGAGCCTCCCTCGGGTCCCATGTCGACCAACCAGTCGGCGGTCTTGATGACGTCGAGGTTGTGCTCGATGACCAGGACGCTGTTGCCGGCGTCGACCAGGCGCCCGAGCACCAGCAGCAGCTTGCGGATGTCCTCGAAGTGCAGCCCCGTTGTCGGCTCGTCGAGGACGTAGACCGTGCGGCCGGTGGACCGCTTCTGCAGCTCCGACGACAGCTTGACCCGCTGCGCCTCGCCCCCGGACAGGGTCGTGGCCGGCTGACCGAGCCGCACGTAGCCCAGGCCGACCTCGACGAGGGTCTTCATGTGCCGGGCGATCGGCGGCACGGCTGCGAAGAAGTCGAGCGCCTCCTCGATCGGCATGTCGAGGACCTCGGCGATCGTCTTGCCCTTGTAGTGCACCTCGAGCGTCTCGCGGTTGTAGCGCGCGCCGTGGCAGACCTCGCACGGCACGTAGACGTCGGGCAGGAAGTTCATCTCGATCTTGATCGTGCCGTCACCTGCACACGCCTCGCAGCGCCCGCCCTTGACGTTGAAGGAGAAGCGACCCTGGAGGTAGCCGCGCATCTTGGCCTCCGGGGTGGAGGCGAAGAGCTTGCGGACGTGGTCGAAGACCCCGGTGTAGGTGGCCGGGTTGGACCGCGGGGTGCGGCCGATCGGCGACTGGTCGACGTGGATCACCTTGTCGACGTGCTCGAGGCCGGTGATCTTCTGGTGACGCCCCGGGACCGCGCGGGCGTGGTAGATCTGCTTGGCCAGCGAGGTGTAGAGGATGTCGTTGACCAGGGTCGACTTGCCCGAGCCGGACACGCCGGTGACGGCGACGAACAGGCCGAGCGGGAACGACACGTCGACGTTGCGCAGGTTGTTCTCGTGGGCGCCGTGGACCCGCAGCTCGCGGCCCACGGTGCGGGGGCGGCGTACGGCGGGGACGGGGATCTCGCGACGCCCGGAGAGGTATTGCCCGGTCATCGAGTCGCGGTGGTTGAGCAGCCCCTGGACCGTGCCCGAGTGCACCACCTGGCCACCGTGCTCGCCGGCACCGGGACCGATGTCGACGACCCAGTCGGCGACCTTGATGGTGTCCTCGTCGTGCTCGACGACGATCAGGGTGTTGCCGAGGTCCTTGAGCCGGACCAGGGTCTCGATCAGCCGCTGGTTGTCGCGCTGGTGGAGGCCGATGGACGGCTCGTCGAGCACGTAGAGGACGCCGACGAGGCCGGCGCCGATCTGGGTGGCCAGCCGGATGCGCTGGGCCTCGCCGCCGGACAGCGAGCCGGACGGCCGGTTGAGGGAGAGGTAGTCGAGGCCGACGTCGAGCAGGAAGCGCAGCCGCTCCTGGATCTCCTTGAGCACGCGCTCGCCGATCTGGCGCTCGCGGGCGGTGAGCTCGAGCCCATCGAGGAACTCGGCCGTCTCGTTGATCGGCAGCGCGCAGATCTCGGCGATGTTCTTGCCGCCGAGGGTCACCGACATGGAGACGGGCTTCAGCCGGCTGCCGCGGCAGGTGGGGCAGGGCACCTCGCGCATGTAGCCCTCGAACCGCTCGCGGCTCGTGTCGGACTCGGCCTCGCGGTGTCGTCGCTCGATGTAGGGACGGACCCCCTCGAACCGGGCGTCGTAGGACCGCTCGCGGCCGTAGCGGTTGCGGGTGACGACGTGGACCTTGGCGGCGTGGCCGTCGAGGATCGCGGTCCGCGCGGAGGCCGACAGATCGCTCCAGGGGGTGTCGAGGTCGAAGTCGAGCTTGCCGCCCAGGGCACCGAGCAGCTTGCGGAAGTATTCGCCGACGCTGACGTTGTCCCAGGGCTGGATGGCACCCTCGTTGAGGGTGGCGCGCGGGTCGGGCACCACCAGCTCGGGGTCGACCTCCATCCGGGTGCCGAGGCCGCTGCACGCCGGACACGCGCCGAACGGGGAGTTGAACGAGAACGACCGCGGCTCGAGGTCGTCGGTGTCGATCGGATGGTCGTTGGGGCACGACATCTTCTCGCTGAACTTCAGCTCGCGCTCGGGGTGCTTCGGCTCGCGGTCGACGAAGTCGAAGACCACGAGACCGGCCGCGAGGTTGAGCGCCGTCTCGACCGAGTCGGTGAGGCGGCGCTTGGACGACTCCTTGACCGCGAGCCGGTCGACGACGACCTCGATCGTGTGCTTCTTCTGCTTGTCGAGCTTGGGCGGCTCGTCCATCGCGTAGGTCTCGCCGTTGACCCTGACCCGGGAGAAGCCCTGGGTCTGCAGCTGCTTGAACAGCTCGAGGTATTCGCCCTTGCGCCCCCGGATGACCGGCGCGAGGACCTGGAACCGGGCGCCCTCCTCGAGGGCGAGCACGCGGTCGACGATCTGCTGCGGCGTCTGTCGCTCGATCGGTGCCCCACAGGTGGGGCAGTGCGGACGACCGGCGCGAGCGAACAGCAGCCGCAGGTAGTCGTAGACCTCGGTGATCGTGCCGACGGTCGAGCGTGGGTTCTTGGAGGTCGACTTCTGGTCGATCGAGACCGCGGGCGAGAGACCCTCGATGAAGTCGACGTCGGGCTTGTCCATCTGACCGAGGAACTGGCGCGCGTAGGCCGACAGCGACTCGACGTAGCGTCGCTGGCCCTCGGCGAAGATCGTGTCGAACGCGAGCGACGACTTGCCCGAGCCGGACAGGCCCGTGAAGACGATGAGGGCGTCGCGCGGCAGGTCGAGCGAGACGTCCTTGAGGTTGTGCTCGCGCGCACCGCGAATGATGAGCTGGTCAGCCACTGGAGTCCTCTGGATCGACCGGGTGGGTGTTCGAACAAGTGTTCGGCACGGGCAACGTAACGACAAGTCGCCGCGCCGGTCCGACCAGCCTAGGTGGCACCGCGGACAATCCTGCGTCCGGCGGCGACCCGAAAGGGTTGCCTCACCCACCAGGATGGGAACCGTGACCGTCCCGGCCGACCCGTCCACCCCCTCCGAACCGCTGGCCGCAGCGGCCACATCGGTCACCTCCGATGCCCGGGTCGCGCTCGACCGCTCCACCCGTCGGCTGATCCGCACTGTCGACGGTCTCGAGGACGCCTCGTACGCCGAGGCCTCCCTCCTGCCCGGCTGGACGCGCGCCCACGTGGTCGCCCACCTCGCGCTCAACGCCGAGGGCCTCGCTGCGGCGCTGCGCGGCGTCGCCGACGGCGTCCCGGTCGCGATGTACGCCGGCGACGCGGCCCGCGACGACGACATCGACAAGCTCGCCGCCTCCCGCCCGACGACCCTTCGCTCGCGGCTGTACGGCGCCACGACCGATCTCGCCGACGCCCTGGCCTCCGTGCCCGGCGACCTGCACGAGACCGTGATCGAGCGCACACCCGGAAGCACGCGCACGTTCGTCGTGGGCGAGGTGACGTCGATGCGGCGTCGCGAGGTCGAGATCCACCACGCCGACCTGGGTGTCGGCTACCGGCCCTCCGACTGGCCGGCCGACTTCGCCGTCCTCCTGGTTGACCGGCTGGCTCCTCGGGCTCCGGCCACCCTGGTCGCCACCGACGTCGACCGCACCTGGCAGGCTGACCCGGGAGCGCCCACCGTCACCGGGACCGCCGCCGACCTGGGCTGGTGGCTCACCGGCCGCGACCCGGGCGACCGACTGACGAGCGACGGCGCGATGCCGAGGATCGAGGCATGGTGAGCACCAGCGACAGCACGGACAGCAGCACTGCGAGCACCGGCTACACCGGCGAGGTGACCGTCGGCGGCGCACCCGACGTCCGCGAGCTCGAGAGGCTGGTGGTCACCAAGGTGGCGGTCGACCCGCAGATGAGCAACAACTGCTACCTGCTGACCTGCCGCCAGACGGGCGACCAGGTGCTCGTCGACGCGGCCGCCGAGCCCGAGGTGCTGCTCCCCCTCGTCGCAGGCGGTCTCTCCACCATCGTCACCACCCACCAGCATTGGGACCACCACCGCGCCCTCGCCGACGTCGTCGCGGCCACCGGGTCCGAGGTGGTCGCCGGGGCACCCGACGCCGCCGCGATCACCGAGCAGACCGGCGTCCCCGTGGCACGCCGTCTCGAGCACGGCGACGTCGTCAAGGTCGGCGCCTGCTCGCTCGAGGTGATCGCGATCGCCGGGCACACCCCCGGCTCGGTCGCCCTGCTGTACGACGACCCGGCGAGCGACGGCCACGCCCACCTGTTCACCGGTGACTCGCTGTTCCCCGGAGGCGTCGGGGGCACGTTCGGCGACGACAAGGCGGCACTGTTCGAGCAGCTGATCACCGACGTCGAGACGCGGATCTTCGACCGGCTGCCCGACGACACGTGGTTCTACCCCGGCCACGGCGCCGATTCCACGCTCGGCGCCGAGCGCCCCCACCTGGGCGAGTGGCGCGAGCGCGGCTACTGATCGACGTCGACCGCCGTGAGCCGGGGTGGGGCCTGCCCGATCAGGCGGCGAGACCACCGTTGCCGAAACCCGGGCGACGGTCGGCGATCGGCGAGGCCGGCGCGACCGGCGCGACCGGCAGGCTGCCGGACTCGAGCAGGCGAGTCATCGGCTTGCGGTGCGGCACCTTGGCACCGGAGTCGACGAGGACCTTGCGGTAGGTGGCCTGGGCGGGCTGGTCGTCGATGACCAGGCCGTTGACCGAGGCGAACACCTCGAGCTCGGCGAGGTCCGGCGCGGTGCCGTTGCTCAGGTGCGTGAGCAGCTCGCACTGGGACAGGTCGGCGGCCACGGCGACGGCCAGGGCCTCGGCGTCGTGCTGCTCGAGCCACAGCCACATCGTGAAGGGCTTGATGCCCCTCTCGGCGGCCTTCTCGGTGACGAGCTGCGCCTGGGCGGGACTGATCCCTCCGCGCAGCAGCTCGCGGCGGATGTCGAGGGAGTTGACGTGGGTGGGGTGCTGCTCGACGAAGCGACGGCGACGAGCAGCGGACTGCTGCCGACCGCGCTCGCCAGCGGGCTTGGCGGTCGCACAGGCGACCAGGGTGGCGACACTGACCAGGCCGATCACGAGGGAGACGGTGATCATGGGCCTTCCTTTCGGCGGGGGGGGAATGGGGGGAGATGGGTGCGGTAGCGCCTGTCGAGACTCTCGACATGGTGCACCCTGCCGCCGGCCCCGTGTTACCAAACGTTGGATTTCATCGGTCTAGACCGGAGCGTGTCTGTTACCGCCCTGTGGATGTCGGAGGAGGAAGCCGGCGCGCTGGCACGACGTGGTCCTCGGCACCCCGGGACCGACCGGGGCGACCGGCTCGAGACGCGAGACGAGGGACCTTTCCCGGTCAGGAGTAGGTCGCGCGCACCACGTCGGTGGTCGGGGTGGCCTGACAGGCCAGCCGGATGCCCTCGGCGAGGTCCTCGCTGTCGAGCACGTCGTTGCGTGCCATCGCGACGTCACCCTCGAGAAGCCGCACGGCACACGCCGAGCACTCGCCCTCACGGCACGAGTACGGCGCCTTGACGCCCCGCGCCTCGAGGTGGTCGAGCAGCCGGGTCCGAGGGTCCCAGTCGTCGTAGACGTGGGTCTCACCGTCGAGCTCGACCTCGAGCCGGACGGGTCCGGCGACGGCAGGCTCCTGCGCCGGGTCACTGTCGCCGTCGGCGGCCGCGATCTCGGCCGCGGCCTGTGCGACCTCGGGCAGGTCGCCGAACGGGTTGCCGCCGAGCGAGACGAACTTCTCCTGGTGGCGGCGCTCGCGCGGGAACCCGAGCTCCTTGAGGACCGCCACGGTCATCTTCATGAAGGGTGCCGGCCCGCACACGAACGCGTCGTACGACGCCCGGTCGGCCGCGAAGGCACGCACCTGCTCCGGGGTGGGCAGGCCCTGCACCGACTCGAGCCAGTGCACGACCTGCAGCCGGTCGGGGTGGGCCGCGGCCAGGGCGGTGAGCTCGCGCGCGAAGATCACCGACGTCTCGTCGCGGTTGGCGTAGAACACGACGATCCGGCCGGTGCCGCGCGCCAGCGCCGTACGGGTGATGGACATGATCGGGGTGATGCCGCTGCCACCGGCGAACAGCAGCAGGTCGGCGTCGAGCGAGGCGGGCGTGAAGATGCCCGACGGTGGCAGCACCCGCAGGGTGTCGCCGTCGCGCAGGTGGTCGCAGAGCCAGTTGGAGGCGTAGCCGTCGACCGTGCGCTTGACCGCGATGGTGATCGTGCCGCTCTCGTCGGCGGGGCTGCTGCACAGCGAGTAGCAGCGCGCGGCGACGCCCGTCTGGTCACTCGGGACCGCGACGGTCAGGAACTGGCCGGGCCGGAAGGCGAAGTCGGCCTCGGCGCCGGCCGGCACGCGGAAGGTGATCGAGTGCGCGTCGGCCGTCTCCTCGACGACGTCGACGACCTCGAGCTCGAAGGACGCAGTGGTCACGGTTTGTCTCTCGTGTCGGGGGTCTCGCGGGGAGCGCGAGGCTAGTAGCCGTCCTCGGCGCCGACCGGGATGCGACCCTCACGGGTGGCGGCCTCGATGCTGGCGACCAGGCGCGGGCAGGCCGGGGTCACGCTACGGCCATCGAGCCGGCCACGGCGCGCCATCTCGGGGCAGTGACCGGTCGCCGTGGCGTCCCACTGGACCGACGTGTGGTGCTCGCTGTTCTTCTTCACCCCGACCGTCGCCAGGCAGTCGAGGCAGGCGACCTCGGTCAGCCGGGCGCGGGTGTAGAGGCGCTGGTCCTCGGCGGTGTCAGCGTTGGTCGGGACGAACGACGCCACCGGGCTCAGGTCCCCGACATCAGCGACGGCTCACCGTCGGCTTCTTCGGTCTCGGTCTCGGTATGACCAGCCGCGTCCTGCTCGGTGCGTTCCAGCGACTGCAGCCGGAGGTTCTCGGCGACCTCGTCGCGCCAGTACTCGTTGGCCTTGGTGGTGTCGACCTCGAACTCGAACCGGTCGGTCATCTCCGGGGCGATGTCGGCCTGGTCGACGTAGAACTGCTCGTACCAGCGGCGCAGCTGGTAGACGGGGCCGTCCTCCTCGCACAGCAGCGGGTTCTGGACCGGCACCTTGTTCTTCCAGATGTGCACGTCCTGGAGGAAGCCGCTGCCGAACATCTCGGCGTACTTGGCGGCGATGAAGTCGGTGGTCTTGTCGTCGAGGCCCTCGGGCTTCTTGACGGTGATGCCGTACTGGAGGCGGAACGAGTCGGGGCCGGTCGGCACGTGGCAGTTGACCAGGATGACCTCGGTGTTGAAGCCCTTGTAGTCGGTGTCGAGCCAGTTGATCATGTAGGACGGGCCGTAGTAGGTGGCCTCGGACTTCAAGAACAGCTCGGCGTCGCCGTAGCCCCCGGTCTTGTCGGGCCGGCCCTTGGACTCCATGAACTGGGTGGCCACCGATCCCTCGAAGACGTTGCGGAAGCTCGTCGGGAACGCGAAGTGCACGTAGTAGAAGTGGGCCATGTCGACGACGTTGTCGATGAGCTCGCGGCAGTGGGAGCCCTCGATCTCCTCCGAGACCCAGGTCCAGTCGGTGTAGAGGCCCTCGTCGAGGCCGGGCAGCTGCGGCGGCAGGATGTCGCGGTCGGCCTTCGAGCCCTCGACGTCGTGCCAGACGAGCAGCTGGTCGTTGACGATCGCCGTCTCGTATCGCTGGGTGCGGGCGCGCAGCGGGACCCGGCGGGCGTAGGGGATCGCCTTGCACCTGCCGTCGCCGCCCCACCGCCAGTCGTGGAAGGGGCACGCGATCTCGTCGCCCTTGACCGAGCCCTGGGTCAGGTCGCCGCCCATGTGGCGGCAGTAGCCGTCGAGGACCTGCAGCGCGCCCTGCGTGTCGGCCCAGACCACCAGCTTGGTGCCGAACCCCTCGATGGCGTGGGGCTTGCCGTCGGCGAACGCGCTGGCCAGCCCGAGACAGTGCCAGCCTCGCGCGAAGCGCTCCGGGGCGGTGCCCTGGTCGAGGGTGCGGACGTCGCTCATACCGAGGAGGCTAGCCGAAAACGAGAACACGTTCTAGTCTGACGCGCATGCGCCTCGCCCTCGAACCCGAGCACCACGCCCTGCGCGCCGAGCTGGCCGACTACTTCGCCCAGCTGGTCACTCCCGAGGTCAAGGCGGGGCTGGCCGCGGCCGCCAGCGAGTTCGGAGCGGCCGAGCTCGGCGAGGCGAGCGTCTACAAGGACGTCATCCGCCAGGTGGGTCGCGACGGGTGGCTCGGCATCGGCTGGCCCGAGGAGTACGGCGGCCAGGCCCGCTCCATGGTCGAGCAGCTCATCTTCACCGACGCAGCCGCGGTCGCCGGCGTCCCGATCCCCTACCTGACGCTCAACACCGTCGGGCCGACGATCATGGGCTACGGCACCGACGAGCAGAAGGACTTCTTCCTCCCGAGGATCCTGGCCGGCGACCTGCACTTCTCGATCGGCTACTCCGAGCCCGGCTCGGGCACCGACCTCGCCTCGCTCAGGACTAAGGCGGTGCGCGAGGGCGACGAGTGGGTCGTCAACGGCCAGAAGATGTGGACCTCGCTGATCCAGTACGCCGACTGGATCTGGCTGGCCTGCCGCACCGACCCCGACCTGCCCCGCCACAAGGGCCTGTCGATGATCATGGTGCCGGCCGACGCGCCCGGGGTGTCCTACACGCCGGTGCACACCGTCGCCGGCGTCGGTACCAGCGCTACCTACTACGAGGACGTGCGCGTGCCGGTGACCAACGTGGTCGGCGAGGTCAACGGCGGCTGGAGCCTGATGACCAACCAGCTCAACGCCGAGCGGGTCTCGCTCACCTCGGCCGCCCCGACGATCCACTCGCTCAAGCTCGTGCGCGAGTGGGCGCAGCAGACCAAGAACCCCGACGGACAGCGGGTCATCGACACCGAGTGGGTGCAGGTCGCGCTGGGCCGGGCGCACGCCCGGGTCGAGGCGCTGACGCTGCTCAACTGGAAGCTCGCCGCCGACGCCGACGCCGGGGTCGACCTCTCCCCCGCCGAGGCCTCGGCGATCAAGATCTACGGCTCCGAGCTCAACACCGAGGTCTACCGCACGCTCCAGGAGATCGTCGGTCCGATGGCCATGCTGACGGCCGACTCCCCCGGCGCCGTGCTCGCCGGGCGCCTGGAGCGGATGTTCCGCTCGTCGCTGGTGATGACGTTCGGCGGCGGCACCAACGAGATCCAGCGCGACATCATCGGCTACGTGGGCCTCGGCCTGCCGGCCGCGAAGCGATGATCTCGACAAGCTCGATCACCGAGAGATAGGGACCATGGACTTCTCCTTCACCCCCGAGCAGGACGAGGCGGCCGAGCTGGCTGCCCGGATCCTCGGCGACCGGGCGACCAACGATCGCCAGAAGACCGTCGAGGCGGGTGGGTCCCGCTTCGACGCCGACCTGTGGCGCGAGCTCGACGAGGCCGGGCTGGTCTCGCTCGCGCTTCCCGAGCAGTACGGCGGCGCGGGGCTCGGCCTGATCGAGCTCGCCCGGGTGCTGGTCGAGGTCGGTCGCACCCTGGCGCCGGTCCCCCTGGCCGTGCACGGCCCGGCCGCGCTGCTGGTCGCCGAGGTCGGCACCGACGAGCAGAAGCAGCGCTGGCTCCCGGGAGCCACCATCCTGTCCGCCGCGGTCGCCGAGGAGCGCTCGCACCTGCCGGCCCGCCCCACGGTCGTGGCTCGCGACGGGAGGCTCACCGGCACCAAGGTGCTCGTCCGTGCGGGTGCGGTCGCCGGCGCCTACCTCGTCACCGCCTCCACCGACGAGGGCACCGGCGTCTTCCTGCTCGACGCCACCGCCGACGGCGTGACCGAGGTCGAGGGCCACAGCAGCGACCGCGACCTCGTGGTCCGCCTCGACCTCGACGACGCCCCGGCCGACCGGCTCGGGGGCGTCGAGGCCGCCATGCGACTCGGGCAGCTGCTGACCGTCGCGGCGGCCGCCGAGCAGCTGGGGGTGACCGACGGGGCATTGCGGCTCACGGCGTCGTACGCCAAGGTGCGCGAGCAGTTCGGCCGCCCGATCGGCACCTTCCAGGCCGTGTCGCAGCGCCTGGCCGACGGCTACATCGACGTCCTGGCCCAGCGCCTGACGCTGTGGCAGGCCGTGTGGCTGCTCAGCGAGGGCCACGCTGCCGACACCGAGGTCGCGACCGCGAAGCTGTGGGCCGCCGACGCCGGTCACAAGCTCGCCCACACCGCCGTGCACGTCCACGGCGGCGTCGGCATCGACCTCGACGGCGAGGCGCACCGCTACTTCACGACCGCCAAGCGGTTCGAGTTCCTGTTCGGCGGCGCCACCGAGCAGGCGCTGGCCGTGGGGCGGGTGCTGGCCTCCGAACCGGTCTGAGTCGTCCTAGCCACCCAGGCCACCAACCCGTTCAATCGAACGAGTCGGCACCCGATCCCAGCCACCCAGGCCACCAACCCGTTCAATCGAACGAGTCGGCACCCGATGGCCAGCCACCCAGGCCACCAACCCGTTCAATCGAACGAGTCGGCATCCGATCCCAGCCACCCAGGCCACCAACCCGTTCGATTGCGCGAGTTGGCGAGTTGGCGAGTTGGCGAGTTGGCGAGTTCGTGAGTTCGCGAGTTCGCGACTTGGCGACTTGGCGACTTGGCGAGTCCGCCAGTCAGCCAGTCAGCCAGTTCGCGGGTCGGCCGCCTGCGCCCCGAGCCGACTCTCGTAGCCTCACCCGGTGCCCTTCACCCTGGCCCACCCGGCGCTGGTCCTGCCCCTGCGACGCACGGGCCTGCCGATGGCGGCCCTCGTCGCGGGGTCGACCGTGCCGGACGCGCGGTTGTTCGTGCCGTGGCTCGGCACCTATGACCACAGCCACAGCCTCGTCGGCATCGTGACGATCGACCTGGCTCTCGCCCTCGTGCTCCTGGCGGTGTGGGTGTGGGTGGTGAGGGACGTGCTCGTCGACGTCGCGCCGGACGTCGTCCGCGAGCGCCTCGAGCCGCGGTCCCGGCTGAGCAGCACCGCGTGGGCCCTCGCCGTACCGGCCGCCGTGATCGGCTCGGCCACCCACGTCGGGTGGGACGCCTTCACCCACGACGACCGCTGGGGCACCAGGCACGTCACGTGGCTGCGCGAGGAGCACTGGTTCTGGCCGGGCTACACCTGGGCGCAGGCCGCCTCGGGGGTCGTGGGCCTGGTGATCGTGGGCTGGGCCTCGGTCGTCTGGGTGCGGGCCAGACCGCGCGAGCCGCGCGCCGACCCGCCGTTGCTGCCGCGCTCCACGCTGCTCGCGGTCGGCGTGCTCCTCACGGTGACGGCGGTCGTCGCCGGGGCGGACCGGCTCCACCGGGGGGTCGAGCCGGCGGCGCAGCACGCCGTGGTCACGGCGCTCCAGGTGGGCGTGCTCGCGGTGGGCGTCGTCTGTGTCGCCTGGTGGGTGCTGCGCGGCGTACGCGTCGCGCGGCCTAGCCTGAGACCGTGACCGCGCAGCTCCACACGACCGAGGTCGGCACCACCGGGGAGCGCGTCGTCTTCCTCCACGGCCTGTTCGGGCAGGGCCGCAACTTCACCCAGGTCGCCAAGGCCCTCGAGCCGGGCCTGCGGTCGCTCCTGGTCGACCTGCCCAACCACGGGCGCTCCGAGTGGACCGGCCGGGTCGACTACGTCGCCGTCGCCGACGTGGTCGCCGAGGTGCTGCGCACGGGGTACGCCGCCGCCGAACCGGTGCACGTCGTCGGCCACTCGATGGGCGGCAAGGTCGCGATGGTGCTCGCGCTGAGGCACCCCGAGCTCGTCCGCCGCCTGGTCGTCGTCGACATCTCCCCCGCACTCAGCGAGGGCGAGAGCGAGTTCCAGCACCTGCTCGACAGCCTGGCGGGTCTCGACCTGAGCCAGGTGCACCGGCGGGCCGACGCCGACCGCCTGCTCGCCACGCCGATCCCCGACGAGCGGGTGCGCGGGTTCCTGCTGCAGAACCTGCGCTCCGACAGCTCGACCGAGACCGGCTGGCGGTGGCAGGCCGATCTCGCGCTGCTGCGTCGCGAGCTCCCCGCCATCGCGGACTTCCCCGACGCCGAGCTCGGCACGGCGACCTTCGACCACCCGGTGCTGTGGATGGCCGGCGCACAGTCGCCGTACGTCCGCCCGGAGCACGCCGCGACGATGCGTCGCTTCTTCCCGCGGACCACCCAGGTGACGATCAAGGACGCCGGGCACTGGGTGCACTCCGAGCAGCCCGAGGCGTTCGTGTCGGCGCTGCGGATCTTCCTCGGCGCCCCGACGGGCTGACGGCGTCGAGGCTCAGGCCTGGCGGCCCTCGCACCTCGACCGGCGAATCAGTACGCGTCGAGCCGGCTGACGGTCTCGTCGAACTCACGGACCAGGTCGGCGATCACGTCGGCGACGGGACGGACCTCGTTCATCCGGCCCACGACCTGGCCGATCGGCATCGAGATGACGTCGGGGTCGTTGGCCGCGGAGATCCGGTTGTGGGCGTTGGCCACCAGGAGGTTCTGCAGGGGCATCGGCAGCGGCGCGGGCGCGCCCTCCTCGGCCCAGGCCTCGGTCCACTTCGTCTTGAGCAGGCGCGCGGGCTTGCCGGTGTAGACCCGGGTGCGCACGGTGTCGGACGACGTGGCCCGGGTGAACGCGGTCTCCCACGCAGCGCTGTTGCCGGCGCCCATCTGGCGGTACTCCTCGGTGCCGAGCCAGACCGACCCCATCCACACCCCGGCGGCGCCGAGCGCCAGCGACGCGGCGATCTGGCGGCCGGAGCCGATGCCACCCGCGCCGAGCACGGGCACGTCGGGCCCGACGGCGTCGACGACGTCGGGCGTCAGCACCATCGAGGCGACCTCGCCGGTGTGGCCGCCGGCCTCGTAGCCCTGGGCGATGATGATGTCGACGCCGTTGGCGACGTGGTTGAGCGCGTGCTTGGCGGCGCCGGCGAGTGCACCGATCTTGATGCCGTGCTCGTGACACTTGTCGATGACGTCCTTGGGCGGTGAGCCGAGGGCGTTGGCGATGAACACGGGGCGGTGCTGCAGCGCGACGTCGAGGTGGGAGCGGGCCACCGAGTGCAGCCAGCCGAGCACCCCGTCGCGCCCCTCGCCCTCGGGCAGCGGGGGGACCCCGAGCTTGAGCAGCGTCTCGTCGACGAACCTCTTGTGCTCCTCGGGGATGTAGGCCGACAGGTCGGTCGAGGTGCCCTCGGTGGGGATCTTCATCGGCATCACGATGTCGACGCCGTAGGGCTTGCCGTCGGTGTTGTCGTCGAGCCAGGTCAGGACCCGCTCGAGCTCCTCGGTGTCGTTGAACCGCACGCAGCCCAGCACCCCGAGGCCACCGGCGCGCGACACGGCGGCCGCCACGTGCTCGGACGGGGTGAAGGCGAAGATCGGGTAGTCGATCCCGAACTCGTCGCAGATCGGCGTACGCATCAGGCCCGGGCTCCCTGGCTCGTACCGGCGGCGGCAGTGCCGGTGGCGGTGGCGGCAGTGCCGGTGGCGGTGGCGGCGAGGGCGAGCTCCTTGGCCTTGGGGTACTGCGCCTTGCCCGTGGCATTGCGCGGGATCTCGGGCACGAGCGTCAGCAGGCGCGGCAGCTTGTAGCCCGACAGCGAGGTGCGCAGGAAGGCGCGGAGGTCGTCGAGCCCGACGTCGTGGCCCTCGCGGGCCTGGACGACGGCCGCGACCGTCTGTCCGTAGGTGTCGTCGGGCAGCCCCACCACCAGGCAGTCGTAGACGCCCGGGTGCGACTTGATGGCCATCTCGACCTCCTCGGGATAGACCTTCTCGCCACCGGTGTTGATGCAGTTGGAGCCGCGACCCAGCAGCGTGACCCTGCCGTCCTCCTCGATCCGGGCGAAGTCGCCGGGTACCGAGTAGCGCTCGCCGTCGACCTCGAGGAAGGTCTGCGCCGACTTCACCGGGTCCTTGTAGTAGCCCATCGGCACCGACCCACCGCGTCCGAGGCGGCCGACCTTGCCGACGTTGGTGGTCAGGTCCATCGGCCTGTTGTCGTCGTCAAGCACGACGCTGTTGGGGCCCAGGCCGATGACCGGGCCGTCGCTGCTGATGTTGTCCTTGTCCTGCATCCCCATGCCCTGGAAGCCCGTCTCGGAGGCGCCGACCGAGTCGGTGAAGATGCCGTCGGGGAAGGCCGCCATCCAGCGGCGCTTGACCTGGGGGCTGAAGATCGCGGCGCTGCTGCTGATGACGAACAGGCTGCTGGCGTCGTAGGGCCGGTCCGACCCGAGCCGGCTCTCGTACTCCTCGATGAGGGGACGGGCCATCGCGTCGCCGGTCATGAAGAGCATCTGCACCTTGTCGCGCTCGACGACCTCCCACACGCGCTGGGGGTCGAACCTCGGCTCGAGCACCGTGAGGTGGCCGGCGAAGAGGTGCATCAGCAGGCTGGCCTGGGCGCCGCCGTGCATCAGTGGGCTCATCGGGAAGGTGACCAGCCGCGGCTCGGTCGCCTGCTGGGCCTGGTCGTGCTCCTCCAGCGGGACGCCGGTGTAGAAGTCGATGCCGCCGCCGAGGACCCTCCAGAAGTCCTCGTGGCGCCACATCACGCCCTTGGGGAAGCCGGTGGTGCCGCCGGTGTAGATGATGTGGAGGTCGTCGGCGCTGCGCTCCCCGAAGTCGCGCGCGTCGCTCCGACCCTCGATCGCCTCGGCGTAGGTGACCCCGCCGTACGACGCGATGTCGGCGTCGCGGTCGGGCTCCCCGTCCGACGACTCGGCGTCGGGCAGGACGACGAAGGTCTTCAGGCGCGGGTGGTTCGGTGCAGTGGCCGCGACGAGGGGGGCGTAGGTGCGCTCGTGGATCAGCGCGACGACGTCGGCGTTGTCGAAGAGGTAGTTGAGCTCGCCCTCGACGTAGCGGTAGTTGACGTTGATGTTGACCGCGCGGATCTTGACCACGGCCAGGACCGCGACGACGTGCTCGATGCTGTTCTTGGCGTAGACCGCCACGTGGTCGCCGGCCGTGACCCCCTGGGCGAGCAGGTAGTGGGCCAGCCTGTTGGCGTCGCGCTCGAGGTCGGCGTACGTCGCCACCTCGTCGCCCAGCTTGACCGCGGGGTTGTCCGGGACGGCGTCCACGGCGTGCTCGAACAGGTCTGCGATGTTCTTGGCCACGAGCGCGAGACTAGAACACGTTCCACTTTTTCGCTACCGTCCGCGCCATGACCACCACCCCCGCCGACCGGGCCCCCGAGCGCACCACCGCGGACTGCCTCGTGGAGCAGGACGGGCACAAGCTCGTCGTCACGATGAACCGTCCCGAGCGCCGCAACGCCCTGTCCAGCGAGATGCTGCGGATCATGGAGGAGGCGTGGGACCGGGTGAACGACGACCCCGAGATCCGGGTCTGCATCCTCACCGGCGCCGGTGGCTACTTCTGTGCCGGGATGGACCTCAAGACGGCCGACGCGAAGCCGCCGTCGGAGAGCTTCGAGTCCGGAGAGTTCGACCCGAGCGTCATCAAGGGCCTGCTCAAGGGGTTCCGGCTCACCAAACCGCTCGTCGCCGCCGTCGAGGGGCCGGCGATCGCCGGCGGTACCGAGATCCTGCAGGGCGCCGACATCCGGGTCGCGGGCGAGTCGGCGAGGTTCGGGGTCGCCGAGGCACGGTGGTCGCTCTACCCGATGGGCGGCTCCGCGGTCCGCCTCCCCCGCCAGATCCCCTACACGGTGGCCGCCGAGCTGCTCCTGACCGGACGCACCCTGCTCGCCCCCGAGGCCAAGGAGATCGGCCTGATCGGCCATGTCGTCCCCGACGGCGAGGCGCTGGCCAAGGCCCACGAGATCGCCGACGCGATCTGCGCCAACGGACCCCTCGCCGTCCAGGCGATCCTCCGGACGATGCGTGACTCCGAGGGCAGGCACGAGGAGGACTGCTGGGCCGACGACGCGCGCGTCGGGGCCGCGGTTTTCTCCTCCGAGGACGCCAAGGAGGGCCCGCGGGCGTTCCTCGAGAAGCGCAAGCCGGAGTTCCGGGGCCGCTGACCTGTTTCCGCAGGCGGGAGACGGGAGACTGTCGGACCATGCGCTCTCGCAACGTCGTCATCGGTGTGGTCTCCTCCGTGGCGGTCGTCGCCGTCGCCATCGGCCTGCTCCTCGTCCTGGGTCCGTACGACGGCGACGAGGTCGCGCTGCCCGAGCGGGTCGGAGACCTGGTCGCCACCGACGTCGCCGCGGCGTACCCGGACGACAAGGACTCGTCGAAGGCCATCGAGGGTGCGCGATCGGCGGCCGACTACAACAGCGACGCCTACGCCGACGTCTTCGACGGGGCTGCGGTCGACACCCGGGTCTACACCGACGACGAGCTGCGCCTGTTCGTCACGGCCACGGCCGTGCGCGCCGACGCGGGCCCGCTGCTGCCGCAGAACGGCTTCGCCGACCCCGAGCGTCAGGGCTTCGCCCTCCCGACCGTCGAGCGGACCACCGAGGGCGACGTCGAGTGCCTCCTGCTGCGCAGCCAGCCCCCACGGGCGGGCTCGGACTACGAGCCCGACGAGGCCGAGCCCGATGCCGTCCTCTGCCAGCGGCGCTCCGGCGACCTGACGCTCCAGGTCCGCGCCGCGACCGGCGACACCGACCTGGTCGTCGACACCACCGACGACCTGTGGGACGAGCTCGACTGATGCTCGCGCTCCTGCTCGGGGCGGTGTGCGTGCTGGTCCCCCTGGCCTTCGTCGCAGCGATCGTCGCCCTGGTGGTCGCCTCCTCGCGGGCCAGGCAGCGTCGGCTCGACAGCATGGCGTCGTACGCCGCCCGGCGCGAGTGGCGGTTCAGCCCGTCGGGCACCGGGCTCGAGAACCGGTTCCCCGGCGACCCGTTCGGCCACGGCCACAGCCGGAGCGCGAGCAACGTCGTGGAGGGCTGGTACGAGGGTCGGGCGTTCCTGGCCTTCGACTACCGCTACACGACGGGCTCGGGCGACGACTCCAGCACCTACCGCTTCTCGGTGATGACGATGCACCTCGGCGAGCTGGCCCACCCCGTCCCCCCGCTTCAGGTGGCGGAGTACCGCGGCCTGGGCAAGTTCTTCAGCAACCTCTTCGGCAGCGACCTCGTGCTCGGCGACCCCGTCTTCGACGACCGCTTCCACGTGCGGACCGACAGTCCCGAGCTGGCCCACGACGTCCTGACCCCCGACCTGCGCGCGATGCTCTCGGCCTACCAGGACCGTGCCTGGCGACTGCAGGGCGACTCGCTCGTGATGTTCCGGCGGGGGCAGCACACCCCTGCCGAGATCGACGCGGTCCTGGCGTCGATGAAGGCGATCCTCGACCGTGTGCCGCCGGGGGTCTGGGACCGGCTGCGAGGCGGCGAGTCCTAGCATCGGACCCGTGTACACACCACCGTTCAACCGCACCGACGACGAGGCCGAGCTGCGCGGGCTCGTCGCCGGCGTAC
Organism: Nocardioides plantarum; assembly: GCF_006346395.1. Taxonomy (NCBI): domain Bacteria; kingdom Bacillati; phylum Actinomycetota; class Actinomycetes; order Propionibacteriales; family Nocardioidaceae; genus Nocardioides; species Nocardioides plantarum. The sequence continues at coordinate 114,564 of NZ_VDMS01000004.1, forward strand.
GCGTCGGTTGGCTCGTGACGAGCCGCGCCGGTGAGGCCCCGGCGGCCTCCTTCCTGCCCCTCGTGTGGCACGCCGACACCGTGGTCGCCCACCTCGCGAAGGCCAACCCCCACTGGCGTGAGATCGAGGACGACTCACCCGCGTTGCTCATCGTGACGGGCCCCGACGCCTACGTCTCGCCCAGCTGGTACGCCGCCAAGGCCGAGCACGGCAAGGTGGTGCCCACGTGGAACTACAGCGCCGTCCACCTCACGGGCACGGCTCGGGTGCATCACGAGCCGGCGTGGTTGCGCAGCGCGGTGACGAGCCTGACCGACGAGCACGAGGCCCCGCGGGACCAGCCCTGGCAGGTCGACGACGCTCCCGATCCATTCATCGAAGGGCAGCTGCGCGGGATCGTCGGCATCGAGCTGACGGTCACCGGCGTGGAGGGCAAGGCCAAGCTCAGCCAGAACCGCTCGGTCGCCGACCGTGAGGGCGTGGTCGAGGGTCTGCGTGCCGACGGCCGGTCGGGCGACCTGGCAGTGGCCGAGGCGATGGCCGCATCTCTCCACGGCGTCTCGGAGGACTGACGGGTACGCCGCGCTGCCGCGCCCGACCCTCAGGAGAGAGTCTTCGACCCGGAGATCAGGGCGGTGGACGCGGACCCGGTCGATGAGATCGCGCAGGTCGGCGTCCCGCGTCGGTACGGCCGCGAACGCCAGCACGGACTCACGAGGCGGCACGACGGCCCCATCCACAGGCTCAAGGAGGACGTTGAAGTCGAGCGTGCGTTCGAATAGAATCGGAGCATGCAACTCTCGGCCGCGATCGACGACTTCCGTCGTCTGCTCCTCGCTGCCGACGACACCTCCCACCGCACCAAGGAGGCCGACGTCGAGCGGGTCGAGATCCTCAGGGCCTTGGAGGACCTCAAGGCCGCCGCCTGCGCCGTCCAGGCCGCGACCGCGGTCGCATTCGATGCGTCCCAGAGGGCGCAGCAGTCGGCCGTCGGCGTCGGACCCTCGCGACAGGGTCGCGGGGTGGGCGCTCAGGTCGCGCTCGCCCGCCGGGAGTCGCCCCACCGGGGCCAGGTCCTGCTCGGCATGGCCAAGGACCTCCTGGCCGAGCTCCCCCACACGTTCGCAGCCCTACGCGAGGGGCGCCTGAGCGAATACCGTGCCCAGGTCGTCGTGACCGCGACGTCGGGTCTCGACCCGGAGCACCGGGCCGCGGTCGACGCCGAGCTGTGCGGCGACCCGGCGACGCTGTGGGGCGTCGGCACTCGACGTCTGGACGGCATGGCGCGGCGCGCCGCCCAGCGACTCGACCCCGCGGGCGCCGTACGCCGCAACCGGCGCGCGGTGGGAGAGCGCCACGTGTCGACCCGGCCCGCCCCCGACGGGATGGTCTACGTCACGGCCCTGGTACCGCTCGTGCAGGGTGTCGCGACGTACGCCGCGCTCAAGCGCACCGCCGACCAGGTCGTCGGAGCGGGCGACCCGCTCGGACGCACCCGCAGCCAGGTGATGGCCGACGTGCTCGTCGAGCGAGTGACCGGCCAGGCGTCCGCCGACGACACCCCGGTGCAGGTCGACCTCGTGCTGTCCGACACCAGCCTCGTCGGCGGCGGCACCGAGCCGGCACTCGTGCCCGGCCATGGCGACGTACCTGCCGAGATCGCCCGCCATCTCGTCGCCCATGCCGTCGACCTCGGTGCCGCGTGGGTCCGCCGCTTCTACGCCGACCCCAGCGGCCGGCTCGTCGCCCTCAGCACCACCCAGCGCCTGACCGGCACCGGTCTCTCGACGTTCCTGCGCATCCGCGACCAGGGCATCTGTCGCACGCCGTGGTGCGACGCCCCGATCCGCCATGACGACCACGTCCGGCCGGCAGCACGGGGCGGACCGACCTCGGACTCCAACACCCAAGGACTCTGCGAGGCCTGCGACTACGCCAAGCAGGCGCCAGACTGGCGTCAGCTGGTGGTCGACGACGCGAGCGGCCGGCACCGGGTCGACACGTTCACCCCGACGGGGCACCACTACGTCTCGGTGGCTCCAATGCCGCCACGACCGGCCCGGCCACCGGACGTGGGGTCCGTCGGCGAGCGGTTGCTCGGCGAGCTGCTCGCAGCCTGACCGTCAGCCGACCGACCGCTCCCCCGTCCAGTACTGCGCGCGCAGCGCCTTCTTGTCGGGCTTGCCCAGGCCGGTCAGCGGCAGGACCTCGGTGGCGATGATCTGCTTGGGCACCTGCACCGACCCCTTGCGCTCCTTGACCATCTCCTGGATCTCGGACACGACGTCCTCGGAGAGCGTGTGTCCCTCGCGCAGCACCACGATGGCGGTGACCGCCTCGCCGAACTTCTCGTGCGGGGTGCCGATGACGCCCACCTGGGCGATCGCGGGGTGCTCGGCGACGACGTCCTCGACCTCGCGCGGAAAGACGTTGAAGCCGCCGGTGACGATCATGTCCTTGGTGCGGTCGACGATGTACCAGAAGCCGTCCTCGTCCTCGCGGGCCACGTCGCCGGTGTGCATCCAGCCGTCGGCCCGATAGGTCTCGGCGGTCTCGTCGGGCAGGTTCCAGTAGCCGCCGGAGAGCAGCGCCCCGGAGACGCAGATCTCCCCCGGCTCCCCGACGGGGACCGGCTGGCCGTCCTCGCCGAGCAGCGCAGTACGCACGAAGGCCGACGGTCGGCCGCAGGACGACAGCCGGGCGACGCCGCCGGTGAGGTGGTCCTTCTTGGCCAGGTAGGTGATGGCCATCGGGGCCTCGGACTGGCCGTAGTACTGGGCGAAGATCGGGCCGAAGCGGTCGATGGCCTCCTGGAGGCGGACCGGGTTGATGGCCGAGGCGCCGTAGTAGACCGTCTCGAGGCTCGACAGGTCGCGCGTGCGGCTGTCGGGGTGGTCCATCAGCGCGTACAGCATCGAGGGCACCAGCATGGTGGCGGTGATCCTCAGCTCCTCGATGGAGCGCAGCACCTCGGCCGGGTCGAAGCGGGGCAGGACGTAGAGCGAGCCGCCCTTGATGACGGTCGGCGTGAAGAACGCCGCACCCGCGTGGGACAGCGGGGTGCACATGAGGAACCGCGGCTCCTCGGGCCACTCCCACTCGCTGAGCATCACCTGGGTCATGGTCGCCATCGCCTGCGAGGTGCCGATGACGCCCTTGGGCTTGCCGGTCGTGCCGCCGGTGTAGGTGATCGAGACGATGTGGTCGCCCGGGAGCGTCGCGGCCGTCAGCGGCTGCGGCTCGAACTCCGCGGCCTTGGCGACCAGGTCGACCGCGCGTCCCTCGAGCTCGGGCGGCACCGGCCCGATGGTGAACACGTCGGTGAGCCCGGGACACTTCTCGAGCAGGGCCAGGGCGCGCTCGACGAAGTAGGGGTCGATGGTCAGCGTCGAGATACCGGCGTCGTTGATCACGTAGGCGTGGTCGTCGGCACTGCCGAGCGGGTGCAGCGACGTACGCCGGTAGCCCTGCGTCTGACCGGCGCCGATGATGAACAGCACCTCGGGCCGGTTGAGCGCGAGCAGCGCGCCGGCGGTGCCGGCCCCGGCGCCGAGGGACTCGAAGGCCTGGACGTACTGGCTGATCCGGGTCGCCACCTGGCCGCCGGTCAGCGTGGTGTCACCCAGGTGGATCACCGGCTTGTCGCGGTGCCGCTTGAGTGCGGCGACCATCAGGTCGCCGTTGTGGGTGGGCGTGCGCAGGTGGTTGTCGGCCGAGGTGTCGGACATGGGCCGAGACTAGAACGTGTTGCAGTTCCTGTCACGGACGCAGCAGCCGATCGAGCCACGTCGTAGTCTCTCGGCATGGACGAGACGCGAGGCGGGCTGCGGCTGCGCGACGGCGTCCTCGCGCTGGCCGCGGCGGCGATCGCGTTCCTGCTGCCGACGCTGCTGGCCGGCGTCGACAGCACCACGACCCTGGCGGGCGCCCTGCTGGCCGTCGCGGTCGCCGCTCTGCTCGGCGCCGCCCACGGCCACCCCGGCCTGGCCGCGCGTACGACGTCCGCGCGGTTCGCCACGCGACGCTCGACCCCGATCGTGCTCACCACCCGGGTCACCGACCCGACGCACCACCCGCTGCGCCCCCGGGCTCCCGGGACCGTCTGACGCCGCGCTCCGGCGCGCGCAGACGACCCTCCCTGTCCCGACCGCACGCCCAGGAGCCCCTGCATGTCCGTCCTCGATCCCCTGTCCCACGTCCTCGCCGCCGTCGTCGCCGGCGCCCACGACGGCCTGACCGCGCTCGGCGCCGGCGAGTCGTCCGGCATCACCTGGTGCCTCTCGATCGCCGCGGTGGTCGTCATCGTCCGCTCGGCGCTGCTCCCGCTCACGATCCACACCGTCCGCAACGCCCACGCCGCCGCGCGGGCACGACCGCACCTGCGGGCCCTGGCCCAGGAGTACAAGGGCCGTACCGACCCCGACGCCGTCCGCGCCCAGATGGCGGCGCGGCGCGAGATCTCGGCGGAGCACGGCATGTCGCGCCTGGGCTGCCTGCCGCTGCTGGTGCAGATCCCGATCTGGATCGCGCTCTACCACCTGCTCCGCAACGCGGCCAACGGCAAGGCGGTCGGCCTGCTCGACGCGGGTCAGGTCGACGCACTCGGGCGCGCGAGGTTCGCCGGGGTCGGCCTCACCGACCACGGCTACTTCGGCGACGGCGGAGCACACGTGCTCGTCGTGCTCGGCCTCGCCGCCGCCACCGCCGCGCTCGGCTTCGTCACCCAGCGCTACCTCGTCATGCCCAACACCTCGGTCGCCGACATGCCCGAGGCCATGGCCAGCGCCCAGCGCCTGGTCCCGTTCCTGTCGGCCGGCGGCATCCTGGTCGCCGGCCACGTCGTGCCGGTCGCCCTGGTCTTCTACTGGCTCTGCGGCGCGATCTGGACCTTCACGCAGAGCGCGATGGTGTGGCGCTGGTTCCCGACGCCCGGGACGCCTGCGGCCGAGCGGCACGGCCCGTCGTACGCCGGGCTCCCGGCGCGGGAGCCCCGGGCGCGGGCGACCGACGAGCTCGCCTAGCCCGGCACTAGCGGAGCAGCCCGGCGAGCAGCACGTCGAGGAGCCGAGGCACCCGGACCTCCCACTCCTCGGCCTCGACGTGGGCCAGGAACCAGGACAGCAGGATCACGTCGCGCGGGTCGACGTCGTCCCTCAGCACCCCGGCGGCACTGCCGGCGCCCAGCAACCCGGTCAGGGCCTGTCCGAGCTTGCCGTGCGTCCGTGTCGACAGGTCGGCCCACACCGAGTCCTCGACAGCCGCGATGACGCCGCCCTTGACCCGGGCGTACGCCGCCAGCTGCGCGAACCAACGACGCAGTGCCTCCGTCGGCTCGTGCTCCTCGATCAGGGTCGCGGCCAGGGCGACCAGGGTGTCGATCTCCTGCTCGTAGAGGGCGCGGAGCAGCTCGTCCCGGTCGGCGAAGTGGCGGTAGAGCGTGCCCTGCCCGACGCCGGCCCGCTTGGCCACGGCGCTCAGACGCAGCTCTCCCGGCTCCGCGACCAAGGCGCGGGCGGCGTCGAGGATCGCCGCCCGGTTGCGGGTCACGTCGCTGCGCTCGGCCATCTGGCTCCCCTCGACTTGAATCCGGACACATTGTCCGCTTTCATGGAAACGGACAACATGTCCGCAGTCCCAGGAGGCTAGCAGTGCTCAACGACCAGGTCATCGCCATCACCGGAGCGAGCAGCGGGATCGGCGCCGCCACGGCGCGCCGGCTGGCCCGGCGCGGAGCGGCGGTGGTGCTCGGCGCCCGGCGCACCGACCGGCTCGAGGAGCTCGCCGCCGAGCTGCGGGCCGACGGTGCCCGGGTCGCCGTCGTCACCGTGGACGTGACCCGGCCTGCGGACCTCGAGCGGCTCGTCGCGACCGCGGTCGAGCGGTTCGGCCGGCTCGACGTGCTCGTCGCCAACGCCGGGATCGGACCGATCTCGCGTCTGGACCAGCGCCGTACGGCGGACTGGGACGCGATGATCGACGTCAACATCCGCGGTGTGCTGCACGGCATCGACGCTGCGCTGCCGGTCTTCGAACGCCAGGGCCGGGGTCACTTCGTGACGATCGTGTCGACGGCAGGACTCAAGATCGTGCCGACGATGGCGGTCTACGCCGGCACCAAGAACGCGGTCCGCACGATCCTCGAGGGCCTGCGCCAGGAGTCGACCGACGGGACGCTCAAGACCACGGCGATCTCGCCGGGCTACGTCCGCACCGAGTTCGGCGACTCGATCACCGACCCCGAGCTGCGAGCCCAGGTGGCGACCGGGATGGCGACCTTCGCGCTCGACCCCGACGCGGTCGCCGGTGCCGTCGAGTACGCCGTGGACCAGCCGTGGGAGGTCGAGGTCGGCGAGCTCTCGATCCGGCCCACCGCGCAGGGCTGAGCCGGCTACGACGTCGCGACGACGCGGATCTCGACAGCAGGATGGCTCCGCACCAGCACCCGTGCGGCCTCGAGCAACCCATCCTCGTCGTCGGTCGAGACCAGGTAGAAGCCTGACAGCTGCTCGGCCGACTCGGCGTACGGACCGTCGGTGACGACCGGCTGCTCCCCCGCGCCGCGGCGTACGACGTGGGCGCGCGTCGCGGAGGCCAGCTCGGCACCGCCGGTGATCCGCCCACCGCGCTCCTCGAGCAGGCGGCCGAACTCGGCGTCGGTGTCGTAGATCGCTTGGCGCTCGGCCTCGGTCGCGCGGTCCCACTCGTCCTCGCGGTCGGCGGGGAACAGGATCACGTAGTCGGTCATCGGGGGTCCTCTCGTTCGGGTCGGTCATCAGGATGACGCGCCGGAGGGCCACAGATCGACAGGCCGGCCCAGCCGCGTGGAATGTCCGTCCCCGGACCCAGGTTGGCCCGCCATGACCGCCAACAGCTACGACTTCGCCGACAAGACCGTCCTCGTCACCGGAGGGGGCACCGGGATCGGCCGCGCCATCGCCGAGGCGTTCCTGGCCAACGGCGCCAACGTCGCCGTCAGCGGGCGTCGCCGCGACAAGCTCGACGAGGCCCTGGCCGCCCACCCGGCCGAGCGGACGCTGGCCGTCGAGGCCGACGTCAGCCAGGACGGCTCGGTGGCGGCGCTGGTCGCAGCGGTGGTCGAGCGGTTCGGGTCGGTCGACGTCGTGGTCAACAACGCCGCGGCCTACACCAGCGGGGCGTTCAACGAGCTCGACCTCGACGGCTGGGAGGCGATCCGCTCGACCAACATCGACGGCTTCGTCAACGTCGCGCGGCACACGCTGCCCGAGCTGGAGAGGTCCGGCGGCAACCTCGTCGTGGTCGGGTCGGTCTCGGGGCTGCGCGGCGACTGGGGCCAGGCGGCCTACAACGCCACCAAGGCGGCGATCATGAACTTCGTGCAGTCCCTTGCCCTCGACTACGGCCCGCGCGGGGTGCGGCTCAACGCCGTGGCGCCGGCCTTCACGATCACGCCGATCACCGCCGACGCCGCCGCCGACCCCGACGTGGCCGGGCCCGCGATCAACCGGGTCGCGCTCGGACGGCTGGGTCGGCCCGAGGACGTGGCGCCCGCCGTGCTCTTCCTGGCCAGCCCCGACGCGGGCTACATCACCGGCGCGTTCCTCGCCGTCGACGGCGGCACGTCGGCCTCGACGGGCCAGGCGCACTGATTCCAGACCACCCACTCGCGGCGTGTACGACCTACGGCACGGACGGTCCTCCGGGCGCCGCTCGACCCGTTACGTAACGAACCGCTTCCGAGAAGACTTCCGACGGCGTCTCCGTCACAAGGCGAGCTCCGCTGTTCAGAAGCTCAGACTCCATCGCGACCGCTCGCGGTCCGGCGAAAACGATGACGGGTGTCGCAATGGGAAGCTCGCGCATACGAAGTAGCAGATCAAGACCCGCCCGCGGATTGTCGACACCGTCTTCTATGCGTCCAAGATCGGTGATGACTAGAGCATAATTTCGGCGCCGTAGCGCTGCGATCGCAGCACTTGTACTAGTCACGGCGTGAACATCGATGTCCAGCGCCCGCAGAGCTCGGACCAACGCGTGGTTGTTCTGTGGAAAGTCGTCGACCCACAGGATCGGTAGGAACGGTTGTCGGTGCGACTCTGTCGATTCGGCTGCCGCGTCGGCAAGAAGCCGTAGGTCCGACGGCGACTCTTTACCGGAGGTTAGTCGCAGGCTCGCGTAGGCCTTATCCGCTCGTGATGCGTCAGCAGCACGAGCCTCGCTACCTTCTAGCAGGACGCGCAAGTAGAGCCGAGTCCACAAGTAGCTGAGCACAGCGCCCGCGCCCACGCCAAAGGTGACGGCAGTCAGCGCAAACGCCTGCGGGTTCTGCGTGTTCAGCCCCGCACCAAGATAGTTGCCGAGTGCAGAAGCGGCGTCGGGCACCCTCCCGATCTGAACCAGGCCCGCTCCGACAAGCAGCTTCGTCAGCCAATCGGAGATGTCCTCGAGGTTGGAGTTCGAGGAGAAGCGCTCGGATTTCTCAGCCCTAAAGTCCGAACGACTACGCGGCACCCCGAAGATCAGGCCGAAGAGACACGACAGAGCGCCAAATGCCAACGCGTACATCAACCATATTAGTCCCATCCTCAAGGATCCGCCTGCTACTGACGCAAGCGTCCCGGGAACGACTACGAGCCCGAGCGCGACGCCGAAAGCGGCGACTACCTTGGTACGCCCCGGCGGTCGACCAATTCTCGATTTCGCGCTCACGTGGAGAATTCAATCAGAGCGTCGGAGCAGTGTCACTGCTACAAGAAATTTGCTACCAAATAGATGGCTGGCGGTGTTCTCAGTTCCCGGTAGCAAAACTAGTCACGCGGCGACAGCCTGGCCTCGAGGGCCGATAGGCCTTCGAGGCAGCGGAGCAGCAAGTAGTCGAACTGTTCAGGCCAGCAGCTCGGCGACCCTGCGCAGCTCGTCGGCGCCGCGGAACGACAGCAGCAGCGTGGTCACCCCGGTGTCCTCCCAGGCGGCGACCTTGTCCTGCACCTCGGCGGCCGAGCCGATGATGTGCAGGTCGTGGACGAGGTCGTCGGGGATCAGCGCGGTGGCCTCGTCCTTGCGCCCGTCGAGGTAGAGCCTCTGGACCTCGCCGGCCAGCGCCTCGTAGCCCATCCGGACGAAGACCTGGTTGTGGAAGTTGGCCTCGGCCGCGCCCATCCCGCCCATGTAGAGCGCGACCGACGATCTCAGGGCGTCGACGACCAGCTGGGTGGCCTCGGGGGTGTCGCAGATCTGCAGGTGGCAGGTCGCGGCGATCTCGAAGTCGTCGCGGGTACGCCGGGCCCCCGGTCGTGCGAAGCCCTCGTCGAGCCACGGCTGGTACATCGCAGCCGACTTCGGCGTGTAGAAGATGGGGATCCAGCCGTCAGCGATCTCGGCGGTCTGGGCGACGTTCTTGGGCCCCTCGGCGCCGAGCCAGATCGGGACGTCGGGGCGCAGCGGGTGCACGATCGGCTTGAGCGGCTTGCCGAGACCGACCGAGCCCGGGCCGGCGTACGGCAGCGGGTAGTGCGGGCCGTCGTTGGTCACCGGCGCCTCGCGGGCCAGCACCTGGCGGATGATGTCGACGACCTCGCGGGTGCGGGCCAGTGGCTTCTGGAAGGGCTGGCCGTACCACCCCTCGACGACCTGGGGTCCCGAGACGCCCATGCCGAGGATGAACCGGCCGCCGGTGAGGTGGTCGAGGGTCAGGGCGTGCATCGCGATCGACGTCGGGGCGCGACCGGACATCTGCACGATCGAGGTCCCGAGCCGCACTCGTGAGGTGCCCCGCCCCCACCACGTCAGCGGCGTGAACGCGTCGGAGCCCCAGGCCTCGGCGGTGAAGACGGCGTCGAAGCCCGACTCCTCGGCGGCCGTGACGAGGTCCTCGACACCTGCGGGCGGCTGCGCGCCCCAGTAGCCCAGCTGCAGTCCCAGTTTCATGGTCGCCACTCTCTCACCCCGGTGGGTCCCTGTTGCCTTGATCCTAGAACGTGTTCTAGTTTCGACCCATGCCCCGCACCCTGTCCGCGCCGGTGACCGTCGCGTTCGACTACACCCGCTCGACGGGACCGGTCCTCGGCCGCTTCCTGACCGGGCTCCGCGACGGCGTGGTCGTCGGAGCACGTACGTCGGAGGGCCGGGTCGTCGTCCCGCCGCCCGAGTACGACCCCGTCACCAACGCCGCCACCACCGACTTCGTCGAGGTCGCCTCCACCGGCACCGTGACCTCGTGGGTGTGGGTGCCCGAGCCGGTCAAGGGGCAGCCCTTCGACCGGCCGTTCGCCTGGGCGTTGGTGACCCTCGACGGCGCCGACGTACCGCTGCTCCACGCGCTCGACGTGGCCTCGCCGGCCGAGGTGTCGACCGGGATGCGGGTGCGGGTGCGCTGGGCCGAGGAGCGGGTCGGCGCGATCACCGACATCGCGGGATATGAGCCGGTCGCAGGCGGGGGCGACGACAACGACGGCGACGGGGCTTCGAGGCTCGCTCCGCTCGCACCTCAGCCGCCGTCGGGCGACCCCGTCACGGGCGTGGTCACGCCCGTCGAGCTCGACTACCTCTACGCCGCCAGCCCCGAGGAGTCGGCGTTCTACCGCGGCCTGGCCGAGGGCCGGCTGCTCGGCCAGCGCTGCCCCACCTGCCACAAGGTCTACATCCCGCCGCGCAGCGCGTGCCCGACCGACGGCAGCCCGACGACCGACGAGGTCGAGCTGCCCGAGACCGGCACCGTGACGACGTTCTGCATCGTCAACGTCCCGTTCCTGGGCCAGAAGATCACCCCGCCCTACGTGTCGGCCTACGTCCTGCTCGACGGCGCCGACATCGCCTTCCTCCACCTGATCCTCGACATCCCCGCCGAGGAGGTCCACATGGGTCTGCGGGTCAAGGCCGTCTGGAAACCCCGGGAGGAATGGGGCACGACGATCGAGAACATCAGCCACTTCACGCCGACCGGCGAGCCCGACGCCGCCTACGAGACCTACAAGGTGCACCTGTGAGAGACGTCGCGGTCGTGGGCTTCGCCCAGCGACAGATGAAGGAGTTCGACGGGTCGCCGACCTGCGTCGAGCTGCTGGTCCCGCTGTTCGAGGAGTGCTACGGGCAGACCGGCTGGACCCGCCACGACGTGGGCTTCTGGTGCTCGGGCTCCTCGGACTACCTCGCCGGCCGGTCGTTCTCGTTCGTGCAGGCCGTCGACGCCATCGGCGTGATCCCGCCGGTCAACGAGTCGCACGTCGAGATGGACCTGGCCTGGGCGATGTACGAGGCCTGGGTCAAGATCCAGACCGGAGAGGTCGACACCGCGCTGGTCTACGCCTTCGGCAAGAGCTCGGCCGGCACGCTGCGGCGTACCCTCGCGCTCCAGCTCGAGCCGTACACGATGACGCCGATCTGGCCCGACACCGTGTCGCTCGCCGGGTTGCAGGCCCGGGCGGGCATCGACGCCGGACTGTGGGACGAGCGGGCGATGGCCGAGGTGGCCCAGCGCTCGCTGAGCGACGCCGAGGCCAACGACTACGCGATCCGCAGGGGCGGCTCGTCGGTCGACGAGCTCCTCGCCCGCCCGATGTACGCCGACCCGTTGCGCAAGCACGACTGCGCGCCGGTCACCGACGGCGCGGCCGCGATCGTGCTGGCCGCCGGCGACAAGGCGCGCGAGGTGCGGGACCACCCGGCCTGGCTGACCGGGCTGAGCCACCACATCGACCCGATCGGCATGGGCACCCGCGACCTGACCCGCGCGCCGTCCGTGCAGCGCTCGGCCGCGGCGCTCGACCTCGACGGCGTCGAGGTGGCCGAGCTGCACGCGCCGTTCAGCCACCAGGAGCTCGTGCTGCGCCGCGAGCTCGGGCTGGCCGACGACGTGGCGATCAACCCGTCGGGCGGGGCACTGGTCTCCAACCCGATGTTCTCCGCCGGCGGCATCCGGGTCGGCGAGGTGGCCCGGCGGATCTGGTCCGGCGACGTCACCAAGGGCCTGGCCCACGCGACGTCGGGTCCGGCACTGCAGCAGAACCTCCTCGCGACCCTGTCCTCCAGCCCGACCGACCAGGAAGGGGCGAGCTGATGGGCAAGAAGCTGGCGGCCGTGATCGGCATCGGCCAGACCCACCACCGCGCCAAGCGTCTCGACGTCTCGATGGCGGGGCTGTGTCGCGAGGCCATCGACCGCGCCCTCGAGGACGCCGGGCTCACCCTCGACGAGGTCGACGCGATCGTCGTCGGCAAGGCCCCCGACCTGTTCGAGGGCGTGATGATGCCCGAGCTGTTCCTGGCCGACTCCCTCGGCGCCGCGGGCAAGCCGCTGATCCGGGTGCACACCGCCGGGTCGGTCGGCGGCTCGACGGCCATCGTGGCCGCCTCGCTCGTGCAGGCCGGCATCCACCGCAAGGTGCTGACCGTCGCCTACGAGAAGCAGTCGGAGTCCAACGCGATGTGGGCGCTGTCGGTGCCCGTGCCGTTCAACATGCCGGTGCACGCCGGCGCCGGCGGCTACTTCGCCCCCCACGTGCGCTCCTACATCCGGCGCTCGGGAGCGCCCACCCACATCGGGGCCATCGTGGCCGCCAAGGACCGCACCAACGCACTGAAGAACCCCTACGCCCACCTGCACAACGAGGGCACCACGGTCGAGTCGGTCCTCGCCTCGCAGATGCTGTGGGACCCGATCCGCTACGACGAGACCTGCCCGTCCTCCGACGGCGCCTGTGCGCTGGTCATCGCCTCCGAGGACGTCGCCGCGTCCTCGCCCAACCCGGCCTGGATCCACGGCACGGTGATGCGCTCCGAGGCCACGTCGGCCGCCGAGCGCGACCAGGTCAACCCCCAGGCCTCCCGCGACGCGGCGGCGGCCCTGTGGAAGCAGGCCGGCATCACCTCACCGATCGACGAGATCGACATGGCCGAGATCTACGTGCCGTTCTCGTGGTTCGAGCCGATGTGGCTGGAGTCCCTCGGCTTCACCGGCGAGGGCGAGGGCTGGAGGCTCACCGAGTCGGGCGGCACCGCCCTCGACGGCAGGCTCCCGGTCAACGCCTCGGGCGGCGTGCTGTCGTCCAACCCGATCGGCGCCTCCGGCATGCTCCGCTTCGGCGAGGCGGCGCTGCAGGTGCGCGGCCTGGCCGGCGAGCACCAGGTCGACGGCGCCCGCAAGGCGCTGGGCCACGCCTACGGCGGCGGCTCGCAGTTCTTCGCGATGTGGGTCGTCGGGTCGGACAAGCCGACCAGCTGACCGGCTAGCAGCCCCGGTCGGCGACCGGGGCGTCGAGCAGCCGCTCCCGAGCGAGCGTCACGAAGGCAGCGAGGAGCTCACTGCGCCGACCCGCGCGCGTCGCGAGCACGACCTGGACCGGTTCGACACCCTCGACGGGCACGGTGGTGAGGTCGCCGCGCAGCCGTACGTCGGGCCCCGGGTCGGGCATCATCGTCAGCGCCTCGCCGGCCGCGACCAGCTCGAACTTGTCCTCGCGCTCCCCCGCCAGCGGTCCGTCGGGCGCCCGGGTGCCGTCGGGGCGCGGGTCGACGCGCCAGAACGCGTCGCGCACCGGGTCGAGCGAGCGCACCAGGGGCTCGTGGGCGAAGTCGTCGAGGCTCACCTGCTCCTTGCCGGCCAGCGGGTGGTCGAGGGGTACGACGAGCACGCGCGGCTGCTCGCCGAGCACCTCGAGGTCGAGACCCTCGTCGGCGAACGGCGCACGCCCGACGACGACGTCGACGCGGCGATCGAGCAGCGCCTGGCGCACGTCGTCCCAGGCCACGTGGCGGGTGGCGACCTCGGCGTCGGGGTGCGCACGGCGCAGGGCGCGCACGACGTCGGTGACCACGAGGTCGCCGGCCCAGCCGACGGCGAGCCGTCGCTGACGCCCCGTCGCCCGGGCCTCGCCGACCGCCTCGTCGGCGGCCCGGACCAGCGCGACGGCGCGGGGCAGGAACGTCCGGCCGGCGTCGGTGAGGGTGCTGCCCTGCGGGGTGCGATCGAGGAGCCGGGCGCCCACGAGGTCCTCGAGGCGGCGTACCTGACGGCTCAGGGAGGGCTGGGCGACGTGCAGGGCCTCGGCCGCGCGCCCGAAGTGGCCGTGCTCGGCCACGGCGGTGAAGTAGCGGACCAGGCGCAGGTCGAGATCGGGCACCCGCCCACGGTATCCACGGCGCCCTGACCTGGGGTCATGCCTGATCTGCATCGCGTGCTGACGAACAGGTCTTTGCCGGCCGCGGCACGCGCTCCCTAGCGTCGACGACATGCACATCTACCTCACCGGAGCATCCGGGTTCATCGGATCGACCCTCGCCACCGACCTGCTCGCCGCGGGTCACACCGTCACCGGCCTGGCCCGGTCCGACACCAGCGCCGCCGCCCTCGAGCGGGCCGGGGTGCGCGTGCACCGCGGGACCATCGACGACCCCGCGGGCATCGCCGCCGGGGCCGCCGAGGCCGACGGGGTCGCGCACCTCGCGTTCAAGCACGACGACTTCACCGACATGGCCAACTCGGCCAAGGCGGACCTGCTGGTCGTCGAGGCGCTCGGCGCCGCGCTGGCCGGCACCGACCGCCCCCTGGTCGTCACCTCCGGGACCGCTCTGGTCGCCGGCCTGGGCCGCACGGCCACCGAGGCCGACGACCCCGTCGGGGAAGGGCCCGGTGCGGGCCGTGGCCTGGTCGAGCGGGCCACGGTCGGGTTCGCCGACGACGGCGTGCGCTCCAGCGTGGTCCGGCTCGCCCCGTCGGTGCACGGCGACGGCGACCACCACGGCTTCGTGCCGACGCTGGTCCGAGCGGCCCGCGAGTCCGGTCGGTCGGCGTACGTCGGCGACGGGAGCAACGTGTGGCCAGCGGTCCACCGGCTTGACGCGGCCCGCCTGTTCCGGCTCGCCCTCGAGGCGGCCCCGGCCGGGACGCGGCTGCACGGTGCGGCCGAGCAGGGGGTCGCGTTCCGCGACATCGCCACCGCGATCGGCGAGCGACTCGGCGTCCCCGTGGTGTCCGTCGACCCGGCCGACGCGGGCGGGACCCTGGGCTGGATCGCCGGCTTCGCCGCGGCCGACAACCCGATCTCGAGCGCGCGGACCCGCGAGCTCCTCGGCTGGGAGCCGACCGGCCCCACGCTGCTCGAGGACATCGCCGCGGGCGTCTACGACCAGGTGTAGGCAGCCGGTCAGGTGTAGAGGCAGAACGGGTGCCCGGCCGGGTCGAGCAGCACCCGGACGTCGTCCTGGGGCTGGTACGCGGCCAGCGTCGCGCCCAGCCCGACCGCCCGGTCGACCTCGGCGGCGAGGTCGGTGACCTGGAAGTCGAGGTGCAGCATCATCCGCGGGCGCCCCGGCTCGGCCGGCCAGACCGGCGGCTCGTAGCCCTCGTCGGCACGCTGCACGACGAGGTAGGCGACGCCCTCACCGAGGTCGAGGACGCAGTCGCCGTCGTCCTCGTGGTGGACCGCCCAGCCGCGCAGCGCGGCGTAGAACCGGCCGACCGCCCGGTGGTCGGGTGCCTCGACCACCACGCCCCACCAGTCACGACGCTGCCAGCGGTCGGGCGTCTCCTCATTCACGAGACGACCGTACGACGTTCGCCGGTCGCGAACAGCCTCGCAGCGGGCCCACCTCGGGCCTAGGGTCCGAGCATGGGTGAGGTCCTCGCGTTCCCGAGACAGCCGTCGGAGCAGACGTCGAAGCAGCACCGGCTCGGCCCGGCGACGCGCGAGCCCGACCCGTTGTGGCGCGAGCTCGTCGGCCGTCAGCTGCGCGCCGAGCGCACGGCCCAGGAGCGCACCCTGGCCGACGTGGCGGGAGCGGCGGGGATCTCGGTCCAGTACCTCTCCGAGGTCGAGCGGGGGCTCAAGGAGCCCAGCTCCGAGGTGCTGGGAGCGGTGCACGGCGCGCTGGGTCTCCGCCTGGTCGACCTGACGCATCGCGTCACCCGCGAGCTGGGGCGCATGACCGGCCCGATGGCCCTGGCGCGCTAACGGGGAGGACCGAGCAGGTCCCACCGGTTGCCGGCCACGTCGACGAACACCGCGACGGTGCCGTAGGCCTCGTAGCGCGGCTGCTCGAGGAACTCCACGCCCGCGGCCGTCATCCGGTCCCACTGGGCGTCGAAGTCGTCGACCTCGAGGAAGAACCCGACCCGCCCGCCGGTCTGCCGGCCGACGACCTGCGCCTGCTCGTCGTCGCCCGCGCGGGCCAGGAGCAGCCCGGTCTCCGCGCCCGCCGGCCGTACGACGACCCAGCGTCGGCCCTCGCCGCGGTCGGTGTCCTCGACGAGGTCGAACCCGAGCGCGTCGACGAAGAAGCGGATCGCCTCGTCGTAGTCGCGGACGACGACGGCCGCCAGCGAGAGTCGCAGCCCCACCATCAGTAGCCCGGGAAGACGCGGCGCAGGTCGTCGAGGGTCACGTTGCCGGTCACGCCGACGCCCTCGGGCGTCGTGTCGGGCCGCAGCCGCCCGGTGATCAGCCGTACGGCGGCCTCGGTCGGCCCGGTGAAGTGCGCGGTCGGTGCGACCGGCGGCTCGGCGACCAGGGCGATCTCCTCGGTGATCGTCAGGCCGTGGTTCTCGAAGGCCACGACCGTGACCTCGTCGAGCTCGGCGGGCCTGCCAGCCCACCCGGTCATCATCGCGAGCGGCCCGGTGTAGAGCTCGAGGAGCACCTCGGCGGCCTCCTCGTCGAGGGGGATGGGGTCCTCGGGGCCGGCGAGACCCGCGAGCACGTCCCAGGTGTGCAGGGCGACCTCGTTGAGGCGCATCCCCGCCGCCATCAGCAGCGGTACCGGGGCGGGCAGGAAGCCGAGGTCGACCGACAGCGAGGCGCGCTCGTCGTGACTGAGCGCCTCGAGGGTCTCGACGACCCGCTCGTCGGCGGTGACGAACCCGGTCGCCTGCTCGGTCGGGGACATCGCGTTCCACCGGTCCCAGACCTCCTGGTTGGCCGGCTCGGGCGCCGGCTCCCCGGCGGCGGCCGCGGCCAGCGGCCGCAGCGTGATCTCGGCGCCGCTGCCGAGGTGGGACAGCACGTCGCAGACGCGCCACTCGGTGGCGGCGCTCTGGCTGGTCAGCGCCGCCTCGTCGAGGGTCGGCACGAGACGGGCCAGCAGGTCGTGGTGGTGGCGCAACGAGGCGATGACGCGGTCGACGAGGCTCATGGCCCCAACATAACGACCGGTCAGCCCACCGCGACCAGCTTGCGGCTCTCGAGCACCGCGTCTGCGATGCCGTAGTCGACCGCGGCCGGGGCAGTGAGCACCAGGTCGCGGTCGGTGTCACGACGCAGCCGGTCGACGTCGACGCCGGTGTGGTGGCTGAGCAGGTCCTCCATCGCTCCCCGCAGCCGGACGATCTCCTTGGCCTGCACGGCGAGGTCGGGCAGGGACCCCTGCCCACCGCCGGCGGGCTGGTCGAGGACGACCCGGGCGTGCGGGAGGAGCGTGCGGCTCCCCCGCTCGCCGGCCGCCAGGAGCAGGGCCGACGCCGAGCCGACCTGGCCGACACACGTCGTACCGACCGGGCAGCGGATGAACTGCAGGGTGTCGTAGATCGCGAGCACGGAGGTGACGCTGCCGCCCGGCGAGTTGAGGTAGAGGCTGATCGGACGCTCCGGAGCGTCGGACTCCAGGTGCAGCAGCTGGGCGATCACGACGTTGGCGACCCCGTCGTCGATCTCGGTGCCGACGTAGACGATGCGATCGGTGAGCAGGCGGCTGTAGATGTCGACCGCCCGCTCGCCGCGCGCGGTCCTCTCGATGACGCTGGGGATCGTGTAGCTGCTCATGCCGGCAGTCCGAACGCGATGCCCTGGCGGGACGGCACGACCGAGGCGACCTCGGTGAGCACGTGGTCGACGAACCCGTAGTCGCGCGCCTCCTCGGCGGTGAACCACCGGTCGCGCAGGGCGTCGCGCTCGACCTTCTCGACCGGCTGGCCCGTGTGCTCGGCGGTGATCTGCATCATCACGTTCTTCATGTGCTCGAGGTTCTCGGCCTGGATCTCGATGTCGACGGCCGTGCCGCCGATCCCCGCCGAGCCCTGGTGGAGCAGGATCCGGCTGTTGGGCAGGGCGAACCGCTTGCCCGGCTCCCCCGCGGTCAGCAGGAACTGGCCCATGCTCGCCGCCAGCCCCATGGCCAGCGTGGCGACGTGGTTGGGGATCAGCCGCATCGTGTCGTAGATCGCCAACCCGGCCGAGACCGAGCCGCCCGGGCTGTTGATGTAGAGGCTGATGTCGCGGTGCGGGTCCTCGGCCGAGAGCAGCAGCAGCTCGGCGCAGATCCTGTTGGCAATGTCGTCGTCGACCTGCTGGCCCAGGACGATGATGCGCTGGTGCAGCAGCCGGTCGGCCGCGCTGAGGTTTCCGGTCGTGGTCATGGCCCCAGCGTGCGTCCGGCTCCCGTCGTGCTCCAGGGTTTCCGCCGCCGGCGGATCTGCTGGCAGCAGACCTCGGGGCGACGACTACCGTGGCTCTCGTGATCGAGCTTCGGACCCCCGCCCAGATCGAGGAGATGCGACCGGCCGGCGCCTTCGTCGCCTCCGTCCTCACGGCCCTGCAGGCCGCCGCCGACGTCGGGGTCAACCTGCTCGAGCTCGACGCGCTGGCCCACGACATGATCCGCGAGCGCGGGGCGGAGTCGTGCTACATCGACTACCACCCGTCCTTCGGAGGCTCGAAGTTCGGCAAGGTGCTCTGCACCTCGGTCAACGACGCCGTCCTGCACGGGCTTCCCCACGACTACCGGCTCCGCGACGGCGACCTGCTGTCGGTCGACTTCGCCGCCTCGGTCGACGGCTGGGTCGCCGACTCGGCCCTCTCGGTCGTCGTCGGCACCCCGCGCGAGGAGGACCTCCGGCTGATCGAGGTCACCGGACGCGCCCTCGACGCGGCGATCCAGGCGGCCCGCGCGGGCGCCCGGATGGGCGATGTCTCGTTCGCCATCGGCGAGGTGGCCCGCTCGGCCGGGCTCCAGGTCAACCTGCAGTTCGGGGGCCACGGGGTGGGCCGCACCATGCACGGCGACCCCCACGTCGCCAACGACGGCCGCCCCGGTCGGGGCTTCAAGCTCAAGGCCGGGTTGGTCATCGCCATCGAGCCGTGGTTCATGCACACCACCGCCGAGATCTACACCGACGCCGACGGCTGGACGCTGCGCAGCCGCGACGGCTCGCGCGGCGCCCACATGGAGCACACCATCGCGATCACCGACGACCTACCGATCGTGCTGACCGCGCGCGACTGAGGATCGGTCCGGCGTACGACGCGATCAGACGTAGCGCACCTGGAGCTCCTTGAGCCCATTGATCCACGCGTGCCGCAGCCGGCGCGGCTCGGCCAGCTTGGTGATGTCGGGACACAGGTCGGCGAGGGCGTTGAAGATCAACCGGATCTCCTGGCGGGCCAGGTTGGCGCCGACGCAGAAGTGGGCGCCGTTGCCGCCGAAGCCGACCTGCGGGTTGGGCGAGCGGGTGATGTCGAAGCGGAACGGGTCGGTGAACACGGCGTCGTCGTGGTTGGCCGAGGCGTAGAAGAGCGCGACCCGCTGCCCCTGGGTGACCGTCACCCCGCCGATCTCGACGTCGTGGAGGGCGGTGCGCTGGAACACGGTGACGGGGGTGGCGAAGCGCACGACCTCGTCGACCATCTCGGCCGGCCGCTCACGCACCCAGAGGTCCCACTGGTCGGGGTTGTCGAAGAACGCGTTCATGCCGTGGGTGATGGCGTTGCGGGTGGTCTCGTTGCCGGCCACGGCCAGGAGGATCACGAAGAAGCCGAACTCGTCGTCGGTCAGGCCGCGGCCGTTCTTGTCGGCGTGGATGAGCTTGGTGAGGATGTCGTCGCGCGGGGTGGCCTTGCGGTCGGCGGCCATCGTCATCGCGTAGCCCAGGATCTCGGCGGCGGCCACGTCGGGCTCGCCCACGATGTCGGGGTCGTCGCTGGCGAGCATCTGGTTGGACCAGTCGAAGATCTTGGAGCGGTCCTCCTGAGGGATGCCGATCAGCTCGGCGATCGCCTGGAGCGGCAGCTCGGCGGCGACGTCCTCGACGAAGTCGCCGGAGCCCTTGGCGATGGCGGCCCGCACGATCTGGTCGGCGCGCAGGGTCATCACCTCCTCGAGGGCGTTGATCGAGCGGGGGGTGAAGCCGCGGCTGATGATCGCCCGGTGGGCCGTGTGGTGCGGAGGGTCCTGGTTGATCAGGATGGCGCGCTGCAGCTCGACCTGCTCGCGGGTCATGCCCTCGGAGAAGCGGATGATCGCGCCGTTCTCCTCCGTCGACCAGTTCTTGCTGTCCTTGGAGATGGCGACGACGTCGGCGTGGCTGGTCACCGCCCAGTAGCCGGTCCCGGACTCCTCGGCCATGCCGTCGTAGGTGCCGGGCGCCTGCTCGACCCAGGTGATCGGCGCCGAGGCACGCAGGAGGCGGAACTGCTCGTGCGGGATCGCCACCTCGTTGAGGTCGGGATCGGTGAAGTCGAAGCCGTCGGGCAACACGTCGGTCATGGTCACGGTGGATCTCCCTCGCGCACGGACTGGAACCTGTTCTAGTCGGAGACTACATACTCTCGACATAGGACGAAAGGCTTTCGTATGTCGAGTCCGGACGTCGCGTGGTCCAGCCGATCTTGCGCGCAGAACGAGAACACGTTCTACTTTGGTCATGGGCACCCCTGTGATCGTCGACGCCGTCCGGACCCCCCTCGGCAAGCGCAACGGTTGGCTCGCCGGTCTCCACCCGGCCTCGCTGCTCGGGCAGGCGCAGCGCGAGGTCCTGACCCGGGCGGGGCTCGACCCCGAGCTGGTGGAGCAGGTCGTCGGCGGGGTGGTGACCCAGGCCGGTGAGCAGTCCAACGGCATGGTGCGGCGCGCCTGGCTGCACGCCGGGCTCCCCCAGCACACCGGCGGTACCGTCGTCGACGCCCAGTGCGGGTCGGGTCAGCAGTCGGCCCACCTGGTCCACGACATGGTCGCCGCGGGCACCATCGACGTCGGGGTCGCCTGCGGGGTCGAGTCGATGTCGCGCATCCCGCTGGGTGCCAACGTGCCGCCCGGCCTGGGTGATCCGCGACCCGACGACTGGTCGATCGACATGCCCAACCAGTTCGAGGCCGCCGACCGGATCGCCCGCCACCGCGGCCTGACCCGCGCCGACCTCGAGGCCTTCGGGCTCGCCTCGCAGCACAAGGCACGCGTCGCCGTCGACGAGGGCCGCTTCAAGCGGGAGATCTTCGGCGTCACCGCACCCGTGCGCGACGCCGAGGGCAACCCCACCGGCGAGAGCCGTGTGGTCGACACCGACCAGGGTCTGCGTGACACGACCCGCGAGGGCCTCGCCCAGCTGCGCTCGGTCCTGCCCGACGGCCTGCACACCGCCGGCACGTCGTCGCAGATCTCCGACGGCGCCGCCGCCGTCCTGATCATGGACGAGGGCCGGGCACGCGCGCTCGGCCTGACCCCGCGCGCCCGCATCGTGAGCCAGTGCCTCGTCGGCTCGGACCCCTACTTCCACCTCGACGGCCCGATCCAGGCGACCCAGCGGATCCTGGACCGCACCGGCATGTCGATCTCCGACTTCGACCTGTTCGAGGTCAACGAGGCCTTCGCCAGCGTGGTGCTCTCGTGGGCCGGCCAGCACGCCGTCGACCTGGACAAGGTCAACGTCAACGGCGGCGCGATCGCCCTGGGCCACCCGGTCGGCGCGACCGGCGTACGCCTGATCGCCACCGCGCTGCACGAGCTCGAGCGGCGGGACGAGAGCACCGCTCTCATCACGATGTGCGCCGGTGGGGCGATGGCGACCGGGACGGTGATCGAGCGGATCTGACAGCCCGCGGCCGGGTCCGGCGTACGGCGCCTCAGGCGCCGTAGACCGGCTCCGGGGCCGGCGCCTCGGCGAGCAACTCGCGCAGGGCGGGGCCGACGTCGGCGGCGTCCCAGCGGGAGCCGTTGTCGCAGGCAGGCCCGTGGGACCAGGCGTTCTCGACGGTGATGGTGCTGCCGTCGATCTCGATGACCCGACCCGTGACGTCGCCGGCCTCGACGCTGGCGAGCCAGGCGACGATCGGGGAGTTGTCCTCGGGCAGCGCCATCGCCGAGGTGTCGAAGGCGCCCTCGGTCATCCGGGTGCGGGCGACCGGGGCGATGGCGTTGACGGTGACGCCGTAGCGGCCCAGCTCCTGCGCGGCGACCAGGGTCAGTCCGGCGATGCCGGCCTTGGCCGCGGAGTACGTCGCCTGCCCGACCGAGCCCTGCAGCCCGGCGCCCGAGGAGGTGTTGACGACCCGAGCCGCGCGCGGGCGGCCCGCCTTGGCCTCGGCGCGCCAGTAGGCACCGGCGTGCCGCAGGGGCGCGAAGTGGCCCTTGAGGTGGACGCGGATGACGGCGTCCCACTCCTCCTCGGACGTGGTGACGAGCATCCGGTCGCGCACGAAGCCGGCGTTGTTGACCAGCACGTCGAGCCCGCCGAAGGTGTCGATCGCCTGGCGCACCATGGCCTCGGCCTGGTTGAAGTCGGCCACGTCGGCGCCGTTGGCGACGGCCTCCCCCCCGGCCTCGCGGATCAGCGCGACGACCTCGTCGGCCGGCGACCCGGCACCCCGCTCGCCGGAGAGCTCGCCGGACAGCGAGACGCCGTAGTCGTTGACCACGACCCGGGCCCCGTGGGCGGCGAGCTCGAGCGCGTGGGCCCGGCCGATGCCGCGGCCGGCGCCGGTGACGATCGCGACGCGACCCTTCAACAGATCTGACACGGGGGCTCCTCCGGGAGTGCCTAGGTGATGTGCAGGAAGACGGGCGGCTCGCCGCCGCCGTCGCAGGAGACGCGTGCCCCCGAGACGTACGACGCCAGGTCGCTGGCCAGAAAGACCGCGACGTGGCCGACCTCGAGCGGGGTGGCCATCCGGCCCAGCGGGATGGTGCGCTCGATCGCGGCGACGCGCTCGTCGCCGCCGTAGTGGTCGTCGGTCTGCTCGGTGCGGCACAGCCCGACGTCGATCGCATTGACCCGCACGGCGGGCCCCCACTCCATGGCCAGCGAGGTGGTCAGCGAGTCGAGGCCGGCCTTGGCGGCGGCGTACGCCGCGATGGTGGGCGCCGGGCGGTGCGCCGAGATGGAGGAGATGTTGACGATGCTGCCGCCGCCCTCCTGCTGCTGCATGACGCGGTGGGCAGCCTGGGAGACGGCGAGCGGGCTGAGCAGGTTGAGGCCGACGATCTTGTCGTGGAACCTCGGCGATGCGGTGGCGGCGTCGGTCGCCGGGGCGCCGCCGGCGTTGTTGACGAGCACGTCGAGCCGGCCGTGGGTCGCGACGATCGCGGCCACCAGGGCGTCGACGGCCTCGGGGTCGCGCACGTCGCAGGTGCGGTGGTCGGCCCCGGGGACCGTCGGGGACGCCGACCTCGCGCAGGTCACGACGGTCGCGCCGGCGGCGAGGAACGCCTCGGTGATGCCGCGCCCGATGCCCCTGGCGCCACCGGTCACCAGGACCACGCGTCCGGACAGGTCGAGGACGAGGGCCATGACTGGTACCCTACCAAGCAAACGCTTGGTTGTGTCTCGACAGGCTCGACACCCGGAAGGCGCCCATGCCGATCACCTCCCAGCTCCGTCCCGACGGCATCCGTGTCGTCACCATGGAGCACCCACCGGTCAACGCCCTCCCGGTCCAGGGCTGGTACGACGTCGCCGCCGCGATGGACGAGGCGGCGACCGACCTCGACACCAGGGTCGTGGTCCTGCGGGCCGAGGGGCGCGGCTTCAACGCCGGTGTCGACATCAAGGAGATGCAGAGCACCGCCGGGTTCGACGCCCTCCTCGGCGCCAACAAGGGCTGCTTCGCCGCCTTCAAGGCCGTCTACGAGTGCGCGGTGCCGGTGATCGCCGCGGTCAACGGCTTCTGCCTCGGCGGCGGGGTCGGCCTGGTCGGCAACGCCGACTGCATCGTGGCCAGCGACGACGCCTACTTCGGCGTGCCCGAGGTCAAGCAGGGCGCCCTCGGCGCGGCGACCCACCTGGCTCGGCTCGTGCCGCAGCACATGATGCGCACCCTCTACTTCACCTCGCGCACCATCAGGGCCGCCGACCTCGTGCAGTTCGGCTCGGTCCTCGAGGTGGTGCCGCGCGCCGAGCTCGACGACGCGGCGATGCGCGTCGCGACCGACATCGCCGCGCAGGACACCCGCGTCGTCCGGGCCGCCAAGGAGTGTCTCAACGGCATCGACCCGATCGACGTCAACAAGAGCTACCGCTTCGAGCAGGGCTTCACGATGGAGCTCAACCTCATGGGCGTCAGCGACGAGCTACGCGACGGGTTCGCGGGAACGGACAAGGCCCACCAGTGAGCAGGACACCCCGCGACAAGCGGATGAGCATCGACGAGGTCGTTGCGTCCCTCGAGGACGGCATGACCATCGGCATCGGCGGCTGGGGCCCGCGGCGCAAGCCGATGGCGCTGGTCCGCGCGATCCTCCGCTCGGACCTCACCGACCTGACGATCGTGTCGTGGGGCGGTGCCGACGTCGGGCTGCTCGCGCGCGCCGGCAAGATCCGTCGGCTGGTCTACGCGTTCGTCTCGCTCGACACCGTGCCGCTGGAGCCCCACTTCCAGCGTGCGCGCCAGTACGGCACGATCCCCGAGGTCGTCGAGCTCGACGAGGGCATGTTCCAGACCGGCCTCAAGGCCGCGTCCGAGCGCCTGCCGTTCCTGCCGATGCGGGCCGGGCTCGGCTCCGACGTCCTGGTCAACAACCCGTGGATCAAGACCGTCGCGTCGCCGTACGCCGAGCCCGACGGCACGGTCGAGACCTTCGTGGCCGTGCCGGCGCTGAGGCTGGACGTCGCACTGGTCCACCTCAACCGCGCCGACCAGCACGGCAACGCGACCTACCTGGGTCCCGACCCCTACTTCGACGACCTGTTCGCGATGGCCGCCGATCGCACCTACCTCTCGGTCGAGCGGGTCGTCGACACCGCCGGCCTGACCACCGACACCCCGGTCCAACGGCTGCTGCTGAGCCGGATGCTCGTCACCGGCGTGGTCGAGACGCCGAACGGCGCGCACTTCACCGACTGCCGCCCCGACTACCCGCGCGACGAGCGCTTCCAGCGCGCCTACGCTGCGGCGGCCGGCGGAAGCGACGAGGACTGGGCGGCGTTCGAGTCGCGGTTCCTGTCCGGTGACGAGGCGGCGTACCAGGCCGCGGTCCGGACGTTCACCGAGGAGCAGGCATGAGCGACGACGACACTCCGACGACCCGGGCCGACGTGTGCGCGGCGGCGGTCGCCGACGCGTTCAAGGACGACGGCGAGATCTTCGCCAGCCCGATGGGGACGATGCCGATGCTCGGCGTGCGCCTGGCCAAGCTGACCTCCAACCCCGACCTGGTGATCAGCGACGGCGAGTCGCTGTTCCTCGGCGGCACTCCCCCCATCTTCGCCACGGCCGACGTGGTCGAGGGGTGGATCCCGTTCCGCAAGGTCTTCGACGTCGTCGCCCACGGCAAGCGCCACGTGATGATGGGTGCGACCCAGGTCGACCGCGACGGCAACCAGAACATCTCGGCGATCGGACCCTTCGCCCAGCCCACGCGCCAGCTGCTCGGCTCCCGCGGCGCGCCCGGCAACACGGTCAACAACCGCACCTCCTACTGGGTGCCCCGGCACTCGCCCCGGGTCTTCGTCGAGGCCGTCGACATCGTCTCCGGCGTCGGGCCCAAGCGTGCTGCCGAGGCCGGCCCGGCCGCCGCGCGGTTCAACGACATCCACCGCATCGTGACCAACCTGGCCGTCCTCGACGTCGGCGGCCCCGACCGCACGGTGCGGGTCGTGTCGGTCCACCCGGGCGTCACCGGCGCCGACGTCCAGGCGGCCACCGGCTTCGATCTCGGCGATGTGGCCTCGGCGCCACAGACGCGCCGGCCGACCGCCGAGGAGCTGGTCCTCATCGCGGAGGTCCTCGATCCGAAGGGCTACCGCTTCAAGGAAGTCCCCCGGGAGGCACCATGATCGAGCAGCTGATCCGGACCCCGTTCACCGACCTCGTCGGCGTACGACACCCCGTCGTGCAGACCGGCATGGGGTGGGTCTCCGGGCCGCGCCTGGTCTCCGGCACCGCCAACGCCGGCGGTCTCGGCATCCTCGCGTCGGCGACGATGACCTACGACGAGCTCGAGCGCGCGATCGTCGAGACCAAGGCCCGCACCGCCAACCCGTTCGGTGTCAACCTGCGTGCCGACGCCGGCGACGCGGGCGACCGCTGCGACCTGCTCATCGAGCACGGCGTCAAGGTCGCCTCGTTCGCGCTGGCTCCCAAGAAGGAGCTGATCGCCAAGCTCAAGGACCACGGCATCGTCGTGATGCCGTCGATCGGCGCGGCCAAGCACGCGGTCAAGGTCGCCTCGTGGGGCGCCGACGCGGTGATGGTGCAGGGCGGCGAGGGCGGTGGCCACACCGGCGCCGTACCCACCACGCTGCTGCTCCCGACCGTCCTGGACGCGGTCGACATCCCGGTGATCGCGGCGGGCGGGTTCTTCGACGGCCGCGGTCTCGCGGCCGCGCTCTCGTACGGCGCCGCCGGGGTCGGCATGGGCACCCGCTTCCTGCTCACCCAGGACTCCGCGGTGCCCCGGGCCGTCAAGGACCTCTACCTCTCCCACGACCTGACCGGGACCGTCGTGACCGCCAAGGTCGACGGCATGCCGCACCGGATGCTGCGGACCGACCTCGTCGAGTCGCTCGAGGGCACCAGTGCCGCGAAGCGGTTCGGTCCGACGATGCGTCGCACCCTGGAGTTCAAGCGCGACAGCGGCATGAGCTGGGCGCAGCTGGCCAAGGACGGCCGCGCGATGCGCAAGACACAAGGACGCACGCTGGGGCAGATGGCGCTGGCCGCCAACACGCCGGTCATGCTCAAGGCCGGCCTCGTCGACGGCGACACCGGTGCAGGCGTGCTCGCCTCGGGTCAGGTCGTGGGCGTCATCGACGACCTGCCGACGTGCGAGGAGCTGATCGACCGGATCGTCGTACGCGCCGCCGAGGAGCTGAGGCGCGGTTCGTCGTACGTCGTGTGACGATGCGTGCGTGAGTGACCCCCTGGCCGTGCTCAGCGAGGTCCAGCGCGACCTGCTGACCGCCTGGCTCCCCGGGCTGCGGGTCGTCCGCGACCTCGGCTGGGGCCTGGTCGACAGCAGCGTGCTCGAGGTCGAGGCGGGCGGCGACCGCTACGTCGTCAAGGCCGACGGCGATGCCAACAACCACGTCCCGCGCGAGCTCGTCGCCCACGCGAGGTGGCTCGGTCCCTGGGTCGCGGAGGGCCGTGCGCCACGCCTGGTGGCCGGGGACGCCGAGGCGAAGATCCTGGTCACCGCCTACCTGGAGGGCGAGCTCGTGCTCGGCTCCCCCGCCCAGGACGATCCCGGCACCTTCCGTCAGGCCGGCCGCCTCCTGGCGCTGCTCCACGCCCAACCCGGCCACGTCGATGCGACCTACGAGGCCGTCGAGGACGCCAAGGTCCTGCGCAACCTCACCAAGCCCCACCGCATCGACGCGGCGATGCACGCCCGCCTGGAAGCGACGATCTCCGCCTGGCCGACCGGCCCCGTCGCCGTGGTGCCGACCCACGGCGACTGGCAGCCGCGCAACTGGCTCGTGCACGAGGGTCGCGTCGCCGCGATCGACCTGGGGCGCGCGGCTCTGCGCCCGGCGATGACCGACTGGCTGCGCCTCGCCTCGCGCGACTTCCGCTGGGACCCGGCTCGCG
This sequence comes from Nocardioides plantarum, assembly GCF_006346395.1. Classification (NCBI taxonomy): domain Bacteria; kingdom Bacillati; phylum Actinomycetota; class Actinomycetes; order Propionibacteriales; family Nocardioidaceae; genus Nocardioides; species Nocardioides plantarum. Next base: position 142,264 of record NZ_VDMS01000004.1, read on the forward strand.
AGCGGGCCTTCGTCGAGGGGTACGGCGGCGACCCGCGCGAGCCCGAGGCCTGGTGGCGCGAGCGCGTGCGCGAGGCCGTCAACACCGCGGTCTGGGCCTACGCCGTCGGCGACGAGCCGTTCGAGGCCGAGGGCCACGCGATGATCGCCCGGGTGCTCGGAGCCGCCGACGACTGAGTCGTCGGGGCCGGCCGGGGCCGACTCGGGCCGGCTCGGGTTGGCTAGAGCGGCTTCTGGAAGTCGAGACCGCGGCCCATGACGCGGTAGCCCAGGGCCTCGTTGACACCGATCATGAAGCCGTTGGACTCGGCGTTCCAGGTGTCGATCTCCGTGACGTCGGGTCGCTCCTCGCGCAGCCACTGCAGCATCCCGGTCTTCAGCAGGGCACCGAGCCGGTGTCCGCGGTGCGAGGCGACGACCGAGGTGTCGTGCTGCTCGGCCAGCCCGGGTCGGTCCGGGTCGACGGCGACGACCGTCTGCCCGGCGAGCTCGCCGGTCCGGCGATGGCGCGCCATCAGCCGGTAGAGGGCGAACCCGCGCGAGACCTGGGCGTCGTCGTACGCACGGATGCGGGCGGCGTCGACCACCTCGTCCTCGATCTCGAGGCCCTCCTTGGGTGCGTCGTTGATGGCCGACGCCATCGCGGCCACCGCCTCGAGCTCGTCCTCGGTGGTGCGGTCGCGGCGTCGTACGAGCTCGTAGTCGGGCGCGGCGGCGGCCGCCTCCGCGTGGAGCCGGTCGACGACGGCGGGGTCGACGTCGGCGAGGTACTGACGACGGTTGATCCCGCTCGCCTTGTGCTCGTAGCCGTGCGCGCGGGGGAAGGCGTCGAGCCCGCCGACGTCCCAGCAGGAGGTGCCGACGGAGGTGCGGCCCATCGCACGCAGCTCGTCCTCGAGGTGCACCAGGATGGCCGTACCGAGGCCGCGTCGGCGATGCGCCGGACGCACGTCGATGGAGATCCACCCGACGTGCAGGTTGTCGCGCTCGCTGGACGAGATCACGCCGGCGGCGACGACCTCGTCGCCCAAGACGCCGACGTACGGCGTGGGTTGCTCGCCGTCCCACCCGTGCCGCAACCAGCCCGCGGTGAGCCCGGGCGTGGTGGGGTGGAACCAGGAGGAGTCGTGCGACTCGGACTCGTTGCGCACGTCCACGAACCCGAGCAGGTCGGTGCGGTCGTCGGGGGTGAAGCGTCGGATGTCCACGAGCGACGAGCATCACGCATCCCGCGGCGTCGGGCCAACGGTTATCCGGGCCTAGGGTGGAGCCATGACCCAGGAGCCGACGCCGCGGCGCGCCAAGCACCTGATCGATCCCTCGGTGCCTCGCAAGCAGGCGAGCGCGGCAGACATCGCCCGGCTCGAGCGGGTGCAGCGGACCGTGATGTCGGTCCTGGTCGGTACGACGATCTTCCACCTGTCGGTCGGGCTGGTCATTGCTGCGGTCGTCATCGACGACTCGGAGCGCGTGGCCCAGGTTGGACTGTGCGTGCTCGGCGGCGCCTTCGGCGTCGTGGCGATGGCGGCCGCGTTCGCGATCCACCGTCGCGCGGTCGTCAGCCCGTGGCTGCTGGTGGGCCTGGTGCCCACCGTGGTCGGGCTGATCCTCGTCCTGGGCTGAGGACGATCCGTCACCGCTGGCGGTCTGCGGTGTGCCCCGTCTGACCCTGTGGAACCGACCAGCAGTCCTCCACAGGTGCGCCGTACCCTCCGCTCGTCCACAGACTCGAGCTTGGCGTCGGTCGGCCGTCCACGCGGTGACCTAGCGTCCCGCCCGTGTCCGCACCGACCTTGACCGATCTCGCTGGATGGCTCGAGGCCATACAGGACATCGGCCTGCCCGTCGGCCCCGGCGAGTCCGCCATGACCGATGCGGAGCGCATCGACCAGATCACCGTGATCGAGCAGCTCAAGAACGCCCTGGCCGGCGCGCAGGGGCGTCTGGGGCACGCCTACGAGGAGTCGCAGCGCGTAGCGCAGCGAGCTGCCGGACGACCGGCGACACGCATCGGTGAGGGCATCGCCCAGAGCGTGGCGCTCGCGCGACGGGTCAGCCCCGGGGTCGCCACCACCTTCCTCGGGCTCAACCGGATCCTCGCCACCGAGATGCCCCACACCGCGCGCGCCCTGGGTGAGGGCCGCCTGGCCGAGTACTCCGCCACACTGCTGGCCCGCGAGACCGCCTGCCTCGACGTCGGGCACCGCGCCACGATCGACGAGAAGATCGCCGGGTCCGACCTGGTCGACCGCCTGAGCCGCAACCAGCTCGTGGCCGAGACCCGCCGTCTCGCCGCCCGCCTCGACGCCGCCGGCGTCGCCCAGAGGCAGGCGCTGGCCGCCAAGGACCGTCGGGTCACGTTGCGCCCGGCGCCCGACACGATGACTTACCTCACCGCCCTCGTGCCGGTCGCACAGGGCGTCGCGATGTACGCCGCGCTGAGCAAGGAGGCCGACCGGGCCAAGCAGGACCCCGACGACCCACGCGGACGTGGCCAGGTCATGGCCGACACCCTCGCCGAGCTCGTCACCGGACGCCGGGCCGAGGCGCCACCCTCGGTCGACCTGCGCCTGGTGATGACCGACAGGGCCCTGCTCGCAGGTGACGACGAGCCGGCCCTGCTGCCCGGCTACGGAATCGTGCCGGCCGAGTGGGCACGCGACCTGGTCAAGCGCGCGCTCGGTCGCGCCAGCGTGTGGATCACCCGCCTCTACACCGCCCCCTCGAGCCGCCAGCTGATGGCCGCCGACTCCCGGCGTCGCAAGGCGCCGAAGGGACTGGCCGCGTTCATCGGCGACCGGGACCAGCTGTGCCGTACGCCGTGGTGCGGCGCCCCGGTCCGCCATATCGACCACGTGCAGCCGCACCGCGACACCGGTCGCACCGCCGCCGACGACCTGCAGGGGCTCTGCGAGGCCTGCAACTACGCCAAGGAGGCCCTCGGGTGGTCCTCGAGGCCACGCCCCGGCCCGTGGCACTCCACCGAGATCACCACACCCACAGGTCACGTCTACGTGTCCTGGGCGCCACCGTTGCCCGGTGCTCCTGAGCGCATCGCCGACCCAGGCGGCGTCAGCGACCCCGGCGACGAGGTCACCTGAGGCCCGCGACGCCGGGCGATCCTCAGAGCCGCTCGATGATCGTCACGTTGGCCTGTCCGCCGCCCTCGCACATCGTCTGCAGGCCGTAGCGCCCGCCGGTGCGCTCGAGCTCGTTGAGCAGGGTGGTCATCAGCCGGGTGCCGGTGGCACCGATCGGGTGGCCGAGCGCGATCCCGCCGCCGTTGACGTTGACCTTGTCGTGCGGCACCCCGAGCTCCTCCTCCCAGGCCAGCACCACCGAGGCGAACGCCTCGTTGCACTCGAACAGGTCGATGTCGTCGATGCTCAGCCCGGTCTTCTCCAGCGCGTGCCGGGTGGCGCGGATCGGACCGGTGAGCATCCAGACCGGGTCGTCGCCACGGACCGAGAGATGGTGGATCCGGGCGCGCGGGTTCAGGGCGTGCTCGGCGATGCCTCGCTCCGAGGCGATGAGCATCGCGCTCGATGCGTCGCAGATCTGGGAGGCGACGGCAGCGGTGATCCGCCCGCCTGGCACAAGCGGCTGCAGACCGGCCATCTTCTCCAGGGAGGTCTCCCGCGGACATTGGTCGGTGTCGACCACGGTGCCGTCGGCCAGCGTCACCGGCTCGATCTCGTTCGTGAAGCGTCCCTCGGCGATGGCCGCGCGGGCACGGTCATGCGAGGCGAGTGCGAAGGCCTCCATGTCCTGGCGCGAGATCGCCCATCTCTCGGCGATCATCTCGGCGCTGTTGAACTGCGAGACCTCCACATCGCCGAACCGCTCGACCCATCCGGGCGACTCGGCGAACGGCGTCGAGAAGCCGTACTGCTGCCCGACGAGCATCGCCGCGGAGATCGGGATGGCGCTCATGTTCTGCACCCCGCCGGCCACGACGAGGTCCTGGGTGCCCGAGAGCACGCCCTGCGCCGCGAAGTGCACCGCCTGCTGCGAGGACCCGCACTGCCGATCGATCGTCACGCCCGGCACGTGGTCGGGCAGACCGGCGACGAGCCAGGCGGTGCGGGCGACGTCGCCGGCCTGGGAGCCGATCGTGTCGCAGCAGCCGAGGATCACGTCGTCGACGGCCCCCGGGTCGACACCGGTACGCCGGACCAGCGCGGCGATGCTGTGGGCGGCGAGGTCGGCGGAGTGCACGGTGGCGAGCGCCCCTCCGCGCTTGCCGACGGGGGTGCGTACGGCGTCGACGATGTAGGCCTCGGCCATGTCAGCGTTCCTTCTTCGTGCGGGTGGGACGGGTCGTGGCGGGCGGGCCGGTCGGCGAGGCGATGCCGTCGAGCAGGATCGTGAGGTACTGCCTCGCGATCACGTCGTGGGTGAGCTTGCCGCCGGGGCGGTACCAACCGACGGCGACCCACACCGTGTCGCGGATGAAGCGATAGGTGAGCTCGACGTCGAGGTCGGTGCGCCACGCCCCAGCGCGCACCCCGTCGTCGAGCAGGGTGATCCAGACCGCTCTCGACTGGGCGTTGCGCTCGGCAAGATAGGCGAACCGCTCGAACCCGCCGAGGTAGGCCGACTCGTTCTGGAAGATCGCCACCTCGTGCGGGTGCTGGTCGATGGCCGCGAACGACACCACCACCGCCTGCTCGAGCTTGGCCCGCGGGTCTGCATCGCCGAGCAGGATGGCGTCGTACTGCCCGAACAGCTCGTCCTGGAAGGTCCGCAGGATCTCGTCCACCATCGACTCCTTGGAGTCGAAGTGGTGGTAGAGGCTCCCGGAGAGGATGCCGGCCGCCTCGGCGATGTCGCGCACCGTGGTGTTGCGGAACCCCTTCTCAGCGAACAGCCCCGCGGCGATGGCGAGCAGCTCGGTCCTGCGCGACGCGGCGGGCTCGGAGGAGGCGGGCGACGATGCGGCAGCCACCTCAGGCCTGCTGACTGCTCACGGCGACGACCTCGCCGGTCATGTACGACGCGTAGTCGCTGGCGAGCATGATCATCACGTTGGCGACCTCCCAGGGCTCAGCGGCCCGGCCGAACGCCTCGCGTTGCTTCAGCTCGGCGAGCAGGTCGTCGCTGGTGACCTTGGCCAGGAACGGGTGCATCGCCAGGCTGGGGCTCACCGCGTTGACGCGGATGCCGTACGGCGCCAGGTCGATCGCCGAGCAACGGGTCAGCGCCATCACGCCGGCCTTCGCGGCGGCGTAGTGGGCCTGGCCCTCCTGCGCGCGCCAGCCGATCACCGAGGCGTTGTTGACGATGACGCCCTTCTTGCCGGCGGCCACCAGGCGCTGCCCGGCCGCCCGCACGCAGCGGAAGGTGCCGGTCAGGGTGATGTCGAGGACCTTGAGCCACTGCTCGTCGGTCATCTCCAGCACCGACGCGGTGCCACCCAGGCCGGCGTTGTTGATCATCACGTCGACGCCGCCGAGCTCGTCGGCCACGTCAAGCAGCGCCGCGACCTGGGCCTCGTCGGTGACGTCGCAGACCAGCTGGCGCACCCGCTCGGCACCGAACTCGGCCGCCAGGGCCTCCTCGGCCTCGGCGAGGCGTCGCGCGTGGGTGTCGGAGAACACCACGGCCTTGGCGCCCTCCTCGAGGGCCCGACGTACGACGGCCGCCCCGATCCCGGCACCGGCGGCGGCGGTCACCACGACGACCTTCCCGACGAGCAGGTCGTGCCCGGGCACGTAGTCGGGGGCCGGCTGCTCGGCTCGCGTGGTCGTCATCAGGTGGTGCCCTTCGGTTCACGGGGAAGACCCAGCACGCGCTCGGCCAGGATGTTGCGCTGCACCTCGTCGCTGCCGCCGTAGATGGTGTCGGCGCGCGAGAAGAGGAAGAGTCGTTGATGCTCGTCGAGGTCGTACGCCGGGCGATCGCCGGGGTCGCGGCTCGACGCATCGCCGGAACGGGTCAGCAGCCCGTCGAAGCCGGCGACCTGCATCGCCGCCTCGCCGAGGCGTCGGTGCCAGCCTGCCCAGACGAGCTTGAAGATCGAGCCGGCACCCCCGCCGGCGGAGGAGTCGTCACCGCCGGCGACCTGCGAGAGGCCGCGCAGTCCCTGGGAGCGGATCACCGACAGCTCGACCTTGAGCGAGGCGAGGCGGTCGCGCACCACGGCATCGTCGATCGAGCCGTTGGCCTTGGCGCGGTCGACGACCGAGGCGAGCTCACGGGCGTAGTCGACGGTCTGCGCGAGGGTCGAGACGCCGCGCTCGAAGCCGAGCAGGCCCATCGCCACGCCCCAGCCGCGGCCGGGCCCGCCCACGACCAGGTCGGCGGGGGTGCGGGCGCCGGTGAAGAAGACCTCGTTGAACTCCGAGCCGCCGGTCAGCTGCTCGATCGGGCGGACCTCCACGCCGTCCTGGTCGAGCGGGACGAGCAGGAACGACAGGCCGGCGTGGCGCACCGACCCCGGCTCGGTGCGGGCGATCACGAACACCCACTGGGAGAAGTGGGCGTTGGAGGTCCACACCTTCTGCCCGTCGATCACCCACTCACCGGGGCCGCCGGACCCACCGGACCCGCCGGACCCGACCTCCAGGCGGGCCTTGGTCTGCACGTTGGCCAGGTCGGAGCCGGCTCCGGGCTCGGAGTAGCCCTGCGCCCAGAGCTCCTCCACCGCCAGGATCGGCGGCAGGAACCGCGCCCGCTGCTCGGGCGTCCCGAAGGCCATCAGCGTCGGGCCGAGCAGCTGCTCACCGAGGTGGTTGACCCCGTGCGGCGCGTGGGACCGGGCGTACTCCTCGTGGAAGATCACCTGCTGCCACAGGCTCAGCCCGCGGCCACCGTGCTCGGTCGGCCATCCGACGCAGGTCCAGCCGTGGGCGGCGAGGTGGCGGTTCCAGGCGAGCCGCTCCTCGATCGCCTCGTGGTCGCGCCCCGGCCCGCCGAGGCCTCGGAGCCCGGACCAGTCGGCCGAGGCGAGGTGGTCCTCGAGCCAGGTGCGGACTTCGGCGCGGAACGCGTCGTCTGCGTCGGAGTAGGCGAGGTCCACGAGTGCTACCCTACCAAGCAAATGCTTGGTTTGCCGTCGAGACCCACCACGCTGCCCGCCCTCCTCCGCGATGCCGCGGAGCGTTTCGGCGAGCACCCGGCGTACGTCGACGGGGCGACGGTCACCTCCTACGCCGAGCTCCTGGTCCGCGTCGAGACCGCCGCCGCGGCGTACGTCGCCCGCGGCCTCGAGCCCGGCCGTGCGGTCGCCGTCTGGGCGCCCAACAGCACGGAGTGGGCGGTCGCCGCGCTGGCGGTGACCTACGCCGGTGGGGTGCTGGTGCCGCTCAACAGCCGCTACACCGCCCACGAGGTGGCCGACGTGCTGACGCGCACCGACGCCGCCATCGCCGTGGTCGCCGACGGCTTCCTCGGCCGCACCCAGATCGCCGACCTGGCCGGCCTCGGCACGACGACGCAGCTCGTCGACCTCGCCGACCTCGCCGACGACGGGACCACCCCCGACCACCTGGCCGAGGCCCGGCAACGGGCCGACGCGGCCACCCCCGACGACGTCGCCGACGTGCTGTTCACCTCCGGGACCACCGGGCGCTCCAAGGGCGCGATGAGCGCGCACCGCCAGACGATCGGCGTCGCGCAGGCGTGGGCCGAGCTGGGCGGCGTCCGGGCCGAGGACCGCTACCTCGTGGTCAACCCGTTCTTCCACTCCTTCGGTTACAAGATCGGGATCGTGGTCGGGCTGCTCACCGGCGCGACCCTGTTCCCCGTCGCGACCTTCGACGTCGACCAGACGATGCGGACCATCCAGGACCAGCGGATCACCCTGCTGCCCGGCGCACCGACGATCTACCAGTCCCTGCTGGCCGCACCGAGCAGGTCCGACGTCGACCTGTCCTCGCTGCGCCTGGCGGTCACCGGTGCCGCGGTCGTCCCCGTCGTCCTGATCGAGCGGATGCGCGCTGCATCGCCGGACGGGCTCGGCATCGACCAGGTCGTCACCGCCTTCGGGATGACCGAGGCGGTGGTGGTCACCATGTGCCGCGAGGGCGACTCCGCCGAGACGGTCGCGACCACCAACGGTCGGGCCATCCCCGGCATGGAGATCCGCATCGACGGCGCTGCATCGCCGACCGACGAGGGCGAGCTGCTGGTGCGCGGCGAGCACGTGATGCTCGGCTACCTCGACGACCCCGAGGCCACGGCCGCGGCGATCGACGCCGACGGCTGGCTGCACACCGGCGACGTCGGCACCCTCGACGAGGCCGGCAACCTGCGCATCACCGACCGGCTCAAGGACATGTACATCTCGGGCGGGTTCAACGTCTACCCGGCCGAGGTCGAGCAGGTCCTGCTGCGCCTCGACGGGGTCGACGACGTCGCGGTCGTCGGATCCCCGGACGAGCGGCTAGGCGAGGTCGGCACGGCGTACGTCGTCGGCTCGGCCACCGCGCAGGACGTCGTCGCGTTCGCGCGGCAGCGGCTGGCCAACTTCAAGGTGCCGCGGCACGTGACCCACGTCGACGCCCTGCCCCGCAACCTGTCGGGCAAGGTGCTCAAGACCCAGCTCAGGAGCAGCTAGTGGACCTCACCCTGTCCGAGTCCGAGCTGGCCTTCCAGGCCGAGACGCGCGCGTGGCTCGCCGCCCACGTGCCCGCCGAGCCGTTGGCGTCGATGGACACCGCCGAGGGGTGGGCGCAGCACCAGGCCTGGGAGAGGCAGCTCAGCGACGCCCGCTGGTCGGTCGTGTCGTGGCCCGAGCGCTACCACGGCCGCGACGCCAGCCTGGTCGAGTGGGTGATCTTCGAGGAGGAGTACTACCGCGCCGGGGCACCCGGTCGCGTCGGCCAGAACGGCATCTTCCTGCTCGCGCCGATCCTGTTCGACCACGGCACCCCCGACCAGCAGGACCGGTTCCTGCCGACCATGGCGACCGGCGAGCGGATCTGGGCGCAGTGCTGGTCCGAGCCCGAGGCCGGCTCCGACCTCGCGTCGCTGCGCTCGACGGCCCGCCGCGACGACGAGCGCGGCGGCTGGCTGCTCAACGGGCAGAAGACGTGGTCGTCGCGGGCGTCGTACGCGCACTGGGGCTTCGGCTTGTTCCGCTCCGACCCGCAGGCGCAGCGGCACGCCGGGCTCACCTACTTCCTCTTCCCGCTCGACGCCGACGGCGTCACCGTCCGGCCGATCGCGCAGCTCGACGGTGAGGCCGGCTTCGCGGAGGTCTTCTTCGAGGACGTCTTCGTGCCCGACGCCGACGTGCTCGGTGGGGTCGGTGCCGGGTGGGACGTCGCCATGAGCACCGCTGGCAACGAGCGCGGCCTGTCCCTGCGCTCCCCCGGTCGCTTCTGCGCGGCGGCCGACCGGCTCGTCGACCTCTACCGCGAGACCCCCGACGGCCCCGACCGCGACGCCGCGGCCCAGGGCGTCGTCGACGCCTGGCTCGGCGCGCAGGCCTACCGCCTCTACACCTGGGGCACCGTCACCCGCCTCGCCGGCGGTGGCGACATGGGCGCCGCCGGGTCGGTCAACAAGGTCTTCTGGTCCGAGCTCGACATCGCCCTGCACGAGACGGCGCTGGGCCTGCGCGGCCCGGCCGCCGAGGTCGGGTCGACGTGGCTCGACGGCTACACGTTCTCGCTGTCCGGGCCCATCTACGCCGGCACCAACGAGGTGCAGCGCAACATCGTCGCCGAGCGCATCCTCGGCCTGCCCCGCGAGCCCAGGCCGAGCCGAGGAGCACCGACGTGAGGTTCGAGCCCACCGACGACCAGCGCGACCTGGCCGGCGCCCTCGAGGGCCTGCTCTCGGCGTCCGACACCGTCGCCGTCGCCCGCGCCTGGGCCGACGGCGACACCGCAGCCGGCCTCGCGCTGTGGAGGCGACTGGCCGACCTCGGCGTCACCATGCTCGCCACCGAGGCATCGCCGGTCGAGGTCGCCATCGCCTTCGAGGCGCTCGGCCGCCACGCCGTCCCCGGCCCCTGGGTCGAGTCGGCGGCCTACCTCCCGATCGCGCTCGGCCACGAGGTCGAGGGCGTCGCGACCCTCGCCCTGCCGCCGCTGGTGCCGTTCGCGCTCGACGCCGACGTCGCCGACCAGGTGTACGTCGGCGCCACCCCGACCGACCAGGTCGGCGCCCAGCACCCCTCGGTCGACCGCGCCCGGCGGCTGTTCGAGGTGACCGGCACCGCCGAGACGCATCCCGAGGCGCTCGACCTGGCGGTGCTCGCGACCTCGGCGCAGCTCCTCGGCGCCGGTGAGCGGGTGCTCGCCGACAGCGTCGCCTACGTCAAGCAACGCAAGCAGTTCGGGCGCCAGATCGGCAGCTACCAGGCGATCAAGCACTGCCTGGCCGACGTCCGCATCGCCCTCGACTTCGCGCGTCCGCTGGTCGTCGGCGCCGCCCTCGGCGAGGTCCCGGCGAGCGCGGCCAAGGTCGCAGCCGCCGACGCGGCCTACCTCGCCTCGCGCACGGGCCTGCAGGTCCACGGCGCGATCGGCTACACCGCGGAGTTCGACCTCAGCGTCTGGATCACCAAGATCCGCGCGCTCGTCAGCGCCTGGGGCACCCCGGCCCACCACCGGGCCCTGCTCCTGGGCAGCCTCGTCGACTCCCGCGACGGGACGGACCGCTGATGGAGTTCGGGCTCAGCGAGGAGCAGGAGGAGCTCGTCTCCACCGTGCGCGGCCTGCTGACCAAGCGCGCCGACTCCCGCGCCGTACGGGCCGCCATCGCCACGCCGCACGGCTACGACGAGGCGCTGTGGCACACGCTCGTCGAGCAGATCGGCGCGGCCGCGCTCGGCATCCCCGAGGCGTACGACGGCGCCGGGTTCTCGCTCTTCGAGTCGCTCCTCGTGCTCGAGGAGGTGGGCCGCTCGCTCGCTCCGTCGCCGCTGCTCTCCAGCCTGGTCACCTCCGAGGCACTGCTCGCCGGGGCCGAGGAGGAGGCGAAGGCCCGGCTGCTCCCCCGGATCGCGGCCGGTGAGGTCGCCGCGTTCGTCGACGGATCGGGCCGTGCGGTCCTCGACGGCGACATCGCCACGGTCCTGGTCGCGATGACCGATGGCGGCCTCGTCGAGGTCGACCCGGCGACCGCACGTCGCGAGCACGTCGGCTCCGTCGACCAGACGATCCGGCTCGCGCACGTCGACCTCGGCGGCGCCGCCACCACGCCGATCGGCGACTCCGTCGCCGCGTCGGCGGCCGGCGAGCGCGCGGCCCTGGTCGGTGCCGTCGGCACCGCCGCGCTCGCCACCGGCCTCGCCGCTCGCGCCCTCGAGATGACCGTGGGCTACAGCAAGGACCGGGTGCAGTTCGGTCGCCCGATCGGCTCCTTCCAGGCCCTCAAGCACCGGATGGCCGACCTGCTGGTGCTGGTCGAGATGAGCCGGTCGGCGTCGTGGGCGGCGTCGTACGCCGTCTCCTCACGCCACGACGACGCAGCCGCACTGGCCCACGTCGCCAAGTCCTACTGCGCCGAGGCCGTGGCCCACGTCGCCGGCGAGACCATCCAGCTGCACGGCGGCATCGCCATCACGTGGGAGCACGACGCCCATCTGGTCTTCAAGCGTGCGCACGCCCTGGGCCAGCTGTTCGGGCAGCCCCACGAGCACCGGGCGCTGCTCGACCTCTAGACCTTGCAGGTCGACGCGCGTCCCCGGGTCGCGACGAGTCCCATCAGCCAGCAGGTCGGACAGCCACGCCACAGCACCACCGTCAGCGGCAGCAGCAGGAGCCACCAGCCCGACAGCGACGCCAGCGCGATGCCGGCGACCAGCACGACGAGTCCCAGCACGCCACGCGCCACGTGCACCCCGACCGAGCGGCTCGCGAACATGGCCAGCGTCGGATCGACGTGGGGCTCGGGTCCCAGCCGCGTCCGGATCATCAGCCCACGTTAACCCTGTGTCCAACACGTCGAGCACTGTTGACCTGTTGTTGCCGTCGCGAGTCGAGGACGGACACGAGCGCTTTCTAGGGTGGAGTCATGACCAACGCCCAGGACCCCACCGACGCCGTGCAGATCGAGACCACCGAGGTCGACGACTACCCGACCGGGATGCTCGCCAGCCCCACCCGCACCCAGCTCTGACCGCTCGGGCCCTTCCTCAGGCCCGCGGCTGCGGGTCGTGCCGATGGCTCTCGTCGGCCGCGAAGACCTTCTCGTAGAGGTCGTAGACGACCCAGGCCTTCTCGTTGTTGTAGAGCATCGCGTCACTGAAGCCGCGCGACGCGACCTCCCGCTTCACCTCGCCGTACGCCGCCCGGTCGGCGTCGTGGGTGCGCAGCCAGTCCCGGAACATCCGGTGCCGCTGCGGCTCCCGCGCCCCGGGTGAGAAGACGTGCACGTTGGCCTCGGGCCGGTGACCCTTCAGGCAGCGGTGCTCCTCCCACTCCGGCTCACGGACCCTCAGCTCGAAGCCGGCCGCCTCCAGGTCGGGCAGCCAGGCCGCCTCGTCGCCCGAGTCGGCGACGGTGAGGTCGACGTCGATGACCGGCTTGGCCCACAGACCGGGCACCGAGGTCGACCCCACGTGCTCGACCCGCAGCGCCCGGTCGCCGAGCGCGACCTCGAGGCGCCGTCGTACGTCGGCGAAGAGATCCGGCCACGTCGGGTCGGGCGGCACGACCTCGACCGGGGCGGGCACGGCCCCGGTGACCCGGGCGGCCGCGATGTCCTCGGCGGACACCGTCTCGAAGGGGCGCCACAGCGGATGCGTCGTCATGGCACCTCGGGCGCGCACGCCGCCAGGACGACCGGGTCGGAGCAGGCCGCGGCCCATGCCGCGATCCGCGCCCGGATCTCGCGCCCCAGCAACCAGTGACCGATCCGGTCGGCCACCGGCGAGAGCCAGGCCGGCCGGGTCGTCCAGGTGTACTTCCAGACCGCGTGGGTCCCGGCCACCCCGTCACGCTCCTGCGGCGTGAAGCGCCACCCGCCGCCGAAGCGCTCGAAGAACCACGGGCCGCGCTCCATCGTCATCCCGACCGAGGTCGGCGGACGGTAGGACACGTAGCGACTGACCATCGACGGCCCGAGCCGGGCGCGGGTGAAGGTCTGCACGCCCGTCGCCGGCCGGTCGGCCCCGATCAGCCGTTGGGTCCTGATGAACGGGTCCCAGCGCAGCCGGGCCTCGCCCGTCGTCTGGGAGACGGCGAAGGCGGTGGCCGGCGACACGGCCACCCAGATGTCGGCACTGACCTGGGGCATCCGCCCATCCTGCCGGTCAGCTCGTGGTGGTGCGGTACGCGCCCTGGAAGAACAGCAGCGGACCCTCGGCATCGGTGGCGACCAGGTCGACGACCTTGCCGATGACGACGTAGTGGTCGCCGGCCTCGTGCACGGCGTGGATGGTGCAGTCGACGTGGCCCAGGGCGCCGTCGAACGTCGGCGACCCGGTGACCGCGGACGGGGTCCACTCGACGTCGGCGAACTTGTCGGTGCCCCGGCTGGCCATGGTGTTGCTCAGGTCGGACTGGCCGTCGGCGAGGAAGGTGACGCAGAACCGGCCCGCACGGTGGATCAGCGGCCAGGCCCGCGACGTCTTGGCCGGGACGAACAGCACCAGCGGCGGGTCGAGGGAGACGCTGGAGAAGGACTGGCAGGTCATGCCGACGGGCTCGCCCCCGCTGACCGAGGTGACGACGGTGACGCCGGAGGCGAAGCGGCCGAGCACGTCGCGGAACCGGCGGGCGGCGGCCACCGCCGTGGGGTCGTCGGTCGCGATCGTCGTCGTCTCGCCCGGACGCCACTCGACGTCGTGGTCGAGGTCGCCGAGCCACGAGGTGATCAGGTGGGGGCTCGGCCACGTCTCGCGCGCGTCGGCGCTGATCCCCTCGGGGATCTCGGGGACCTCGGACCTGCCGGACGTCTCGGACATGGCGCTCACGGTAAGGGAGTCAGTTCCCGCCACCGAAGTCGTGGCCCCAGTAGGACACCGCGGTCGACTCGCGCGCGACCCAGCGAGCATCGTCGACGGTGAGGCCCTCGGTGCCGAACTCGACGTCGAAGCCGCCGGGCGACCTGACGTAGAAGGACACCATCTCGTCGTTCATGTGGCGCCCGAGGGTGGCCGAGAGCGGGGCCTTGTGCTTCGTGACGCGTTGCAGGGCACGGCCGACGTCGTCGAGCCGGTCGACCTCGAGCATGACGTGGACGCACTTGCTCGCATTGGGCATCGGCAGGAAGGCCAGCGAGTGGTGGCGCGGGTTGACGCCCAGGAACCGCAGCCACACCTTCGAGCCGGGCTCCTTGCCGACGAACTCGCCGGGCATGCTCATCGAGTCGCGCAGCCGGAAGCCGAGCACGTCGGAGTAGAAGTGCAGGGCCTCGACGTCGTCGAGCACCGGCAGCACGACGTGGCCCATGCCCTGGTCGCCGGTGACGAAGGTGGCGGCGTACGGCGTGACGAGCGGGTGCGACTCGTAGGTGATGCCGTGGAACAGCTCGAAGACGTTGTCCCACGGGTCGCGGAAGCGGACGAGCTCCTGGACCCGGCGCTCGTCGAGCTCCTCGCGGGTGCCCTCCTCGAACTCCACCCCGGCCTTCTGCAGGTGCTCGCGGGCCTCCTGCAGGGCCCGCGGGTCGGCGAGCTCCCAGCCGACACAGTCGAGCTGGTCGACGTCGGAGGGGAACACCACGAGCCGGGCCGAGACCTGGTCGATGCGCCAGTACTGGTGGTCGGGGTGGGGTCCGCGACCGGCGCCGAGACCGAGCACCTTGCCGGCGAACCTCGCCCAGGCGTCGAGGTCGGTGGAGGCCACCCGGATGTAGCCCATGGACTTGATGTCGATCGTCATCGCACTAGATCTTCCGGTCGTCGAGCTTGTCGAGACGCTCGACGTGGCGGGCGAGGTAGGCGGTGGTGACCTCGGCGAACTCGGTCGCCGCCTCGATCTGCGCCCAGTGCCCGCAGTTCGGGAAGACGTGCAGCGACGCCTTGGGGATCAGCTTGAGGGCCACCATCGCCCCGTCGAGCGGGTTGACCCGGTCCTCGCGGCCCCAGGTGAGCAGCGTGTGCTTGCGCAGCCGGTGGGCCTCGCGCCACAGCATGCCGTCCTCGGCGGTCTCGGGGTTCCAGAAGCTCATCCCCATGGAGCGCATCGCCTCCTGGGCGCCGGGCGCGGTCGCGTCGGCGAACCGCTCCTCGACCAGCTCGTCGGTGACCAGGGCCTGGTTGACGACCATGGAGGAGATGAACGCGCGCAGCTTGTCGCGGGTCGGGTCGGCCCCGAAGTCCATCAACCGCTGCACGCCCTCGGTCGGGTCGGCGTGGAAGAGGTTGAGGCTCAGCCCGCCCGGGCCCATCAGCACGAGCCGGCCGACGCGGTCGGGATAGGTGAGCGCGAGGCGCATCGCCGTACCGCCGCCGAGGCTGTTGCCGAGCAGGTGCACCCGGTCGATGCCGAGCTCGTCGAGCAGCCGGACGACGTGGTCGGCGCTGTGGCGGTAGAAGTTGCCGACGACGGGCGGCTTGTCGGAGCCGCCGAAGCCGGGCTGGTCGACCAGCAGCGTGCGGAACGACGCCGCGAAGTGCGGCAGGGCCGGACCGAAGTTGGACCACGCGCTCGCGCCGGGTCCGCCGCCGTGCAGCATCACCAGCGGCAGGCCTCCCCCGACTCCCGGTCCACCGGTTGTCGAGCTTGTCGAGACACCCGCCTCGTGGAAGTTGAGGGTGAGGTCACCCGCCTTGGCCGAGCGGCGGGTGGCTTCCTTGCTGAGGGGGAAGAGGTCGGGCACGGCTCAGTACATCCCGGGGTCGACCTTGTGGCCGAACTCGTGGGCGCCGAACATCTGCAGGGCCCGCTCGGGGTCGTTGGCGGCGTGCACCCGACCGGCGTGGGCGTCGCGCCACGCGCGCTGCAGGTAGGTGCCGGTCGCCAGGGCGCGCCCGCCGGAGGCCTCGAAGAGCCCGTCGATGGCGTCGATGGCGCGCTGGCTGCCGAGGACCTGGTCGCGACGGACCTTCAGGCGGGTGCGCAGCGGGATCTTCTCGCCCCGGCTGACGTAGTGCTGCTCCTCGCGGATGTTGTTGACCAGCAGCGCCCAGGCGGCGTCGATCTCGGAGGACGCCCGCGCGATGCGTACGGCGGCGAACGGGTCGAGCGAGGCCTTCTCGCCCAGGTAGGCGGCCCGGGAGCGAGCCTTCTGCATCTCGACGTGCTCGGCGTACGCGCCCATGGCCAGGCCGATGATCGGCGTGGTGATGGTGCCGGTGAAGATCGAGTGGAACGGCAGCTTGTAGAGATCGGAGGGGTTCTGCTCCTGCCCCGGGCCGCGGCACTGGCCGGTCTCGCCCATGCTCAGCGTGAACGCCTCGGGGATGAACACGTCGTCGACGATGATGTCGTTGGAGCCGGTGCCGGCCAGCCCGACCATGTGCCAGACATCGACGATCGTGTAGTTGTCGCGCGGCACCATGAACGTCTTGAAGTCGACGACCTGACCGTCGGCGTTGAACACCAGGCCGCCGAGCAGCACCCACGAGCAGTGGTCGCACCCGGAGGAGAAGCTCCACTTGCCCGAGAGCTGGTAGCCGCCCTCGGCGACCGTCGCCTTGCCGGTCGGGGCGTACGACGAGCTCAGCCGGGTGTTGGTGTCCTCGCCCCACACGGCCTGCTGCGCCTCGTCGGAGAACAGCGCCACCTGCCAGGGGTGCACGCCGACCACGCTGGAGACCCAGCCGGTGGAGCCACAGGCCCCGGCGATGTCGCGCACCGCGGTGTAGAAGTCGATCGGGTCGGACTCGAAGCCGTCGAACCGCTTGGGCTGGAGCAGCTTGAAGAACCCGGTCTCCTCGAGCTCCTTGATGGAGGCCTCGGGCACGACGCGCAGCCGCTCGGCCTCGTCAGCGCGCTCGCGCAGACCGGGGAGCAGGTCACGAACGCCATCGAGAACGGCCTGGGACATGGTGGTGCCTCCTGTGCGGTAAAGACTGCGACCAGACTAGAACACGTTCTAGTAATGGTCCAGCGCAAAGGGGTGGTGCAGCCGGTCGGGCCGGAGCGGGGCGTCAGTAGCGTCGGCCCCATGCCGCCGGACGCCACGCTCGCCCCGCTCGACCCCGACCACCAGGTGGCCTACCTCGACGGCGGCGACCCCGACGGCGTACCGGTCCTCGGCCTGCACGGCACCCCCGGCTGCCGCTACTCGCGCTGGCCCGACGACGCCGTCTATGCCGCGGCCGGGGTCCGCTACGTCACCCTCGACCGCGCCGGCTACGGCTGGTCGACGCGGCGCCGGGGCCGCTCGGTGGCCACCGAGGCCCTGAGCGTCCTCGCGGTCGCCGACCACCTCGGGCTCGAGTCGTTCGCGATCGTGGGCGAGGGGGCAGGTGGCCCGCACGCCCTGGCCTGCGCGGCCCTGCTGTCGGACCGGGTCACCCGTGTCGCGTGCCGCTCCAGCCCGGCGCCTGTGGGCACCGGCGGCATGCAGCGCCGCGACTGGGCCGCCGGCCGGCCCGGCGGCGACGCCGAGCTGCGCTGGGTGGCCGAGGGCGAGGTGCGCGTGGTCCGCGAGCTCCAGCAGCAGCAGGAGCTCACCTCGGCCGCGCTCACCGCCGACCCCGAGCGCGTGCGGGGCGAGACCGTCACCGACGAGGACCGCGACTTCCTGCGCCGGCCCGAGGTGGCCGAGCGGCTCCGGCTCATCGTGCGCGAGCAGGGCCTGCAGGGCGTCGCCGGTGCCGTCGACGACACCCTCGCGCTCGCCCGACCCTGGGGCTTCCCGCTGACCGCGGTCGCCGCGCCGGTGCTGCTGACCCACCACCCGGCCGACGCAGCGCCCGTGACGCACACCCGGTGGCTCGCCGCCCGGCTGCGAGGTGCGGAGACGTCGTACGACGGTGGCGTCGACACCGAGGCCGAGATCGCGGCCACGATGAGGTGGCTGGCGCACGGCTGACCGGTCGGCTCAGCTGTTGGCGGCGAGCTTGTCCTGCTCGGTCTGATCGAGTTTCTGCAGCATCAGCGCGATGTCGATGAGCTGGTCCTCCTGGCCGCCGATCAGCTTGCGGCGTCCGGCCTCGAGCAGGATCTTGGCGCCGGAGACGCCGTAGCGCTCGGCGGCGTTGCCGGCGTGCTTGAGGAAGGAGGAGTAGACCCCCGCGTAGCCCATCATCAGCGTCATCCGGTCGAGCTGGCACTCCTCGGGCATCGCCGGCTTGATGACGTCCTCGGAGGCATCGACGATCGTGAGGAAGTCGATGCCGGTCTTCCAGCCGAGCTTGTCGCAGACCCCGACGAACGCCTCGAGGGGCGTGTTGCCCGCGCCGGCGCCGAAGCGGCGTACGGACCCGTCGATCTGGGTCGCGCCGGCGCGGGCGGCGATCACGGTGTTGGCCACGCCGAGGCCGAGGTTCTCGTGGCCGTGGAAGCCGACCGTGGCCTCGTGGCCGATCTCGGCGACGACGGCGGCGACGCGGTCGGCGGTCTGCTCCATGACGAGCGCGCCGGCGGAGTCGACGACGTAGACGCACTGGTTGCCGGCCTCGACCATGATCCGGGCCTGCTGGGCGAGCACCTCGGGCGGCTGGGTGTGGCTCATCATCAGGAAGCCGACGGTCTCGAGGCCGAGCTCGCGGGCCAGCCCGAAGTGCTGGCGCGAGGTGTCGGCCTCGGTGCAGTGGGTGGCGATCCGGCAGATCTGGCCGCCGTTGTCCTGCGCGGCGCGGATGTCGTCCTTGGTGCCGACGCCGGGAAGCATGAGGAAGGCGATCTTGGCGCGCTTGGCCGTCTCGGCCGCGATCGTGATGAGCTCCTGCTCGGGGGTGCGCGAGAAGCCGTAGTTGAACGACGAGCCGCCCAGCCCGTCGCCGTGGGTGACCTCGATGACGGGGACACCGGAGTCGTCGAGGGCCTCGACGATGTCGTGCACCTCCTGCGCGGTGAACTGGTGGCGCTTGTGGTGGGAGCCGTCGCGCAGGCAGGTGTCGGTCAGGCGCAGGTCGAGGCCGCTGTCAGCGTCGGTCTGGCTCCACGTGCGGGTCAGGGTGTCGCGGTCGACAGGGGTGGTGGTCATCTCAGGCCTTCCGGTGTGGTGGTTTCGAGGCTCGTCGCTAGCGCTCCTCGCACCTCAACCACCGTGGGCGAGCTTGTGGCGGGCGATGTGCTGGCCGACCTGGGTGGCGGCCGCGGTCATGATGTCGAGGTTGCCGGCGTACGGCGGCAGGTAGTCGCCGGCGCCCTCGACCTCGACGAAGACCGACACCTTGAGCTGGCCCCGGGTCGCGTCCGACGGCTCGTCGAGCTGGGGCTCCTGCAGCAGGCGGTAGCCGGGGACGTACTCCTGCACGGCCTTCTCCATGGCGAGGACCGAGGCGATGATCGCGTCGCGATCGGCGTCGGGCGAGACGGCGCAGAAGATCGTGTCGCGCATGATCATCGGCGGGTCGGCCGGGTTGAGGATGATGATCGCCTTGCCCCGCTGGGCCCCGCCGATGGTCTCGACGCCCGCGGCGGTGGTGCGGGTGAACTCGTCGATGTTGGCGCGGGTGCCGGGGCCGGCGGACCTCGACGAGACCGAGGCGACGATCTCGGCGTACGACACTCCCCCGGACGGCTCGGCCGCGCGGGAGACGGCGGCGACCATGGGGATGGTCGCCTGGCCGCCGCAGGTGATCATGTTGACGTTGGCCGCGGCGAGGTGCTCCTGGCCGTTGACCGGCGGGATGACGGCGGGCCCGACGGCGGCGGGCGTGAGGTCGACCGCGACGATGCCCGCCTCCTCGTAGCGCGGTGCGTACTCGCGGTGCACGTAGGCCGAGGTGGCCTCGAAGATCAGGTCGGGCAGCTCCTCCTGCTTCAGCAGCCAGTCGACGCCCTCGTGACTGGCCTCGAGGCCCTGGTCGGCGGCGAGCCTGAGGCCCTCGGAGGCCGGGTCGACGCCGATCATCCAGCGCGGCTCGATACTCCCCCCGTCGGCGGCGCTGCGCAGCAGCTTGTAGAGAAGGTCGGTCCCGATGTTGCCGGGACCCACGATCGCGGCACTCAGCTTGCGGGACGGGGGCTTCCTGGTCACGTTCTACTCCTCGAAGCTGACGGTCAGCGGGGCGAAGCCGCTGATGGACGCCGTGACCCGGTCCCCCGGGGCGAACGGCACGAACGGACCCAGGGCCCCGGACAGGATCAGGTGGCCGGCGCGCAGCGGATCGCCGAAGCGGTGGGCCTGGACGGCCAGCCAGCGCAACGCCTCGAGCGGGTCGCCGAGACACGCCGCGCCGTTGCCGGAGGAGCGCTCGTCGCCGTTGATGGTCAGCGACATGTCGACGTCGCGGGGCTCGATGTCGCTCAGCGGCAGGCCGTCCGACCGCGGGCCGACGACGTAGAGGCCGCTGGAGGCGTTGTCTGCCACGGTGTCGGTGAAGGTGATGTCCCAGCCCGCGATGCGCGAGTCGACGATCTCGAGGGCCGGCAGGGCGAGCCCGACCGCGGTGCGGACCAGGTCGAGGGTGATCTCGTCCTCGTGCTCCGGCGCGATGTCGGCGGCGAGGACGAACGCCACCTCGGCCTCGACGCGGGGCTGGAGGAGCGTCCGCATCGAGATCGGGTCGTCGGCACTGACGTCCATGTCGCTGAGCAGGTAGCCGAAGTCGGGCTGGTCGACGCCGAGCTGGTCCTGCACCGCTTTCGACGTCGCTCCGATCTTGCGCCCGACCACCGTCGCTCCCCCGGCCAGGCGGCGCCGTACGAGACCCTGCTGGACGGCGTACGCCGCGGGCAGGTCGTCAGTGCCGATCAGGTCACGCACCGCCGGGCACGGCACGCGGGTCTCCGACGCCGTCGCCAACCGGTCCACCGCGGCCGAGACAGATGCCGCTGGGGTGGTCTGGGAGGTCACGTCGGAATACTAGAACCTGTTACAGTTTCGCGCCATGAGGGTCTCGACGAGCTCGACCACCGACGGTGCTGACGGCCTCCCCCAGGAGGTCGACGTCGTCGTGGTCGGAGCCGGTGGCGCCGGCATGTCCGCCGCCCTCGCGGCCGGCAAGCGGGGCCTCGAGACCGTGGTGCTGGAGAAGTCGGCGTACTTCGGTGGATCGACCGCCCGCAGCGGCGGCGGCGTCTGGATCCCCGGCAACTACGCGCTCGTGGCGGCCGGTCAGGCCGACAGCCTCGAGGAGTCCAAGCGCTACCTCGACTCCATCGTCGGCGACGAGGTGCCCAAGGTCCGCCGCGACACCTACGTCGACCGCGGCGCCGAGGTGATGGACTTCGTGCGCGCCCACACGCCGCTGCGCTTCGAGTGGGTCAAGGACTACGCCGACTACCACCCCGAGGCACCCGGCGGCCGGCTCAAGGGCCGCAGCTGCGAGCCGATCCCCATGGACGCCCGGTTCCTGGGCGCCGAGCTCGACCGGCTCCACCCGCAGTACGCCAAGGCACCGGCCAACATGATCGTCACCCAGGCCGACTTCCGGAAGATCAACCTCGGTATCCGCACCGTCCGCGGCCCGGTCACGATGGCCAAGGTGCTGGTCAAGCGGATCGTCAGCCTCGCGTTGCGCCGCCGCATGTACGCCATGGGCAACGCCATCGCCATCGGCCTGCGCCAGGGCCTGGTCGACGCCGACGTCCCGGTGCACTACGAGACCGAGCTCAGCGGGCTGCTCATCGAGGACGGTCGGGTCGCGGGCGTGAAGGTCACGCGCGACGGGGTCGAGCACGTCGTCCGTGCCCGGCGGGGCGTCATCCTGGGCAGCGGCGGGTTCGAGCGCAACCTCGAGATGCGCGAGAAGTACCAGCCGCAGCCGACCTCGGTCGACTGGACGACGGGCTCGGAGTTCAACACCGGCGGCGGCATCCTGGCCGGCATCGCGGCCGGCGCCGACACGGGCCTGCTCGACGACGCGTGGTGGGGCCCGACGATCCCCCTGCCCGGAGGGCCGTGGTTCTGCCTGGCCGAGCGCAACCTGCCGGGCTCGATCATCGTCAACCAGGCCGGTCGGCGCTACATGAACGAGGCGCTCCCCTACGTCGAGGCCGTGCACGCGATGTACGACGGTGAGGCAACCGGCGTCGGCCACGTGCCGTCGTGGATGGTCATCGACCAGCGCTACCGCAACCGCTACCTGTTCGCCGGGCTGATGCCGCGCCAGCCCTTCCCCGGCCGCTGGTACAAGCACGGCACCGTCAAGAAGGCCGCGACCATCGAGGAGCTGGCCGCCGAGATCGAGGTGCCGCCCGACGCCCTGAGGGAGACGCTCGATCGGTTCAACGGCTTCGCCAGGACCGGCGACGACGTCGACTTCCAGCGCGGCGTCTCCGGCTACGACAAGTACTACTCCGACCCCTCGGTCAAGCCGAACCCCTCGCTGCACGTCATCGACCAGGCGCCGTTCTACGCCGTCAAGATCGTGCCCGGCGACCTCGGCACCAAGGGCGGCCTGGTCACCGACGAGCGGGCCCGCGTGCTGCGGGCCGACGGCTCGGTCATCGAGGGCCTGTACGCCGCCGGCAACGTGTCGTCGGCCGTGATGGGACACACCTACGCCGGGCCGGGCGCGACGATCGGACCCGCGATCGTCTTCGGCTACCTGGCGGCCGAGGACATCGCACGCGGTGGTCTCGAGACAGGCACCAGCGCGCCTTCCTCGACCATCGTCGAGAGGGAGACCGCCTGATGCCGATCGACCCGAGCGTCGCGATCGGCGCCGACCTGGGCGAGCGCACCTTCTCGTGGTCGGCCAGCGACGTCCTGCTCTACCACCTCGGCATCGGCGCCGGCTGGCGCGAGGGAGACAGCCTCTCGGCGGCGGCGCTGGCCTACACCCTGGACGGGCCCGGGCTGCAGGTGCTGCCGTCGTTCGGGGTCGTCGTACCGACGTTCCACGAGACCGATCCGCCGCCGCTCGACCTCCCGGGCTGCGACATCGACCTCGCCCAGGTCGTGCACGGCTCGCAGTCGGTAACCGTGCACGGGCCGCTGCCGACGTCGGGCACGGCGACGGTCTCGACCACGCTCACCGACATCTGGGACAAGGGCAGGGCCGCGGTCATCTGGCAGGAGGGCGTCGCCCGCTCGGTGTCCGACGACGGGCCGGGCGAGGAGCTCTGGACGACCCGGTCCTCGATCTTCGTCAGGGGCGAGGGCGGCTGGGGCGGCGACCGCGGCTCCTCGACCCCGGTCGAGTTGCCCGACCGCACCCCCGACGCCGACACGTCGTACGCCGTCACCCCGCAGCAGGCGCTGCTCTACCGCCTGTGCGGCGACCGCAACCCGCTGCACGCCGACCCCGACTTCGCCAGGGCCGCGGGGTTCCCCGCGCCGATCCTGCACGGCCTGTGCTCCTACGGCATCGTGCTGCGCGAGCTGACCGACGCCCTGCTGGACGGCGACGCCACCCGGGTCAGCGGGTTCGCCGCCAAGTTCGCCGGCGTCGTCTACCCCGGTGAGACCATCCGGGTGCGTGGCTGGCGCGAGGACGGTCGCATCGTCGGCACAGCCGTGGTGGCCGTGGGCGAGCGCGCCGGGGCTCCCGTCCTGGGCGACGTGGTGCTAGCCCTGGCCTGAGGGATCCGGCACCAGGCGGTCGTGCCACGCCCCGACCAGCGTGCACGCCAGCACGACGCCACCTGCGAGCACCAGCCCGGCGGCGAGGTGCCACCGCAGCAGGAGTGCGCCGACCGCGGCGCCGGTGATGATCAGCACGACGGCGAGCGCCCGACGGCCGCTGCCGCCGCCCTTGCCGCTGCCGAGCACGGAATCGGCGGCCAGCCCGGTCAGGGTCGAGGTGACGACCACGGTCGTGACGTCCTTGACCGCGACGAACCGTGCGGTCGCGGCCTGCACGCCCATCGCTGCCCCGAGCAGCGTGGTGATCGTGATCTCGAAGGCCTTGCCCGGGTCCTCGCCCGTCGCCAGCAGGGCCCCGGCGAGGCCGAGCTCGGTGACGCCGACCGAGGCGAAGAGCAGCGTCGTACGACGCGACCACAACGAGGTCGCGGTCCTGAGCACCCGCCCGCCGATCGTCGCGCCGACCAGGAACCCGGCCAGCGCGAGCAGCGGACCGAGCAGCGGGAGGTCGTCGGCGCCCACCGCGGCCATCCCGATGATGACCACGTTGCCGGTCATGTTGCCGGTGAAGACCCGGTCGAGTCCGAGGTAGCCGACGGCGTCGATGATCCCGGTCCCGAAGGTCAGGACCAGCATCAGGGACAGGTGCATCTGCTCGCGGGACACGCGGCTCGCCCAGGACGTCACCGGAGGATCCTCTCGTGCCGCCCCCGCCTCGTGAGCCCGCGGGCACAGGTCCGGGGTGCCCATGAGGGAACAGTCGGCTCGAACGTCGGAGCGAGCAACGGGCAGATCGGTCAGGTCGGCGCCCGTACGACGGTCGCGCCGGCCCGGATCGCCTTCGGGATCTCGGCGACGGCGTCCACGACCTCGAGCAGCGCCGCCACCTCGTCCGCCGTGGAGTCGGTGTCGACCTCGACCGCGTAGGTGATGCCGGTCGAGCTCCAGGTGTCGGTCTCGAACCCGCCGGACGCCGTGACCCGGACGCCCCGAAGGACGACGCCGAGCCGCTCCCCCTCGCGGTGGACGTCGTTGAGCACGCAGCCGGCGGCGGCGAGGTGGAGCAGGTGGGCCCCGGTGAAGTCCGCCTCGACGGTCACGCCCTCCGGCGTCCACCGGTGTGGGAACCCGACGGCCGACTCGGCCCGGCTGCGCAGGGAACCGGCGCCCACGGCGACGTGCGACTCGTGCATCGCCCCATCCTCGCAGGCAGACGACCGTCGCGCCTCAGGCCGAGGGGCGACCGACCACCGGGTTGAGGTCGGACGCCGCCAGCCCACCGGGCTCGACACCGGGCAGGAACTCCCGCCAGGTGCCGCTGATGAGCGTCGGGGTCTCCACGACCCGCGCCCCGTCGGCGAAGTAGGTGGTGGCCAGCGCCCGCCGCGGCTGGGTCGTCAGGTTGGGGCCGGCGGTGTGGAAGCAGAGCGCGGAGTGGAACGACACCTCGCCGACCGCGAACGGGCTGGACTCGACCGGCACGTCGCGCTCACGCAGGCGCTCGGCCACGGCGACGTCGTAGGACGTGCCCACCTTGTCGAACTCGAGGTCGGCGAGGTCGTCACGCACCGCGCTGCCGCGCGCGAACGACAGCGGGCCCATCCGTCCGGGGATGGCGGACATCGGCATCCACGCGGTGACCGCCTGCGTGGTCTGCAACGGGAAGTGCTCGGCGTCGTGGTGCCAGGGCGTCCGGCCGCAGCCAGGCTCCTTGGAGAGCGCGTTGTCGTGGTAGAGACGGACGCCGGGCTCGCCGAGCAGCGTCGCGGCCAGCCCGCCGAGCCGGGGCGACAGGGCCACCTGACGCATCAGGTCGTCGTGGAGCCACATCTGCTCCATCGCGGTGAATCGACCGGCCACGTCGGCGCCGTGCTCGGCCCGCAGGAGGTCCTGCAGCCGCTCGGCGAGTCGGCGTACGACGGCCGGCGAGAGGACGCCGGGCAGCTTGACGAACGCGTCGCGGGCGAAGGCCTCGACGTCGGCGGGGTCGAGCGCGTAGGGCTCGGCGAGCTCGCTGGCGACCTGCTCGTCGGAGGCGGCGGCGACGTCCGGCAGGCCGGGGCCGGCCACGAGGTCGACGGGAGCGGCGTCGTTGGCGGCCAGGGTGACGTACCAGTCCCACCAGTCCTGGTCGTCTCCCGCCCAGTCCTGGTGGAGCCCTCCGCTGCGGTTGGCCTCGGGCAGGCGGTGGTTGACGTCACCGCTGTCGGAGCCGGGAAGGTCGTCGGTCGTCAGAGCCACAGCAGGGCCGCCTCGTGGGAGAAGGTGTAGGAACCGGACGCGTCGCGGCAGGAGGCGAGGTAGTCACCCAGGACAGGAGCGGCCTCCATGGCGTCGAGCGACACCGAGTCGTCGAAGGCACAACGCTGCAGGAACCCCTCGACGACCGCGCGGTCGGCCGTCCCGGTCTGGTAGGTCACCCGCTGCTCGCGGACCTCGGCCCCGGCCCGCACGAGGGCGTCACGCACCTGCTCGGCCGTCGTGTACGGCGTGGCGTCGCGCACGCCGGCCCGGAAGGCGTCGTAGAAGACCAGGTAGTGCGAGGTCGACGTCGCCTGGGCCACCAGGCCCAGCCCGCCCGGCGCCAGGGCGGCGACGAACCGTGCTGCTGCGGCGTCGAGCTCCGCCGGCGGGACGGCGTACAGGGCGTGGGTCGCCCAGACGACGTCGTAGTCCGCGCGGTCGGCGGGCAGGTCCTGCAGCGTCGTGACCAGGTCGTGCCGGGCGACGAACGGAGGAGCGAGGACACCCCGAGCCTCGGCCACCGAGAACGCCGAGGGGTCCAGCAGGTCGTAGGCGACGTCGGGGAGCCCGTCGAGCCCGGCGTGGCGCAGCAGCGCGGCGGGGAACTTGCCACTGCCGCAGGCGACGTCGAGCAGCGACCATCCCTCGTGGGCGCGGTCACCGAGCACGGCGGCCCAGTCGGCGGCCAGGGCCAGCTGGCGGTAGTCCTCGGCCGCGAGGGCGTAGAACGCCTCCATGCCGGTGCGGCCGGCCTCGCTCCAGTGCGCCAGGCTGCGCTCCGCGGTGTCTCCGGTGCTCACGCCACTCCTTCGTGGGCCACCCCTTGGGGGCAGCCGTCCCGTTCGGGCCCTGGTTGACTCCGAGGCGATGTCCAACCTAGCCCGGCCCCCCGCACCCTCTCGGGCGACCACCGTCCACCCACGCGAGCAGCCCGTCTCGCCCGACGACCTCCTGGCCGACCTGCGTGCCGTGTTGCGGAGCGAACCGGCTCTGCCCGGGCTGTCGCCGTCCGACTACGCGCGCTCGCACGCAGCGTTCGAGCTGCTCTCCGACCAGCGTCAGCTGATCAGCTCCTACCTGCGCGACCGGCTCTCCGACCGGCTGGGGCCGGTGTCGGTGCTCTCGGTCGGCTGCGGCGACGGGACCCTCGACGCGCCCCTGGCCGCCGGGCTGAGCGACGTCCGCCCCTCGCGCCCGGTGCGCTACGTGGGGGTCGACCCCTATGCGGGGAGCACCAGCGCCTTCGAGGCCGCGCTGCGCGACCTGGGCCAGGACTCGCTCTCCGTCGAGGTCCACACCGTGCCGTTCGAGGCACTCCCCGTCGTCAAGGCCTTCGACGTGATCACCTTCGTCCACTCGACCTACTACGTGCGCGACCTCGACGAGACCCTCACCGCTGCATTCGCCCTTCTCCGGCCCGGTGGCGAGCTCCTCGTGCTCGCCGCTCCCAGGGCAGAGCTGAACGCACTGGTCGAGGTGCTGGCCCCTCCCGTCGGCGGGCACGACCAGTGGTTCAGCGACGACGTCGAGCGGGCGCTGGAGCAGACCGGGCTCCCGAGGGACGCCACCGCGACCCTGGACGCGGGGTTCGACGCCGCCGCGGCCAGCGACGACGTGCTCGACTTCGCCGTCCAGGCCCGTCTGACCCCCGAGCTGCGCCCGCTGGTCCGCGCCTACCTCGACGCCATCGCGGCGCCCTCTCACGAGCGTTCCTCGGCACCCGTCGCGGGTCTCGAGCCAGGCACCGCTCGCCAGGTGCCCCATCCGGTCGACGTCTTCCGGATCGTGTGCGCGGGCTGAGCCCGACGCAGGCCCGGAGGTCGACGCCGTCAGGCCCAGCCCCGGGCCCGCAGCTCGCCCTCGCTGAGCCCCAGCGCGTGTCCGACCTCGTGACCCAGCACCTTGAGCACCCGCGGGCCGACCTCCTCCGGGGACGCGCAGACCGCGAGGATCGGGACCCGGAAGAGCGTGATCAGGTCGGGCAGGCTCCCCGGGATCCGGCTCCCGGTCGCCGTGTGCGGCACGCCACGGAACGTGCCGAGCAGCAGGGTGCCGGGCTCGACCTCGTCGCGGTCGGGCTGCTCGCGCACGACGACCGCCATGTCGGCCACCAGCGCCGCGGCCTCGTCGGGCAGCTGGTCGAGGGCGTCGCGCACCAGGTCGTCGAAGGCCTCCGGGCCGATCTCGTCGGGACTCACGGATCGATCCTGCCTCGCGGTGGGTGAGCGGGTGCGTCGCCTAGGGTCTTAGCCTGACCTCGAGGACTTACCCCGCAGCGGTCGGTCAGGACTGATGGCGCTGCAGACCTGGACCCGCGACGTCCACGGCACCACCGTGCACATGAGCGCCGAGCACGAGCTGGAGCCGTGGGTCCAGGTGCTCATGTCCCTGTGGGACGGCGTCCCGCCCGGACTGCTCGTCGACGGCTACACGGTGCGGATCGGGTGGGGACCGCTGCAGCTGCAGGAGCGGCCGGACGGCCTGGTGGTCGCGGCCCCCAGCCACGGCGTCGAGGAGCCGCACTGGCAGGACGACCTGACGACCGACGTACGGGTGTTCGGCTGGCAGCGGGCCCTCGAGGACCGGATCCGACGCAACGGGCCGATGAGCCGCTACGACGAGGTCGTCCTCGTGGAGGACGGGGTCGCCGAGGCCCGATCGGTCGGCGCGCAGCGCTTCGTCGAGCCGGTCCGCGGCGACAGCGGATGGCTGGTGTGGGTCGCCGACGCCGAGGCGCCGCGCCGACCCGTGCGGTCCGTGGCCGTCGAGTCCCTCCTCGTCGTACGACCCTCGGTGCTGCAGCTCCTCGGGCAGCCGGCCGGCACCTTCGCGCTGCTGCAGGACGACGAGGTCACGGCCGTCGTGGGCCCCGACGGTGACGACCTGTGGGGCACGGGCCACGTCCGCGAGGTGCCGGAGCACCCGCTGGTCGCGATGCACCGTGCCGCGGTGGCCTCGCTGCCGGTCGGCACCCCGGCCTGGCGGCTGCAGACCTACGTCGTCGGGGACGGCACCGGGATCGCCGTCGTGCAGGGCGGTCGGGGCGGCGCCACCGCGGTGGCGGCGGCCGACCTCTCCACCCTGGTCAGCGGGTCCCACGAGGACCTCGACACCACCCTCACCCGCTTCCTGGCCGGCGAGCGCACCCACCGGCCGTGACCTCGTGCGGGCAGGGCAGCGGACCGGGCCGCGCGAGCCCTCAGACCGGGCGGCGGTCTCGGTGCGCGTCGTCCCGCAGGTACCAGACGACCCACGTCGCGGGGAACGGGACGGCGACGATCAGGGCAGCGGGCCACCGCATGCCCCGCTTGTGCGCACCGGTGGCAGTCAGCGCGGCCAGGACCAGCGCCACCGCGCAGGGGACGCCGTGCACGAGCACCATCATCATGGACGAAGTATGGCGTGCGCTCGGCGACGGGCCGAAGGTCGACGTTCCGTGGCGTCTGGTGACCCCGGTCCCTCGTGCTCGTCGAGTCGTCCGCCATCCCTGACCCGAGACCAACGCGACCTCCGGAGCTCGGACCTCCCGGTCAGCTCAGGTGGGTCGGGTCGACGTAGCGCTTGGGCTCGTCGCCGCCGTCGGGCGACTCCTCGGTCGCGATGCCCTCGGGCCGTCCCGTGGCAGGCGCGTCGGGGACGGAGGCCACGAGCCGGACCACGACCGACTTGTACGCCGGCTGGTTGCTGCCGACGGCCTTGGCGTCCAGCGAGATCAGCGGGTTGGTCTCGGGGTAGTACGCCGCCGCGCAGCCGCGCGGGGTGTCGTAGGAGACGACCCGGAACCGGCTGACCCGGCGGGTCGAGCCGTCCTCCCACTCGCTGACGATGTCGACGTACTGGCCGTCGCGCAGGCCCTGGGCCTCGATGTCGAGCTGGTTGACGAAGACCACCTGGCGTCCGTCCTTGATGCCGCGGTAGCGGTCGTCGAGGCCGTAGATGACGGTGTTGAACTGGTCGTGGGAGCGCATCGTCTGCAGCAGCAGCCGGCCCTGCGGCACGTGGAGCACCTCGGTGGGGCTGACCGTGAAGTTGGCGCGCCCGGTGTCGGTCTCGAAGGTGCGGGTGTCGCGCGGCGGGTGCGGTAGGACGAACCCGCCCGGCTGGTCGACCTTCTCCTCGTAGCCGGCACAGCCCGGCACCATACGGCCGATCCGGCGCCGGATCTGGCTGTAGTCGCCGCGGAAGTCGTCCCACGGGAGGGCGTGACGGTCGCCGAGGGTCGCCTGGGCCACCGAGCAGATGATGTCGACCTCGGAGCGCAGGTGGTCCGAGGCGGGCTCGAGCGGGCCACGGGAGGCGTGCACCGAGCAGACGGAGTCCTCGACGGTGACCCGCTGGGGGATGCCGCCGGTCAGGTCCTTCTCGCTGCGGCCCAACGGCGGCAGGATCAGCGCCTCGCGGCCGTGCACCACGTGGGACCGGTTGAGCTTGGTCGAGACCTGCACGGTCAGGTCGGCCTTGCGCAGCGCGTCCTCGGTCACGGTGGTGTCGGACATCGCGGCGATGAAGTTGCCGCCCAGCCCGAAGAAGACCTTGGCCTCGTCGTCGCGGAACGCCTTGACGGCGGCCACGGCGTCGTACCCGTGCTCGCGCGGCGGCTCAAACCCGAACTCGTCGCGCAGCGCGTCGAGGAAGTGGGCGGGCGGTCGTTCCCAGATGCCCATGGTGCGGTCACCCTGCACGTTGGAGTGACCGCGTACGGGGAAGAGCCCGGCGCCGGGCTTGCCGATGTTGCCCTGCAGGAACGCGAGGTTGGAGATCTCCTTGACGTTGGCCACGCCGTTGTGGTGCTGGGTGATCCCCATCGCCCAGCAGTAGACGGTCTTGCGCGAGGCCGCGATCATCTCGGCGGCCTCGGTGATCTGCTCACGCGACAGGCCGGTCGAGGCGAGCACGAGGTCCCAGTCGAGGGCGCGCAGGTGCGCGGCGTACTCCTCGAAGCCGTGGGTGTGCTGGGCGATGAAGTCGTGGTCGAGCCTGCCCCACTCGAGCAGCAGCGCGGCGATGGCCTGGAACAGCGCCAGGTCGCCGTTGATGCGCACCGGCAGGTGGAGGTCGGCCATGGCGGTCCCGTGGCCGACCGTGCCCTTGACGGTCTGCGGGTTCTTGAAGCGGGTCAGGCCCGCCTCCTTGAGCGGGTTGATGTCGATGATCCGAGCGCCGTTCTTCTTGGCGATCTCGAGCGCGCTCAGCATCCGCGGGTGGTTGGTGCCCGGGTTCTGCCCGGCGATGACGATCAGCTCGGCCTGGTGGACGTCCTCCAGGGTGACCGAGGCCTTCCCGATGCCGATCACCTCCGCCAGCCCGACGGAGGTCGACTCGTGACACATGTTGGAGCAGTCGGGCAGGTTGTTGGTGCCGTAGGCGCGCACGAAGAGCTGGTAGGCGAACGCCGCCTCGTTGGAGACCTTGCCCGAGGTGTAGAACACCGCCTCGTCCGGCGAGTCGAGGACGGCGAGGTGGGTCCCGATCAGCGCGAACGCGTCGTCCCACGAGATCGGCTCGTAGTGGGTGCCCCCGGCGCGCAGCACCATCGGCTCGGTGATCCGGCCCTGCTGGCCGAGCCAGTAGTCGGTGCGGTCGTGCAGCTCGGCGATCGGGTGGGCGGCGAAGAACGCGGGGCCCGCCTCGCGCAGGGTCGCCTCGTCGGTGACGGCCTTGACGCCGTTCTCGCAGAACTCGGCGCTGTGGCGGTGCTCGGGCGACGGGTCGGGCCAGGCGCAGCCCTGGCAGTCGAACCCGTCGGCCTGGTTGAGCTTGGGCAGCGTCCGCGCCGTGCGCCGCACCCCCATGCCGTCGACGGCACGCTTCATGCTGACCGCCACCGCGGTCGGTCCCGCGGCGTGGTCCTCGGGGTGGGTCACGGTCAGGGTGGACTCGTCGATGTCACTGCGGGGTGCCTTGCGGCTCATGGGGTGCCTTTCGTCGACTCCTGGGTACCCATGGTCGCGAACCTGATCCGGGTTCTGACCACCCGGTCGAGCGGGACCCGCCCACTAACGTGGGGCCGCATGACCCAGCCCGACGTACGACGGGTGCTCGACGACCTCGTCGACGGTGCCCGAGAGGCGCTCGGCGACCGGCTCGTCGGCGCCTACCTCGTCGGCTCGTTCGCGCTCGGGAGTGCCGACGAATGGAGCGACGTCGACTTCGTCGTGGTCACCGACGGCCGGGTCGAGGGTGACGGGCTCGACGCCCTGCGCGCGCTGCACCGGCGGCTGCCCGATGGCGGCGGGTGGGCGTCCCACCTCGAGGGCTCCTACGCCGACCTCGCCGACCTGCGCAGCCCGATGACCCTCGGCCGGCGCTGGTGGTACGTCGACAACGGCTCCCGCGAGCTGGAGCAGTCGGCGCACGACAACACCGCGCACACCCGCTGGCTGCTGCGCGAGCGCGGCGTCGTGCTCACCGGTCCCCCGCCCCGCGACCTCGTCGCCGAGATGGGCGCACCCGCCCTGCGGGCCGAGGCGCTCGGCATCGCTCGGGCTCGCGCCGAGCAGCTCGAGGGCGACCCCTCCTGGTACGACGACGCGTGGTTCCAGCCCGCCTGCGTGCTGACGTCCTGCCGCATCGTCCACACCGCGACGCACGCCGAGGTCACCGGCAAGACCGCTGCCGCACACTGGGCCCTCGAGCACCTCGACCCCGTCCACCGACCGGTGATCGAGGCGGCGCTCGCCGACCGCGCGCACCCCTGGGACCGGGTCCACCGGCAGGCCGACCCGGCCCTGGTCGCGCCCACCCGTGCGCTCGTCTGGGACGTCGTACGACTGGCGGGTCAGGCTGCGCTCGACGCGCGGGACTGAACCGGCCTTGTACGTCACACAACTGCAGGTTGAGCGCAACCGAGTTGGCGACCGCCTCGCGGATCGCGAACGGCGTCGGCAGGTCACTCATCCTGATTGACCGGCACCGAGGGTGTCTGCGATTCGGACTGGTCGTGCTGGCCTCCCTTTCGCTTGCCTCGCTGCGCCTCCTGGGCAACCCGGCGGTCCGCAGCCTTCTGAGCCCTCTCCGCCTTCGCTCCCGCCTTCGCCTGCTCCTGGATGTCGACGTCGTAGATCGGCTCCGCGACCGTCGAGACGTCGAGCCCAGCGAGACGGCCGCGATAGGCCTGGCTGACGTCGTTGGTCACGAGCACGACGTCGCGGCCCGATAGCGTTGCGATGGCAGCGGCACGGTCGACGATCTCGTCGTCCGCAATCGGCAGACGGACGTGGCCGGGCGCGTCGAGCAGGACGTCGAGGTGGATGTCGCCTCTGACGACAAGACCGTCTGGGCCCTCCGCCACGGAACCTCCTCCGACCAGGAAGGACTGCGACGAACCGATCTGCTCCGCGACCCACTTCAACGTCTGGCGCGCTCGATAGCGCGTGTGCTCCTTGGTGTGCTCCTTCAACTCGTCGAGCTCGTCGAGAACGAGCATCGGAAGGACGATGTGGACTGGAACGTCGCGCCACCCGAGGTCGGCGGCCGGATCCCACTCCCACAACTTCGGGCCGTGGATCAGGGCTGAGGTGTCAGGGACGAGGAGTCGACCCCGCGTCCAGCGTGTGTGGGCATCGTCCAGCAGCGCCTTCTCGGCCAGGAGGCGCGCGCTCTGCTCGATGATCTCGGCCTCCACGAGCAACCGGGACATCTCCCAGTTGTCCGAGCTTGATGTCTGGAGCGCCCAGTAGCGCTGCGTAAAGACCACCGCTGAGACCGAGTCGCGAGTGAAGTGGTTCAGCAGCATCCGCTCTGCCCCGAGAGCCCACTTCAGGTACTCCTTGAGCAGGTCCTGGCCCAAGTAACCCCCGGTGCGGACGTTACCTACGGCCGTCTCTTGACGTCCGAGTTCTTCGGCTGCGTAGCGCGGCTGGCTGCCGGGGAGGAGTCTGAGGGTCACGGAACGCTCCTACGGTGGTCGGCGCGGCGCCATGGCCGCCAATGGATGACACCTTGCCCGACAGCACCGACAACCACGGGAAGACGCTGCGCGTGCCACCACGGCTGCCCCCGGGGCCGGGTGGCGGCAGCGGCGGAGACGCGGGCTCTCAGCACAAAGCAGTGGGAGGTTCCACCTGTGTCAACGAGCCGCCAGGCGCCCGCGAACGGGATCGCCTCCGGGCCCTCTCGCGACTGCGCAGGCTCCCGACCGACGAGGACGACGTCGAGATCCAGGCCCGCGGGCGACATAGCTCGACCCGAGGGTCAAACCGTGAGTCGCGACATCTGTCGGCGCCTGCCCCCGCTCCCGGGCACGCACAGACGCCGACAGCTGCTGGTCTCAGCCCTTGCCGAGGGTGCTACCTGCCTTCGACTTGCCCGCCTTCGAGGTGGAACCCGAAGCCAACTTCGTACCTGCCTTCGAGAGCGCGGCCTTGCTCGGCTTGCTGCTGCTCTTCGCCATGATGTTCACCCCCTACCTACGGCTGTCGACTGTCCGAGAACCGCCTTGGCCCTCGATCGGCATCCTGCACCGGACCACCGACAGTCCGTGGTGGCGCGCAAGGTCGCATGCTCATCACGGCGTGCGACCTCCGAGTCAGCCCGGGGCGCAGGCTCGCAGCGACGCACGTCCTGGATCTGCTGTGGTGATGGATCCTGACCGTGGACAAGGAGCGGCTGCCGACAGCCGCCTAGTCGTCTGCGCGGCAACTCGGCAGGCCGGCAGGACCACGAGTGGTGAGCACAGTCCAGGAGGCCCTGGGGCGGGCTCAGACCTCGGTGTCCTCGACCGCGGCACGGGTCGCGTCACCGACCCGGCGCAGCAGCCGCTGGAGCGCGGCGACGTCACGGTCGTGCAGGCCCATCGCGTCGGCGATCTGGCACTGCACGTCGTCGCGGTGCTCCTCGAGCTCGGCACCGACGTCGGTCAGGCGGAGCCGTACGGTGCGCTCGTCGTCGGTGCCGCGGGTGCGGGTCAGCAGGCCGGCGGTCTCCATCCGGCGCAGCAGCGGGGTCAGGGTGCCGTGGTCCAGGCGCAGGGCCTCGGCGACCTCGCGGACAGTGCACTCCTCGCGTCCCCAGAGCAGCACGAGCACGAGGTACTGCGGATAGGTCAGCCCCAGACGACCCAGCACCGGGCGGTACGCCGCGGTGACGGCGCGCTGGGCGGCGTAGAGGTCGAAGCAGAGGAGCTCGTCGAGCTCGGCTGCGCTCGGCGGGAGGGTGGCGGCCATGGACGACACTCTACTCGCCCGCTAGTATCTTGTGCACAAGACAATTGCCGTCCACATCCACCGAAGGAGCACGTCATGCCCACTCGTACCGCTCGCACCGCCTGGAACGGCTCGCTGCAGGAGGGCTCCGGCCAGGTCGAGCTCACCAGCTCGAAGGTCGGCACCTACGAGGTCTCGTTCCCCAAGCGTGCGGCCGACGACGCCGGCGGCACCACGAGCCCCGAGGAGCTGGTCGCCGCCGCCCACTCGTCGTGCTACGCCATGCAGCTCTCGGCGATCATCGCCGAGGCCGGCGGCACCCCGCAGTCGCTCGACGTGCAGGCCGACGTGTCGCTCGGCCCGGACTCCGCCAACGGCGGCTTCAAGCTGACCGGCATCAAGCTCACCGTCGTCGGCGAGGTCGAGGGCCTCGACGAGGCCGGCTTCCAGGAGGCCGCTCAGGCCGCCAAGGCCGGCTGCCCGATCAGCAAGGCGCTCACCGGCGTGGAGATCACGCTCGAGGCGTCGCTCGAGAGCTGATCCCGGGTCCGCTCAGGGCTTGCGAGCGACGACGTAGAGCCGCTCGGTCGACTCACCGCGGCCCGTCACCGGGCCGCGGTGGTACCACTCCACGTCGACGAGACCGGCGGCCTCGACCAGGGCGACCACCTCGGCCGGTCGGTGGAAGACGAAGTCGAGGTCGATCTCGTGGTCGAACCACGAGGTGTGGGTGCGCACCTCGGCGCCTGCGTGCATCGCGAGCACCAGCCACCCGTCGCCGGCCAGCGGTCGCACCAGGGCGTCGAGCGCAGCCGGCAGCTCCGACGCGGCGAGGTGGATCAGGGAGTACCACCCGAGCACCGCGGCCCAGCCCGACCCGTTGATCGGGCGCATCAGCGTGCGCAGGTCGCCGACCTCGTAGACGCCGTCGGGGTAGCGCTCGCGGGCCTGCGCGACCATCTCCGGGGTCAGGTCGATGCCGGTCGCGTCGGCGCCCGCCTCGGCGAGGTAGGCCGTGACGTGGCCGGGTCCCGACCCCACCTCGACGACGGGGTCGGTGCCGGCCCGTGCGGCGACGCGGTCGAGCAGCCAGCGCTCGAAGGGCAGGTCGGCGAGCTCGTCGGTCAGCGCCTCGGCGTACGACGCCGCGACGGCGCCGTACGACGCCCGCACCTTGTCGTCGCGGACGTCCGCGCCGCCGGCGATCACGACGTCGCGGTCGACGGCCGGGGCGGCGCCGGGTGCCACGGCGGTGGCCGGCGTCTCGACCGGTCCGAGCAGATGGATCCAGCGGGCGTCCTGCTCGCGCGGCTGACGGGGCAGCTGCTCGACCAGCGGGTGCTCCCGCCCGGCCATCCGGGCCAGGCAGGCCTCGACGGCGCCGCGGTCGGCGAAGGCGTGCAGCCGCTCGGTCCGGGACCTGAGCGCGCCGGGTGCCTGGGCGCCGCGCAGCAGCAGGACCGTGAGCAGCGCCCGCTCGTCCTCGGCGAGGTCGAGGCGGACCGCCAGGGTCTGGACGTACTTCAGCGTCCGCCGTCCCCGGTCGTCCCACGTCACGGCCACCAGGTCGCGCTGCTTCAGCTCGCGCAACGTGTGGTGGACGACGGTGTCGTCGTAGTCGACGACGGGCTCGCGGCTGCTCGTCTGGTTGCAGGCCGAGCGCACCGCGTTGACCGTCATCGGGTAGGTCGAGGGGACCGTCACCTCCTTCTCCAGGAGGCTGCCGAGGACCCGCTGCTCCTCGGCCGTCAGCACGGGGAGCCCGGTCGGTCCGCTGGTCTCACTCACGTGGCCCGACCCTAGATGAGGTTGCGCAACCGGTCGAGGAGCGAGTCCTTGACGGCGTCGGTGACGGCCTTCTCGACCTGTCGGTTGAGGTCGTCCTGGTCGTCGAGGTTGCCCAGCAGCTCACGCAGGTCGAGGTCGTCGATGGCCCGGATCAGCACGTCGTCGGTCTTGAGCGCGCCGTCGACCACCTTGTCGGGCAGGGCGCGGATCGCGGCCTTCAGGAACCGGTTGAGGTCGGCGTCCTCGAGCGCCTCGTCGGCCAGGTCGGAGGCGGGCGGGAGCGTCCCGTCCCGCTTCATCCGTCGTACGGCGTCCTCGAGGCCCTCCCGCAGCGCGTCGACCTGCGCGTCGCTGCGCTCGCCGGGCTGGGCGAGCTCGAGGGTCAGCGCCTCGCGGCTCACCCCGAGCCGACACGCGGCGCCGTCGACGCCGAGCAGGACCAGACGCTCGGTGAGCCCCTCGATGCCCTCGGCCTGCGAGGTGACGCCGCGCTCGACGCACGCGTCGGCCGGGCGCAGCGGCTCGAACTCGCCACCCCCCTTGTCCAGCTGTACGCCGAGCACGCCGGCCACCAGGACCAGCGCGAGCACCGGCAGACCAAGGACGCGCATCACCCCGGCCGGCCGGCCACCGGCCGGTCTCACCGTCGGCGGCGGACCCGACGGCGGCGGACCGAGCGGCACGCCGGTCACGACGCCACCCGCCGACGGGTGGAGGCCGCCCCGGACACCGCACCCGTCGCCGCACCCGCCACCGAGGTGAGGACCACGACGAGCAGGGCGAGCAGCGCCAGCCCGCCACCGATGAGGAACGAGTCCCGGAAGGCGTGGGTGGCGGCGCGCTCGAGCTGCTCGTCGAGCTGTACCTCGAGCCGGTCTGCGGCCGGCTGCTGCGCGGGCGCCAGGTCGAGCGAGTCGAAGGCGGGACCCAGGTCCGGGACCCGTCCCCGCTCCCCCACCAGCGCATCGCCGAGCGCCTTGGCGATGGCGATCTTGTCCTGCGGCGGCAGCGGCGCGTCGAGCACCAGCGAGGTGATCGCGACCTCTGCGGGCTCCTGGGCGTCCATCAGGTCGGCGGTGAAGACAGGCGTCAGGACGACCAGCCCGACCACCACCCCGAGGTGCCGCGCGCCGATGGTCCACGCGGCGTGCCGGACCCGGGGCAGCCGCAGGTGCATGGCCTGCGAGGTGAGCTGGTCGACGGTGAGCCCGAGCCCGAGCCCCACCAACGCCTGGGGCGCGATCGTCCAGGCGAGGTCGGCCGACGGCGGGAGCGCGAGTCCCGCGAGCCCGCCGGCGACCAGGAAGCAGCCGACCGCGATCTCGACGTCGGGCGGCGTACGCAGCAGGCGCACGAGCGGGCGGGCCGCCAGCGCCGCGACCGGGACGACCGAGACGGTCAGCGCCGCCTGGCCCGGGGAGTGCCGCCAGCCCTCGACGAGCAGCAGCACCAGCAGGAACAGCGCCGCCGTGAGGGCCGCCGACATCAGCGCCAGGGTGATGTTGGGCAGCAGGGCCGGGCGGTGGCGGTCCGGCTCGGCGGGGGGTACGGCGCGGGCGCGCAGGGCCGCCGGGACCGCGAGCACCGCGAACGGCACCTGCACCACGAAGATCGCCTGCCACGAGAACGCCTCGGTGAGCAGGCCTCCGGCGAAGGGGCCGGCGGCCGTGCCGACGACGCCCGCGGTCACCCAGGTCGCGACGCCGCGACGCTCGCCGCGCTCGGCGACCAGGAGCTCCAGGCACCCGACCACCGCCCACGCGCCACCGAGCGCCTGCAGGCACCGGGCCGTGATCAGCACCTCGATGGAGCCGGCCGCCGCGCACCACGCGGAGGCGCCGGCGAACAGCGCGATGCCCAGCGCCGTCAGCACCCGGGGCTGGGCCCGCGCGAAGCTCATCGCCGTGGGCACCGCGGCGAGCCCGAGCACGAGGTTGAAGGAGATCAGCACCCAGGCGACCTCGGTCACCGAGGCGTCGAGGTGGAGCACGATGTCGGGCAGCGCGAGCGTGACCACCGCCGAGTCCGCGAGCACCAGCGCCACGGTCACGGCGAGGAGGGGGGCCACGGCACGACGCACCGGTTCATCCAACCAGTCATGCCTAGCCGAGGTCGGCGAGCACCTCGGCGATCGTCCGCAGCCCGCGCTGCGCGAACGCCGGCACGCTCTCCCAGTAGTACGGGATCCCGGTCAGCGCCGGACCGAGCGCCCAGCCCCGGCCACGGCGCCAGGTGTCCTGGTCGAGGTCGACTCCCTCACGGAACGCGTCGCGCTCCCCCGGCGGCAGCACGGTCCAGTAGGGCTGCAGGTCCGGCGCCGGGTCGCCGACGCCGAGAGCGCCGTAGTCGATGACCGCGCTGAGGCGCCGCGCCTGCTCTCCCTCCCCGTCGCCGGAGACCAGCAGGTTGCCGGGCAGCAGGTCGCCGTGCAGCCAGACCGGGTCGTGGGGCCAGTCCGGTGCGGCGACGCAGTCGTCCCAGGCCTCGCTGACCGCGGCCCGGTCGATCCGGTCGCCGCACGCCTCGATCGCCTCGCGCACGGCCTCGTCCCACTCGCGGACGGGTGCGCCGCGGGCGCCGTCGGTCTTGCGCGGGGCGCCGCTGGTGTCGACCGACCGCAGCGCCACGACGTACGCCGCCAGGTCGGCGCCGAGGCCGACCAACGCGGGGTCCCCCGCGACGGGAGGCGCGCCCGGCAGCCACGGCACCACCGACCAGGGCCACGGGTAGCCCTCGCCGGGCTCGCCCTGCGCGAGCGGGACGGGTGTGGCGACCGGCAGATACGGCGCCAGCACCGGCAGCCACCGGGCGTCGCTCGCGGCCTGCTCGACGGCCCAGGGGGCGCGGGGCATCCGCGCGACGAGGTCGTCGCCGCTCCCGTCGCCCAGCCGGAACAGCACGTGGTCGGTGCCGAAGTCGTCGACCGGCGTCACCGTCAGGTGGGCCCACTGCGGGTGCTGGGCGGCGAGGAGACGGCGCACCTGGTCGGCGGTCGCGACCACCTCGCCCTCGTGCACGCGCCGAGACTAGAGCAGGAACGGATGGCACCCCTGCGGGTGGAAGGCTCGGCGCTCAGGCGAGCAACCCTTGCCCGATGGCCGACACCACGCCGCTCGCCCCGTTGCAGGGGATCCACCACGTCCGCGTCACCGTGACCGACATCCAGCGCTCCAAGGACTTCTACTCCACCGTCTTCGGCGCCGACCCCGCGATCGACGCGACGGACAAGATCGACGAGGAGGGCGCCACCGAGGACCCGAAGCGGTTCTTCGGCGGCTGCATCTTCCAGGTCGAGGGCCAGCTGTTCGGGCTCCGACCGGTGGCCCGGACGGGCGACCGGTTCGACTCCACCAGGGTCGGGCTCGACCACGTGTCCTTCGGCGTCCCGACCAAGGCCGACCTGGCCGCCGCCGCGCAGCGGCTCGACGCCGCCGGGGTCGTCAACGGCGGCGTGCTGTCGCTCGAGGGCAGCGGCATGTCGATCCTGTCCTTCCAGGACCCCGACGACATCAACCTGGAGCTGGTGGCTCCCGAGGAGTGACCAGCGGCGTCACCGTGCCGGCGTCGGGGTCCCACCGGCGCAGGGCCGTCAGCACCATCACCGCGTCACCGGTGCCCACGACCTCGACCGCCCGCGGCAGGTCGGCGCGCGGGAGGCGACGGGCGAGGGTCAGGTGCGGCAGCCACCCGGGGTGCTGGTGACCCGTCGTCGCGGCCCGCAGGTCGAGCACGGCCCGCAGCACCGCGTCGTCCACGTCGACGACCCGAGCGAGGGTCAGCCGCTCGCCGCCGAAGACCGCGAGGCCCGACGCCCGCACCTCGATCGGCAGCAGCGGACCGATCAGCTCGACCGCCCGTGCCTCGGCGGTCGCGTCGATCGACGGCACCGCGATCACCGTGACGTGGGGCGTGTTGGTGGCACCCGCGTGGTCGAGCATCGACGGCAGGCCGGCGTCGCGCAGGGCCTGCCACTGCCGTCGTACGGCGGCCTCGCCGGCGGCGTCGAGCAGCAGCTCGAGGCTGTGCAGGCGCGGCATCAGCCGGTCCCCCTCGTGCGCGCGCTCACGTCAACCACACCGCCGCCCGCTCGGAGTGCGCCGCCCTCTTGGCGGCCGTCATCCGGTCGTGGGCGCTGGTGACGAACTGCGAGCGGCCGTTGGCGTCGAACACGTCGCGGTGGTCACCGACGAAGGTCCAGTAGAGGGCGTCCCAGTCGTCCTGCCAGTCGGTCCCCCACCCGGCCGATCCGTAGTCGCTCATCTTGCGCAGGTAGTTGCTGCCCGAGACGTAGGGCTTGGTGGTGATCGAGGCGCCGGTCGCGAACTGGCTCATCGCATAGGTGTTGGGCACCATCACCCAGTCGTAGGCGTCGACGAACATCTCCATGAACCACTCGTAGACCGCGTCCGGGTCGGTGCGCAACAGGCACATGGCGTTGCCGAGCACCATCAGCCGCTCGATGTGGTGGGCGTAGCCGTGCTCGAGGACGCGGTCGACGACGTGGTCGACCGGCGCGAGCCCGGTCTCGGCCGTCCACCAGCCCTCCGCGAGCGGACGGGTGTGGGTCAGGTGGTTGCGGCTGCGCATCCCCCGGCCCTGGGTGACGTACGTCGCCCGCATGTACTCGCGCCACCCGATGACCTGGCGCACGAACCCCTCCACGCTCGCCAGCGGTACGCCGTCCTGGTCGCCGACCTCGAGCGCGCGGTCGAGCACGTGCTGCGGCGAGAGCAGCCCGACGTTGAGGCCGGGGGTCAGCAGGGAGTGGAAGACGAACGGGTGCTCGACGGAGAGCGCGTCCTCGTAGGGACCGAACTCGTGGAAGCGCTCGGCCAGGAACCGCTCGAGCCCCGCCTCGGCCTCCCCGTGGGTCGTCGGCCACGCGAACGACGCCGCACGACCGGGATTGTCGGGGAAGGCGCGCCCGACCCACTCGACGGCCTCGGCGACCGCGTCGTCGCGATCCGGGACGGCGAGGACGGCAGGGGCCGGCACGGGGTGGGCCTTCGGCAGCTTCTTGCGGTTGTCCTCGTCGTACGACCAGCGCCCGCCCACCGGCCGGTCGCCGTCCATGAGGACGTCGAGCCGGCGCCGCTGGTACTCGTAGAACGCGCTCATCCGCGAGCGCCGTCCGGTGAAGAAGTCCGCGACCTGGGCGCGGGTGGTGAGGAAGTTCGGGGTCTCCAGCACGTCGTCGGACCGCAGGTCGTAGCCGCCGTCGGCCAGGGCTGCGGTCAGGTCCTGCGAGAGCCAGTCGTCGACGACGTCGTGGACGGTGACCTGGCTCGGCGCGAGCCGCCGCACGACCCGCGCCAGGGCCGCGCGCGACGTCGTACGGCCGTCGGTCTCGACCACCTCGACGTCGAACCCGGCCTCGCGCAGGCGGGCTGCGAACCGCCGCATGCTCGCGCGGTGCAGGACCAGCTTCTGCACGTGGAAGCGGTACTGGCGGAACAGCAGGTCGTGCTCGACCAGCACGAACGTCGTCCCGGGCTCGGCATCGAGGTGCTCCTCGAACAGCTGGTGCGGCAGGACCAGGCGGACGTGTCGCTGTGTGGTCGCCGCCATGAACCCAACCTAGACAGCACGGCAGACCTCTAGATTCACCCCATGAGTCTCCTGTCGTCCTGGACCCACGGCGCGCACACCGACGCCGACGGCACCACCCACCCGACCTACCGCAAGGGCACCGGGCCGGGCGTCGTCGTCATCCACGAGATCCCGGGACTGACCCCGCAGGTGATCGGCTTCGCCGAGGAGGTGGTCGCCGCCGGCTTCACCGTGGTGCTCCCCCACCTGTTCGGCAGGCCTGAGACGGGGATGGGCCCCCTGGCCATCGCCGGCGCCCTGCGGCAGGTCTGCGTGAGCAAGGAGTTCACCAAGCTCGCCACCCGCGAGACCAGCCCGGTCGCCGGCTGGCTGCGCAGCCTGGCCCGCGAGCTGCACGCCGAGCTCGGCGGACCGGGTGTCGGGGCTCTCGGCATGTGCTTCACCGGCGGCTTCGCGCTGGCCATGATGGTCGACGACGCCGTGGCCGCGCCGGTGCTGTGCCAGCCGTCGGCGCCCTTCGCGATCGGCAGGGCCCGCGGGCGCGACCTCAACCTCTCCGACGCCGACCTCGCCACGGTCAAGGAGCGCGCGGCCGGAGGCTGCCAGGTCCTGGGCCTGCAGTACGACAAGGACGCGGCGACCGGCACCCGCTTCGACCGGCTGAGCAGCGAGATCGGCGAGGCGTTCATCCGGGTCGAGTTCCCCGGGCGCAAGCACTCGACCGTCACCGCCCACCGCCAGCAGGAGGGCGTCGACCGGGTCCTGGCGTTCTTCACCGACAAGCTCGTGGGTCAGCGATGAGGGTCGATGCCGTCCGCGCCCAGCGGGTCCTGGTCGGCGACTCCTTCGTCCCGGCGACCCTCGCGCTGCGCGGCGAGCGGATCGCGTCGATCGAGTCCTTCGACCACGACGTCGACGGCGTGGTCCTGCAGGTGCCCGAAACGGCGTACGTCGTGCCGGGCGTGGTCGACACCCACGTCCACATCAACGAGCCCGGGCGCACCGAGTGGGAGGGGTTCGTCTCCGCGACCG
This sequence comes from Nocardioides plantarum, assembly GCF_006346395.1. NCBI lineage: Bacteria > Bacillati > Actinomycetota > Actinomycetes > Propionibacteriales > Nocardioidaceae > Nocardioides > Nocardioides plantarum. The sequence goes on from NZ_VDMS01000004.1 coordinate 185,516, forward strand.
AGGCGGCGGCCCTCGGCGGCGCGACCACCCTGGTCGACATGCCGCTCAACTCGGTGCCGCCGACGACCACCCTGGCCGGACTGAAGGCCAAGCAGGAGGCCGCGGCCGGCGAGCTCATGGTCGACGTCGGCTTCTGGGGTGGCGCCGTGCCCGGCAACGTGGCCGACCTCGAGCCGCTGTGGGACGCCGGGGTGTTCGGCTTCAAGTGCTTCCTGTCGCCGTCGGGCGTCGAGGAGTTCCCGCCCCTCGACCCGGCCCAGTTCCTCGAGGCCCTCACCGAGGTCGCCCGCTTCGACGGGCTGATGATCGTGCACGCCGAGGACGCCGCGGTGCTCGAGGCGGCGCCCGCGCCCTCCAGCCGGGCGTACGCCGACTTCCTGCTGTCGCGCCCTGACGAGTCCGAGCGGGCCGCGATCCGCCAGGTGCTCGACGGCGCTCGCGAGACCGGCGCCCGGGTGCACGTGCTGCACCTGTCGAGCGCGCGGGCTCTCGACCTGATCGCCGACGCGCGCGCCGAGGGGCTGCGGGTCACGGTCGAGACCTGCCCGCACTACCTGTGCTTCGCGGCCGAGACCATCCCCGACGCCGCACCGCAGTTCAAGTGCTGCCCGCCGATCCGTGACCGCGGCAACCGCGAGGAGCTCTGGTCGGCGCTGCGGGCCGGCGTCATCGACACCATCGTCAGCGACCACTCCCCCGCGACCGCGGAGGAGAAGAACCGCGGCGACGGCGACCTCCAGCAGGCCTGGGGCGGCGTCTCGGGTCTCCAGGTCGGCTTCTCCGCGGTCGCCCAGGAGGCGCGGCGCCGCGGCATCCCGCTCGCCCAGGTCAGCCGCTGGATGTCACGCCACACCGCCGACCTGGTCGGCCTGGGTCACAAGGGACGCATCGAGGTCGGTGCCGACGCCGACCTGGCCGTCTACGACACCGGCGTCACCTTCCGCATCGAGGCGACCCGCCTGGCCCACCGCAACCCGATCTCGGCGTACGACGGCCTCACCTACGGCGGCCGCGTCACCCGCTCCGTGGTGCGCGGCAACGCGATCGACGTCGAGCGCCCCGACCACGACTGGGGGCGCCAGCTGCGGCGTCCGGGGTCCTGAGCCGCCGGGCACGGCCGGATGTTACTGACCGTTCGGACTTCTGACCTGCGCGTTGAAGCGCATGGCAGAAGTCCGAACGGTCGGTAACAAGCGGCCGTCAGGGCAGCCGGCCGCGCAGCCCCCGACCGATCTCGGGCACGATGTCGTGGGTGCCGGGGACACCCAGGTCGACCACGTCACCCAGCGCCACGACGCCGCCCTCGAGCACCCGGAGGACCGAGCCGCCGCGGTGCCGTAGGGCGTCCTGGGCGCCGGGTCCGATCGTGTCGTCGAGCAGCTTGCACGGGGCCGCGACGCGCACGACCTGGAGCAGCACGGGCCCGACCCGGACCAGCGCGCCCGGCTCGCGGGGTACGACGCCGTGGTCGATCGTGAGGTTGCGGCGGGTGAGTCCGGGAGCCACGTTGGAGCCGTGCAGGACGGCGGCCTCGGCCAGCGCGTCGAGGCTCTGCAGCGTGACGTGGCGGTGGCGGGTGCCGTGGTAGCGGTCACCGACGATGCCCTTGCCGGCCTCGACGTCGACCCGCTCGACCGCCCGCATCGGCAGCCGGGTCGCCTTGGCGACGTGGATCGCGACGACGGTCGGCACCCCCTCATCCCACCAGGGCCAGGCAAGCCAGCGAGACCGACCAGGAGACGAAGCTGCCGACGAGGAAGTACTCGGTCACCTCGTGGATGCCCGGGCCCGGGGTCCCGTCGGCTCGCGCGGACTGCAGCTCGGGGAAGCGCAGCAACCCCTTGGCGGCGATCACGATGCTGGCCGCGGTGACCTCGCCGGCCAGCCCGAGCCCGACGATGAACAGCCGCTCGAGCGGCCCGAGGATGCGTCCGCCCTTGAGCGCGCCGGCCGGGGCCTGACCGGACGTGCTGCGCAGCGGGTGGCCGGTGCCGGTGGCCCCGAGCACGAGCCGCACCACCACGTTGCCGGTGGACAGCTGCACCAGCAGCACCCCGAGCACGACCAGGGCACGGTCGGGGGCGACGCCGGCGAGCAGCGGCAGCGCGGTGGCCTCCAGCCAGTCGCCGAGCGGGCCTCCCGCCTCAGGGGCGGCGCCGGAGGCGAGCAGGGTGCCGGCGACGGCCACCCCGAGCACCGCCAGCGTCAGCCGGTAGCGGCGCCGCGCGAAGCCCAGGGTCACGCTCTCGCCGCAGACGGCCACCACGACCGCGAGCACCAGGACCCCGACGACGTCGGCGCCGGTCAGGCCGGCCAGCAGGCCCAGGGCGACGACGACCAGCGATCCGACGCCCTCGGCGATCCGTCCGCGCCGGGGCGAGGAGGGCAGCATCGAGAACACCAGGTCGCTCACTCCGAGCCCGATCAGCAGCAGCCCCACCCAGCTCACGGCAACAGCTCCATCCATCGGCTCATGGTCACGACGACACCGATGCCGTCGCGGCGGACGCGCTGGGAGACCGCGGAGGCCGACACACCCGCCTCCTCGGCCAGCTCCCGCTGCGACCGCCCGCCCAGCAGACCACGCAGCACCGACAACGAGCGCGCGTCGAGCCGCCCGACCAGCTCGTCGCGGGCCAGCAGAGCCGCCTCGACCGCGGGCGCGGCCGGGTCGCCCGCCGGGTCGCCCGCCGGGTCGTCGCTCCCGACCGAGCGGTACGCCGTCCGGGCGGTCCGGGTGACCGCGCTCGCCTCCAGATCCGCGACGGCCTCGATGGCCGCGCGGGCCGCCCACCAGCCCGGTCCGTCCTCGATGGCGCGGTCGTGGTCGAGGACCGTGGCGGGGCCGCGGCCGAGACCGTGGCGCACGTCGTGGTCGGGCAGCAGCGCGACACGCACCGCCAGGGTCACCGCGACGGCCGCACCGAGGGAGGCCACGGTGCCCTGGTACTCGTCGCCGACCGTGATCCGCAGGTCGGCGTCCCACCGGTCGTTGGCCTCGGCCAGCACCCGGCTGAGACGCTGGTGCAGGCCGAGGCGGTCCTCGACCCCGCGAGAGCCGACGACGTCGCCGATGATCCGGACCACCATAAGAAGACCATACCTTCATTCTGGCCGAATGAAGCGATCTTCTTCACCTAGGCGCTGAGGATCAGCCCGCTGGTCGGCACCCCGGTCCCGGCGGTGACCAGGACGTGGGAGTCGGCGGCGGCCGCGACCGGGTTGACCGAGGTGCCGCGGACCTGCCGCACGCCCTCGGCGATGCCGTTCATGCCGTGGATGTAGGCCTCCCCGAGCTGGCCGCCGTGGGTGTTGAGCGGCAGCCGGCCCCCGACCTCGATCGCCCCGCCGGCGACGAAGCCGGGCGCCTCCCCGCGACCGCAGAAGCCCAGCTCCTCGAGCTGCATGAGCACGTAAGGCGTGAAGTGGTCGTAGAGGATCGCCATCGGCATGTCGGCCGGCGTCAGCCCCGACTGGCGCCACAGCTCGCGGCCCACGACGCCCATCTCGGGGATCCCGATGTCGTCGCGGTAGTAGGACGTCATCACGAACTGGTCGCGCCCGCTCCCCTGGGCCGCGGCGGCGACGTACGCCGGCTTCTGCCGCAGGTCGCGGGCGCGCTCGGCCGAGACGATCACCAGGGCGACGGCGCCGTCGCTCTCCTGGCAGCAGTCGAGGAGGTGGAGCGGGTCGACGATCATGCGGGACGCCTGGTGGTCCTCGATCGTGATCGGCCGGCCGTGGAAGAACGCGTGCGGGTTGGTGGCCGCGTGCCGACGGTCGGCCACGGCGACGGCACCGAAGTCGGCCGAGGTGGCGCCGTACTCGTGCATGTAGCGACGCGCCTGCATGGCCACCGTCGCCGCGGGCGTGCCGAGACCGAACGGGTAGGACCAAGCGTTGTCGAGCCCGTTGGTGTTGACCTGCGTCGCGGCCGCCACCGAGAACTGGCCGAAGCGGCTCTCGGAGCGCTCGTTGAAGCCCCGGTAGGCCACGACCACGTCGGCCACCCCGGTCGCCACCGCCATCGCCGCCTGCTGCACCGTCGCGCACGCCCCACCGCCGCCGAAGTTGATCCGGCTGAAGAACCGCAGCTCCGGTACGCCGAGCTCGCGGGCCACCGCGATCTCCGAGGACGTGTCCATCGTGAAGGTGGTCAGGCCGTCGACGTCGGCGGCGGTCAGCCCACAGTCGGCGAGTGCTGCGCGCACGGCCTCGACCGACAGCTGCAGCTCCGAGCGGCCCGAGGCCTTGGAGAACTCCGTCGCGCCGATGCCGGCGATCGCGGCCTTGCCGGACAGCCCGCTCACGCGCGCACCCCGGACCGAGTGGTCTCGAGACGGTTGCTAGCGCAACCTCCTCGACCACCGTTGGTCGAGGAAGGCGCGCTAGCGCCTGTCTCGAGACCACCTGACGTCCTCATACCGCCACCGTGACGGTGCCGGTGACGTGGTCGCCCAGCGACACCCGGCCGACGACGGCGATCGTCGCGACCCCGTCCTCGACACCCGTGACCTCGCCGGTGAAGCTGAGCGTGTCGTAGGGGTAGGCAGGCGCCCCGAGGCGGATGGCGATGCCCGTGAGCCGGGCGTCGTGGCCGACCCAGTCGACGACGTACTTCTCGACCAGGGCGTTGCTGGTCAGGATGTTCATGAAGATGTCCTTCGAACCGGCGGCCTGGGCGACGTCGCGGTCGTGGTGGACGTCCTGCCAGTCACGGGTGGCGAGAGCGGTGCTCACGATCGTGGTCGGCGTCATCGGCAGGCTCCACTCGGGGATCGCCTGACCGGGCTCCAGCGTGCGCATCAGGCCTTCCTCCAGATCGGGAGAGTGAGCTCGTCGTCGACGCGGTCGAACTCCACGCGGACGCGGTCGCCGATCGCCAGGTCGTCGACCCCGGCGACCTCGCCGATCATCCGCACGCCCTCGTCGAGGTCGACCAGCGCGATCACGATCGGCAGCTCCTTGCCGGGGACCGGCGGGTGCCGGTGAACGACGTAGGAGAAGACGGTGCCCTCGCCCGAGGCGACCTCGAAGCCACGGTCGTAGGCGTCGCACGACTGGCAGGCGGGGCCGGGCGGGAACCGCTTGGCCCCGCAGGCGTTGCAGACCTGGATGCGGAGCTCGCCGGCTCGGGTGCCGTCCCAGAAGAACTGAGAGTCGCGGTTGACCATCGGGCGCACAGCCATCAGCCACGCTCCTTCGGCACGAACTTGAGGACGCGGAAGAGCATCGTCGCCACTCGCTCCTCACCGACGTACCAGGTGTTGCGCGACGTCACGAAGTAGCCGGTGCCCATCGCGGTGCTCTTGGGCCCGACCACGGAGTCGAGCGCGCTGGTGACCCGCACGTCTTCGCCGACGCGCAGGTAGCGGTCGTAGGTCTGCTCGCAGTTGGTGCCGAGCACGGCGGTGAACCCCTCGGCGGTGAGGAACTCCGTCATCCGGCTCAGCGGGTCCTCGGGTGGGCGCCTGCGCCCCAGGCCCGGCATCGTCCAGACCTGGGCCATCGACGGCGGTGCCTCGCCCTGCCGGAACCTGTCGTTGTCGTAGCCCATGGCGTCGAGCCAGGTGCCGATGGTGGCCTGGTTGACGGCGTACGGCGCGCGCGACTCCGAGGCCTCGCCGAGCGCCTGGATGCGCTCGGCCTCGGCCATGATCCGCTCGTGGGAGCTCACCGCGGCACTCGCGGGAGGCCCAGCCCGAACATCGCGATGAGCTCGCGCTGCACCTCCTGTACGCCGCCGCCGAAGGTCAGCACCAGGTTGCGCTTGGCCTGGTCGTCGAGGTATCGGAGCAGTGCTCTCGTCTCCTCGTCGGCCGGGTCTCCGTAGCGCTGCACGACGGCGACGAGGTCGGCGGAGAGGTGCTGCACCTGGTCGGCCGCGAAGACCTTGGACGACGACGCGTCGCCCACGGAGATCTCGCCGACGGCCGCCGCGCGGGCGACCTCCCAGTTGAGCAGCTCGTTGACGCGGAAGACCGCGGTGACCCGGCCGAGCACGTCGCGGACGTCGGGGCGGTCGACGGCGCCCGCCTTGGTGGCCCAGTCGACGATCCGGTCGCGCAGGCCCTCGATCCGGCCGGCCGGGCCGAGCATGACGCGCTCGTGGTTGAGCTGGGTGGTGATCAGCTTCCACCCGTGGTTCTCCTCGCCGACCAGCATGTCGACGGGGACGCGGACGTCGTTGTAGTAGGTCGCGTTGGTGTGGTGCGCCCCGTCGGCGGTGATGATCGGCGTGAACGAGTAGCCCGGGTCGGTGGTGTCGACGATCAGGATCGAGATGCCCTTGTGCTTCGGGGCGTCGGGATCGGTGCGCACAGCGAGCCAGACGAAGTCGGCCTGGTGCCCGCCGGTGGTCCACATCTTCTGGCCGTTGACGACGTAGTGGTCGCCGTCGCGCCGGGCCGTCGTGCGCAGCGCGGCCAGGTCGGTGCCGGCGTCGGGCTCGCTGTAGCCGATCGCGAAGTGGACGTCGCCGGCCAGGACCCGCCGCAGGAACAGGTCCTTCTGCTTCGGCGTGCCGTGCCGGATCAGCGTCGGGCCCACCGTCTGCAGGGTGACCGCCGGCAGGTGCACGTCGGCGTGCTGGGCCTCGTTGGCGAAGATCGTCTGCTCGATCTCGCCGAGCCCGTGGCCGCCGTACTCCTGGGGCCAGCCGATCCCCATCCAGCCGTCGGCGCCCATCTGACGGATCGTCCGCTGGTAGACCTCGCCGTGCCGGTCCTGGCTCATCTCGTCGTGCTCGTCGTGGGAGGCGAGCCCGTGGAAGTAGCTGCGGATCTCGGCCTTGAGCGCACGCTGGTCGGCGGTGAGCTCGAGGTTCTTGGCGGTGGGGTCCTCGACCAGCACGTCGCCCGGCAGGGTGCCGAGGGCGTGGGCGATGTCGACGACCCAGGAGTAGTAGTGGTGCAGCGGATAGGTCGTGTCGACGCCCATGCCGCCGTGCAGGTGGTGACAGGTCCGCAGCGCCTTCGGCGCCTCGGTGCACGCCCAGTACGCCGACACGGCGAGGTCGTCGGTGGCGTCGAGCCCCTCGCGCACGCGCCACGCAGCGTTGTCGGCGGCGAGGTCGAGGGTCCGGGAGGCGATGTAGAGGTCGGCGGCCTGCATGGCGACGGCCTGGAACTGCGCCAGCGCCCGACCGAACTGCTCGCGACCCTTGACGTAGTCGGCCGTCAGGTCGACCGCGCCCCTGACGACGCCGGCCGCCAGCAGGGCCAGACCGGCCACGGCGTGCTCGACGAGCACCCGTGCCGCCGTACCGCTGCCGGGTCCGTCCGCCGCACCGAGGAGCTCGGCGGGCGCGCCGTCGAGGACGACGGTGTGCTGGGTGATCCGGGCCGAGGAGCCCGACTCGACCAGGGTGACGCCGGGTCCGGCCGGGTCGACGAGGACGACGACGTCGCGCCCGTCGACGCCACCCTCGCGGACGGTGAGCAGGAGCCGGTGGGCGGTGCTCGCGTAGGAGACGCCGATCTTGCGGCCGGTGACGGTGCCGCCGGCGTACCAGGTCTCGGGGCGCTCGGTGATCGTGCGTCCTACCTCGCGCAGGGCGGGGGCCAGCACGACGTCGCCGGTGGCGACCCCGGGCAGCAGGGCGGCCTGCTGCTCGTCGGTACCGACGGCGGCGACGGTCAGGACACCGCAGCACAGCGTCTCCCAGACGGGCAGGTGGGCCGCGCGGGCGCCGGTCTCGCGCAGCAGCACGGCGACCTCGTCGAGGCCGAGCCCCTCGCCGCCGTGGGCCTCGGGGACCGGCACCGACAGCAGCCCTGCCTCGGCCAGGGCCGCCCAGGTCGGCCCCGCCGGCGTCCCCTCGCTGGTCCTGGCGGCCGCCTGGTCGAGCACCGAGGTGATGACCGACCGGACGGCCTCGACCGACTCCTGGTCCGCGGGGGCGTATCCATCGACAGGGCTCACGGACGAAACTGTAACCTGTTCTAGTTCTCGCTGCCACGCCCTGCGCCCAGGAGCCCGCCATGCCCCGACCCTCGCCGCTGCGCGTGCTCCGCAACCGCGTCTACGTGCCGTGGGTGCCGATCCCGGAGGGCCGTCTGGTGGAGCTGTCGGGCCGCGGGACGACGTACGTCACCGACACCGCCGGGCCCTCGCCCGACTCCCCCACGGTGGTCCTCCTGCACGCGTTGGGCTGCACGGGTCTGCTGACCTGGTTCCCGGCCATCGGCCGGCTGTCCCGGAAGTACCGCGTCGTCACGCTCGACCAGCGCTGGCACGGCCAGGGCATCCAGAGCGACGCCTTCTCGCTCTACGACTGTGCCGACGACGTGGCCGCCCTGGTCGAGGAGCTCGGCCTGCGCGACGTCATCGTCGCCGGCTACTCGATGGGGGGCGTGGTGGCCCAGCGCGTATGGCGCCAGCACCCCGACCTGGTCCGGGGCCTGGTGCTCTGCTCGACCACCGACCGGTTCCAGCTCAACCCGGCCGAGCGCCTGTTCTTCACCGGCATGGGTGCCACCATGCTGGGGCTGCGCGAGGTGTCCCGCTCCCGCACGGTCACGCGCGCCGCCCGGGCCGCGGCGGACGCCGTCGACCTCGCGCCGACCGACATCCAGGACTGGGCGATGGCCGAGTTCCGCTCGACCAGTCCCTGGGCGGTCGGGCAGGCGCTGGCCGCGCTCGGTCGCCACCACTCCCGCCCCTGGCTGGACCGCATCGACGTGCCGACCGCGGTCGTGGTGACCACCCGGGACAAGGTGATCCCGGCCGCCCGCCAGGCCGGGCTCGCCCGCGCCATCCGCGGCGCCACCATGCACGAGGTCGACTCCGGCCACGCCGCGTGCGTGCTGGAGTCGGAGAAGTTCGTGCCGGCCCTCCTCGAGGCGGTCGCCACCGTCAACGCGCGGCGGCGCGACTTCGCCCGCAGGTAGCCGCCCACCGCGTCGGCCGAGGAGGTTGCGCGAGCAGCGGCACGCCCACCACGTCGGTCGAGGAGGTTGCGCTAGCAACCGTCTCGAGACCACTGCGCCGCAGCGACCAGCGGCAGCCGCCGCGGACTCACGAACCGTCGCACGCCACCGTCGACGGGGTCCGCGTACTCGAGCTCGCTGGCCAGCAGCTGCAGCGGCCGACTGAAGTCGTCGACGTCGACCTCGAGGTCGACGGGGTAGAGCGGGTCGTCGACGATCGGCGCCCCCAGCCCCAGCAGGTGCAGACGCAGCTGGTGGGTGCGACCGGTCGTCGGGGTCAGCCGGTAGACCGCGAGGTCGTCACGGCGTTCCTCCACCTCGACGAGGGTCTCGGCGTTGACCGGCGCCCCCGGCAGGACCTCGGCGCGTCCGGTGCGCGGGATCGGCGCGATGTGGTTGCGCACCGTCGTCGGCTCGTCGAGCTCCGCGCGCCACGGCGCCAGCGCGCGGTACGTCTTGCCGACCGTGCCCCGCGCGAACATCGACTGGTACGCCGCCCGCCACGGCCGCTCCGTCGCGCAGAGCACCAACCCGGAGGTGACGCGGTCGAGGCGGTGCATCGGTGTCAGCTCGGGCAGTCCCAGCTCGTCGCGCAGCCGCACCACCAGGCTCTGCGTGACGTGCCGCCCGCGCGGCACCGTGGACAGGAACGCCGGCTTGTCGACCACGACCACGCGCTCGTCGCGGTGCACCACGGTGAGCTCGCCCGGCACCACGGGCTCCTCGCGCAGGTCGCGGTGGAACCAGACGAAGACGTGCGCGGCGTAGGCGTCGTGGTCCTCGACCGGCCGCGCGTCGGCGTACACGAAGCGCCGTCCGGCCAGCAGGCCCTCGACGTCGACCCGCGCGTCCACGTGGTCGCGCAGCCACTCCCCCATGGTCGACCACGGCGCCGGTCGCGCCGGATCCCGGTGGGGCGTGCACACCCACGCCGCACTGAGGCCGTGCCGCGGCGGCAACGGGGATCGGGGCGGCACGAGTCCTAGCGTGTCAGCATGACCGAGACCCAGCGCGAGCCGACCCCGAGGACGGCGGCGAGCTCGCGACCGCCCTCGCCTTCCTCGACTGAGTCCGGTCGCCGAGGTTCGGGCCAGGCTGCGACACGGGGGTCAACCGTTCTCGCGTCCTGGCAGCCGAGCACCCGATAGGAAGGCTTCGTACACATCGCGCGCGTCGTCCTCCACGATCGGTCTTTGTGAGGAGTACCGCGCGTCGCTGCGGTCACGCTTGGGGCCTGAGATCCAGTACTCCTCACGGGTCTCGGCGTCAACGAAGTTGGCGTCGTTGTTCGCGCCAGCGGTTCCTGTCACCCGTTGCAGTGTGCGGTCGTGAAAGTGTGCAGTTCGCCAAGACTTGGTGAAGTGCACCCATCCGACCCACGCAGGCCCTTGATCCAGGGGATGGCCGGTCTTCAGCTGAACGAACATCACCCGAGCCGGCACGGATTGATCCTATGAGCTCGGCTCGCTGAGCGCCTGCTGCTTTCGCGCCACGCTGGGAGTGTCAACTGTGGCCGGGCGTCTGACGAATTCGTCAACCGCAGGTCTCGGACGACAGCGCACTCAGCGCAGCATGCCCGAGCGCTAGTCGTCGACGTCATCCGAGCCGTCGTCGTCTGGGTCGTCTTCGATGTAGCCGGTGACGGGGTCGCAGATTCCGAGGAAGTCACGGATGGCGTCGACGTGGTGAGCAGTCGTGCTCCGCTGGTGGTCCGAGCGCCGGCTGGTGAACCCGTAGCCGTAGGCCGGGTGAGTGCGGCGCGTGTAGTGGTAGGCCCCGGGTTGACTCATGTCGTAGACGACGCTGAATTCGATGCCATCGACCACGACCTCGAACGCGTCTGGTGACGGGCTCGATCCGCTCTCGTCCACGGCGCAAGTCAACCACCCCAACCGGCCGATTGTCGGAATGTCCGGGCGCATCGTCTCTCATAGAGGCGGTGCAACGACGCGTCGCAACAGCGCGAGGGACGCTGCGCAGTTGCTCAAGCTGTGATCTCGTCGCCTGACTCGATCGGCATGAATCCCCGGGTGGTCAACGGACTGTCGAGCGCTTCGGCGATCTGTTCGCGGACGTCGGTATCGCCGATCTCGTCGTGGGTGACGATGATGGCTGCGGTGCGGGTTCGTAGCCTTCCTAGGGCCGTCTCACGGTCCATCCCATCCCGAAGGTCGGTGATCGTTGCGAACACCGCTTTTCGGACGAGGGCGTCGCCCTCGTCGCTGAACATCCCGAATCGGATCGACAACTCTCCATCCACGGCTCGACAGTAGAGGAGCCGTTGGACGACGAGATGCCCGATGCGCGTTGCCCGACCTTCGCGACCTGCCCCCTGTCCTCAACGCGGCGGTATGACCCACCCACCACCCACCTACGTCCGCATCGGGTAGGCCTCCACCGCGTGCCCCGCGTGTGCGACGCCGTGGTGGAAGGGGCAGAGCAGCTCCGCGTTCCGGAGGCTGGTCTCGCCTCCCTCGGACCAGGGGTGGGGGTGGTGGACGTGGCAGAGGTAGCCGGGGACGGTGCAGCCGTTGCGTTGGCAGTGCTGGTGTCGGGCAATCAGTGCGAGGCGTTGACGGGCGGTGTGGAAGCGGTGCCGGCGGCCCATCGAGACGACGTCGCCGGTGGCGTTCATCCAGATCGGGATGATGCCTGCTTCGCAGGCGAGGCGGAGGTAGTCGAGGTGGCTGATCTTGTGGCCGGTGTCGAGGCGGGCGACCTTGACCTTGCCCTCGAGGAGGTCGGCGTCGCCGATGGCGATGACGGTGGCGTTGAGGCCGCCGAGCTTCGGGAGCTTCGACGCCGGGAAGCGGGCGACGTAGTCGCAGAGGGCCTTGCCGAGCTTCTCCGGCGTGGGGGTCTCCCAGTCGTAGGACCCGGCCCCCTGCTCGGCTCGCACGTGCTTCGGAGCGGCCAGTGCCGCGAGGGCCTTGCGAAGCATCTCGCCGTAGAGGGTCGGGATGACGAAGGTGCCGTGGGTCAGGCCCTCGCCGTCGTCGTACATCCGTAGTCGGGTCCTCTTCCTCGCCCGGGCCTCGGCCCTCGCGAGGGCTTCGGCCTCGCGGGCGTCGGCACAGTCGGGGTCGAGGCGGGCGTAGATCTCGTGACCCATGCGGCCCAGGGCGTCGGCGTCGTGGTCTGCCGCCTCGCCCAGCAGGAACGCCTCGGCGCGCTGCTTGTCGTGGTCGGTGACGTCGTCGTCGAGCAACGCGATCTTGTCGGCGATTGCCTGGGCCTGCTCGGCGTGGATCGCACCGCGCGCGGTGGCGGCACGGGTGGGCTCCCATGCAGCCAGAGACGAGGCAAGCGCAGCCTTGCGTGCGGCCAGCCGGCCAGTGACGTTGGTGAGCTGACGCAGCCATTGAGTGACCCCGCGACACCCTGCAATGCCCGGTCTGTCCAGCGACACGGCCTGGCCGATCGCCCGGGCCTCGACCTCGGCCACCCCGGCGGCGACGCGCGCGGCCAGGAGCACGACCCGGTCGGTGGTGGCCTCGTCCATCGACCACGCAGGCACGTCGGCCAGACCCTCGAGGTCGTCGAGCGCCGAGCACAGGAACGACTCGATCGGGTGGCCCGATCGAGTGGGGTCCTGGTGCTTGGTCATGGGTCTACCCAAGCACTCGCCACCGACAGTTCGAACGGACTTTCCCGCTCAACCACAGGGGTTGTGGACAACATCAGCAACGACTGACCTGTGGACGACTCACGGTCATCCCACCCACCTCGAACCCGACCCGCTCGCGTGGCGGCGCCGGCGTCACCCGGGCGCGCCCTAGGCTCCGGGGCATGAACCGATGGGCCCGCCGGGCACGCACCGCTGCGGTCGTCGTCGTCGCCCTCGGTGCCGGCACCGTCGCCACGGCCAACGCCGTCGTGCTCACCCGCACCGACGACCGCGTCAAGACCGACCCCGCCGACCTCGCCCACGCGCAGGTGGCGATCGTGCCCGGGTCGCTGGTGCGCCCCGACGGGACGCTGGGCGCCGTGGTGTCCGAGCGCGTCGACGCGGCCGTCGCGCTCTACGACGCCGGCATCGTCGACAAGCTGCTGCTCTCGGGTGACAACGGCACCGAGCAGTACGACGAGCCCGACACGATGCGGGACGCGGTCCTGGCCGCCGGGGTGCCGCCCCAGGACGTCTTCACCGACTACGCCGGCTTCAACACCTGGCACACGATGCGCCGCGCGCACGACGTGTTCGAGGTGAGCAGCGCCGTCGTGGTGACCCAGGACTTCCACGTCGCGCGGGCCGTCGACCTCGGCCGCGCCGCGGGACTCGACGTCCAGGGCTTCGTCGCCGGCGACGCCGGGTCGGGGGTCCGCGAGGTGCTCGCCCGGGTCCGCGGCTTCGGCGAGGCGACGCTCCACCCGGACGTCACCGGCGGACCCGTCATCCCGATCACCGGCGACGGCCGGGCGTCCTGGGCCGAGCGGCCCTGACCCGGCCGACCCGGTCCGACCCGGGACCCCACCGGGTCCCGGGTCGTCGAGGTCAGAAGCCGGCCGTCTCGTTCTGATCGCGGGTCAGGTCGGCGAGCGCGGCCATGTCGGCGCGTACCTCCTCGTCGGAGGCGGCGAAGTCGTCGGCGATGATCACCAGCGCGTCCGCGGCCTGGTTGACGCTCAACGCGGTCTCGCTGGCCGCCGCGCTGATCGCGGCGTTGAGGGCGTTCCACTCCGAGAACCCACCGGTGCGACCGAGACCGATCTCACCCGGGCGGTCCCACGGACCGGAGTCGACGCCGGTCATCGTGTCGCCGGCCGACTTGATCTCGGCGGAGATGTTGCGCATGTAGTCGTTGGCGACCGACTTGATCGTGGTGTACTCGGCCAGGATCTCTCCCGCCGGGTAGAGGCTGCTGCGATCGGTCACGTCGACCAGGCCGGGCGTCGCGAGCCGGTTCTGGTCCTGGGCGACGGCCTGCGCCGCAACGTCGGCGGCGTCGGCGATCCACTGCTCCTCCTTGCGGATGTCGCTGCTGAGCTTTTCCAGCGCCCCGCGGATGTTGTCGATCACCCCGAACGGGGTGTCCGCGCCCAGCGGCACCGGGGTCTCGTCCTCCGGCGGCGGCACGAAGGACGCCGCGAGGCCGGTGACGGTGCTGGCCACGCTCAGTGCCAGCTTGATGGCTCCGGTGAGCACCGTCCCGGAGACCGAGAAGATCGCGCCGACGACGCGGATCAGGGCCTGCACGTTGGCGCCGCCCCCGCGACAGGCCGCCATGGCGTTGCGGCCCTTCCCGGCGATGTCGGCGATCGCTGCCTGGGCCCGCACCCAGATCTCCTGCTCTCCGGCGACGCACCCCCACGAGACGCAGGCCGCCGCGCCCTGCGCGTTGACGACGTCGTCGATCTTGTTGCTGAACGCCGACTCGAAGGCGAGCATGGCCGCCCCGTCCATGTTGGAGACGCGGTTCTGGATGGTCTGGATGTCGTCGAGGTTCTCGTTGCGTCCGAAGTGGTCGACGCCCGGACCGGTGTTGCCGTCCTCGCCGTAGGCGAAGCGCTCGGCCTGCCGCTGGGCCAGGGCCACCTGGTCGGCGAAGTTCTGCGGCTGGGGCATCTGCCACCAGGTGTCGAAGAGCCCGCGGACCTCGTTCCACCAGTAGTCGACCATCCCCTGCAGGTCCTCGAAGGGCAGCCCGTAGGACCCCGGGATGAGGAACAGGGACGGGTAGCCGTCCGGGATCGAGGTGACCTGGCCGCCGGGCACGAACGAGCTGCCCTCGTACTTGCCGCCCAGCGGGCTGATCTTGATGTAGCTCCCACCGCCGAAGCTGCCCTCGAAGCCCTCCGAGGTCGATCCGTGGAAGCCGACCATGTCCATCGTCGAGGCGATCGCCTCGTCGACGATCTCGCCCAGCAACGTGGCCATCTGGCTGTACTCGAACTAGCTCATGATGCCGTGGATCCTCCCCGAAGGTGTAGGGCCGCCAAGCACGGCGACGTCCGGTCCCTACCCCCGGTCGTCGTTCGGCACACCTGCGGACCGCGAGCCGGCCCTACGGCTGCCCGGTGGGCATCCCGGCCAGCGCGGCGAGCCGGGCGACACCCGGCGCGGTCCACTCGGCCAGCCGCTCGCGAGCGGCGTCCAGCGCCGCGGACCCGGGGTGGGCGGGGTCGACGCGAGCCGGGTTGAGGGCCACCCGGCTGGCCCACGCGGCGATGTCGGGCTCGGCGCCGAACGACGCCGCGGCCCGCATCCCGAGCACGTTCATGACCGCCCAGTCGGGCAGCGTGTCGCCGAACGACGACGGTGGGCACAGCGCGTTCTTGGTCCCGTCGTCGTGACGGGTGGCCTCGACGTAGCCGGCCAGCGCTGCGCCGAAGCACGGGAAGCCGGCGCGGATCGGTTGCAGCGTGATCGCCTCGGGGCGCCAGATCGGTACCCGGGGCCGGCTCCGGAGCCCGTCGGCGGCACAGTGGACGACCACCGCGTCGTCGGCGACCCGCACCGATCCGCCGTCCAGCTCGAGGCGACCGCGGACCACCGACCGCACCCGCCGTCGTACGACGTGACCCACCGTGCGCAGCAGGTCGAGCTCCCAGGTGCCGAGGGTCGGTGCCTTGGCCATCGTCGGGGTCACCGACGGGTCGATGCGCAGCATGATGCCGGCGTCCTCGAGACGACCGAAGACCTCGTCGAGCGAGGCCGACACGGCCGCGGACCGCATCATCTCGGCGACCATGGCGAGGTAGACCTCGGGGTCGGGCTGCACGACCGCCCGGTTGAGCATCCACGGGTCGCGCGGTCGTACCCAGCACACCCGGTCGGGGTCGACGCCCCGGGTGAGCAGCCAGACGATCGCGTCGGTGGCGGTCTTGCCGGAGCCCGCGACGACGTACTGGCTGGGCTCGTCGTCGAGGCTCGGCAGGTCGTTGACGGCGACGACCCGGGCCCCGTCGCCGACCGTGAACGGCGGCGGCGTCTCGGCCGGCACCCGCGGTGCGAGGTAGCGCGCGTCGACCACCCGGCAGTGGTCGGGCACCACGAACCGCTCCCCCGTCGCGCGCGCGACGACGGTGCGATCACCGAGGTAGTCGCACCCGGCGTGCAGCTCGACGCGCCCCGGGCCGACCATCCGCTCGGCGAGGACCCGCTCGTAGTAGGCCGTGATCTCCGGGCCGCTCGCGCGCTCGTGCAGGCCCGCCTCGGGCCCGTCCTGCTGGATCTCGCCGCCGAGCACCGTGGAGGCGACCCCGTAGAACATCGAGGCCTGGTGCAGCCGCACGAACGGGTACGCCGCCCGCCAGTGCCCGCCCACGCCGTCGCGACGATCGACGAGCGCCACCCGGACGCCCGGCTCGGCGTGGTCGATCAGCGCGTCGGTGAAGGCCATGCCGGCGGCGCCGGCGCCCACCACGAGGTAGTCGACGTCGAGGGTCGTCGCTGTGCGTGTCACTCCGCCAACGTAGGACGCCCCCTAGCGTCGGCGCGCGCCCCGGG
Organism: Nocardioides plantarum; assembly: GCF_006346395.1. Lineage (NCBI taxonomy): Bacteria > Bacillati > Actinomycetota > Actinomycetes > Propionibacteriales > Nocardioidaceae > Nocardioides > Nocardioides plantarum. Next base: position 201,896 of record NZ_VDMS01000004.1, read on the forward strand.
CCTCGGCGATGGGGGTCGCGCCCGCCTCGGCGGCCGCGACGGCCTCGCGCAGCCGGGCCAGCTCGGTCGGGAAGTGCCGGACCAGCGCGTCGGCGTCGGGCATCGACTCCCGGCACGCGATGACCCCGACGTGGACCTGGCCGTTGTTGCTGACCACGGTGACGTTGAGGCCGGCCCCGTGGAAGACCGGGCCGAGCGGGTAGAGGGCGGTCACCCGGCCGCCGAGGAAGTAGATCGGCACGGGCGGTCCGGGCACGTTGGAGATGACCAGGTTGATGGCCGGCGGGTGCTTCTCGGCCAGCCGCAGGCCGGCGTAGGCCCGGACGGCGAGGCCGAAGGTGCGCGGGGCCGCGAACTCGGCCCAGTCCTGCAGCGAGTCGGCGCTGATCGCCTGGTGGTGCTCCTTGGCCTGGCGGTTGGACACCGCCATCGCCTCCAGGCGCTCGAGCGGGTCCTCGACGTCGGTGCCGAGGCGGGTGAACAGCGAGGAGACCTTGTTGGCGCCGGTCGCGCGCTTGGACACCTCACGCACGCTGACGGGGACCGAGGCGAGCAGCGAGGTGTCGGGCAGCTCGTCGCGCTCCTCGAGGTAGGCGCGCAGCGCGCCTCCGGCGACCGCGAGGACGACGTCGTTGACGGTGGTGCCGGTCGCGGTCTTGATCGCGCGGACGTCGTCGAGGCCCAGGTCGGTCAGCGCGATGCTGCGATGCCCGGTGATGGTGCCGTTGAACGACGTGCGCGGTGCGGTCAGCGGGGCGGCCATCGCCGTACCCGCGCGGGCGCGGGCGACCGTGCTGACGACCCCGCCGACCGTCGGCGCGAGGATCCTGGCGACGTGCACGGGCAGGGCGGCCCGGCTGAGGACGGCGCGTCCCAGCAGCTCGCGCTTGCTGACGTCCCGACCGAACGAGGGGGGATCCGCGCTCGCCGCCGGCGCGGCATCGGGCTCCACCGAGCACAGGTGGGCCAGCAGGTTGTTGCCCGAGACCCCGTCGACGGTCGCGTGGTGGATCTTCATGAACACCACGACCTTGTCGTCGTCGTACCCCTCGATCACCCACATCTCCCACAGCGGCCGGGACCGGTCGAGCGGCAGCGCGGCCAGGTGCCCCAGGAGGGCGGTCAGCTCGGCGTAGCCGCCGGGACCGGGCAGCGCGAGGCGGTGCACGTGGCGCTCGACGTCGAACTGCCGGTCACGGACCCAGATCGGGTGGTCGAGGCCGAGCGGGACCCGGCGCAGCTTGCGGGTGAACTCCGGGACGTCGCGCACGCGGGTCTCGATGCCGGCCTGGAAGCCCGCGAAGGAGTACGGCGTGGGCATCGTGCTCGGGTCGATCACGATGACGCCGCACACGTGCATGAGCTGGGCGGGGGTCTCGAGGTAGAGGAAGCTGGCGTCGAGTCCGGACAGGCGGTCCACGGTGAGTCCTTCGCAGTTCGTCGGGCAGCCCTCAGGCTAGAACGTGTTCTCGTTCCAACGTGCGTCCGGTGCCGGGGTCACGGTGACGAACCTCCCATCCGGCCGCCCGTCCTGTGGTGTAAGACCGTCGCTTAGCGGGCGCGGGGCGTCGTAGGCTCCGAGGCATGGGGTTCCTCCGCCGCCAGGTCGTCACCGCCGCCCTCACCGCCAACGCGCTGCGACCGTTGCCGGGCTACGAGGTCGCCGTCCCGTCGTTCTTCGCCGGGTGGCTCACCACCGAGCTGGCCCCGCACGTGCTCGCGCTGACCGCGGCCGACGCGACGGCCCACGCGCGCGGCTCGCGCCGCGACTGGCGGGGGCTCCTGCTCGCCGGCGCCAGTGCGGCCGGCCTGGCCTACCTCGTCCGGCAGAGCAACCAGGTGCGGGAGGTGGCCGAGAGCGCCCTGACCGACGCCCTGGGCCCCGACTACCAGCAGCAGCTCGACGCCCTGCCCACCCCGGCCGACCTCGCGGTCCCGTGGCGCCGGCTCGCCTACCCGTTCCGGGTGCGCGACAAGGCCGTCCACGTCGAGCGCGACATCGCCTACAACGACCACGGCACACGCGGTCGGCTCGACGTCTACGCGCCGGCGGGCGGCGTCCCCGAGGGCGGTGCGCCCGTGCTGCTGCAGGTCCACGGCGGGGCCTGGCGGATCGGCAAGAAGGACCAGCAGGGGCTGCCGCTGATGAACCACCTCGCCGCCAAGGGCTGGGTGTGCGTGGCGATCAACTACCGCCTCGCGCCGCGCGACCCCTTCCCCGCGCACGTGATCGACGTCAAGCAGGCCATCGCGTGGATCAAGGAGCACATCGCCGACTACGGCGGCGACCCGTCGTACGTCGCCATCACCGGCGGGTCCGCAGGCGGGCACCTCACCGCGCTGGCCGCGCTGACCGCCGCCGACACCGCGTGGCAGCCGGGCTTCGAGGACGCCGACACGTCAGTGCAGTGCGCGGTCCCCCACTACGGCGTCTACGACTTCGCCGGGTCGACCGGGCTCCGCTCCGCCGAGCTGATGCGCGACAGGTTCCTGGCGCCCAAGGTGCTGCTCAAGACGTGGCGCGACGCACCCGAGGAGTTCGAGGCGGCCAGTCCCATCCTGCGGATCACCCCCGACGCGCCCGACTTCTTCGTCCTGCACGGCGCCCACGACAGCCTGGTCGACGTCGAGCAGGCCCGGCTCTTCGTCGGCCGGCTGCGTGACGTCTCCGACTCCTCGGTCGTCTACGCCGAGCTGCCGGGTGCCCAGCACGCCTTCGACGTCTTCCCGTCGATCCGCTCGTCGCACGTCGTCCACGCCATCGACCGCTACCTCCACTGGCACTGGAACACCTGGCGGGCCGGGCTCGACCACGACGACCAGGTCAGCGACCCGGTCACGACCTGACGGTCAGCCGCGCGGCAGGCCGAGGATGCGCTCGCCGGCGACGTTGCGCAGGATCTGCGTGGTGCCGCCGGCGATCGACAGGCAGCGGGTGTTGAGCATCTCCCACGTCGCGGCCGCGCCCTCGTCGTCGGGCACCAGGACCCGCTCGCCCAGGAGGCGTAGGACGAGGTCGGAGCCGTCCTGGCGGTTGCGGACGCCGAGCAGCTTGGCGACCGACGACTCAGCACCGGGCCCCTGACCGGCCAACGAGCGCAGGACGGTGCGGACGCCGAGCAGCGAGCAGACGGTCGACAGCGCGACCGAGCGGCCGACGGCGACCCGGTGGACGGCGGACGTCCCGCCGCCCTCGCCGTTCTCCCCACCGGTGACCAGCGCGACCGCGCGCTCGGTGGACCTGTCGAGGCGGGACGTCGCCATCGCGACCCGCTCGTTGGCCAGCGTCGTACGGGCCAGCCGCCACCCGTCGGTCGGACCGGCGACCAGGCAGTCGTCGGGCACGAAGACGTCGTCGAGGAAGACCTCGTTGAACAGCGCCTCGCCGGTGATCTCGCGCAGCGGCCGGACGTCGATGCCGTCGCTGTGCCTCATGTCGACCAGGAAGTAGCCGATGCCCCGGTGGGGCTTGGTGTGCTGCGTCTCGGGATCGGTCCGCGCGAGGCAGATGGCCCAGTCGGCCCGCTCGGCGACCGAGGTCCAGACCTTCTGCCCGTCGAGGCGCCAGCCCCCGTCGACCTTGGTGGCGCGGGTGCGCAACGACGCCAGGTCGGAGCCCGAGCCGGGCTCGGAGAACAGCTGGCACCACACGATCTCGCCGAGCAGCGACCGCCTGACGAAGCGCTCGCGCTGCTCGTCGGTGCCGTGCTCGAGGATCGTCGGCAGGGCCCAGCCGGCGATGACGATGTCGGGGCGGACGACCCCGGCGCGGGCGAGCTCCTGGTCGATGACGATCTGGGTGACCGGGTCGGCGGCGAGGCCGGCCGGGGCCGGCCAGTGAGGTGTCAGGTAGCCGGTCTCGACGAGCGCGCGGCGCTGGTCGTCGGCATCGCCGGCCGCGGCGATCGTCGCGACGGTGTCGCGCACGTCGGCGCGCAGGGCCTCGTCGCGGCCCGCGAGGTCGACGGCGACCTGGCGACGGGTGCCGGCCACCGCGCGGGCGGTGAGCCGCTCGGCGGCCGCGTCGGCCTCGCCGACCAGGGCGCGCAGCGCCAGCGCCCGGCGCAGGTAGAGGTGGGCGTCGTGCTCGTAGGTGAACCCGATCCCGCCGAGCACCTGGATGCACGACTTGGCCACCTCGACGGCCCCGTCGAACGCCGTCACCCCGGCCACCTCGGCGGCGAAGGCCCACTGGTCGGCGTCCGGGCCGCCCGCGGCACCGGCGACGTCCCACGCCGCGGCGGTGACCGCCTCGGCGGTCTCGAGCATCTCGACGCACAGGTGCTTGATCGCCTGGAACCCGCCGATCGGCTTGCCGAACTGCTCGCGGACCTTGGCGTGGTCGACCGCGGTCGCCAGGCACCAGCGGGCGACGCCGCTGGCCTCCGCGGCGGCGTACGTCGTGAGGTTCCGGCGTACGACGTCGGTGGTGAGGCCCTCGACGCGCAAGGCCCCGGCAAGGTCGGTGCCGTCGAGGGTGGCCGAGGAGAAGCGTCGCGTCAGGTCGAGGCCCACCGACGTCGTCCCGGTGACGGCGTCGGCCTCGACGACCCACCACGCACCGTCGGCGTCGGGCAGCAGCACGTGGGTGGCGCCCGGCAGGTCGAGCACCGTGCGCAGGCCGGCGTCGAGGGCCAGGGCGACCCGCCCGCCGCGACCGAGCACGGCCGCCGTCACCGCGGAGGTCAGCAGCGGGCCCGGCACCAGCTCGTGCGCGCAGGCCTCGAGCGCGACGGCCACGTCGAGGGGGGTGCCGCCGCCGCCGCCACCGGCGGACTCGGGCAGTCCGATCGTGGTCACGCCCATCTCGACTGCGGCCTTCCAGGCGTCCTCGAACGTCGCCTCGGCGTCAGCCTCGGCCAGCCGGGCCGCCTCGATCCCCCCGAGCGACGCCGCCCACGCGCGCAGGCTCGAGGCCAGCTCGACGTGCTCCTCGGAGATCCCGATGCTCATGTGACTCCTCGCGTGACCCCCTGGGCGGAGCCAGGACGGGCGAAAACTAGAACGTGTTCCAATCCTACTAGTCTGGCGCCGTGTCCGTCATGCCTCCCGACCTGCTCGCCCACGCCGTCGCCGCCAAGGGCTTCATGCCGCAGGACGAGGGCGCGCTGCTGCATCGCGTCGCCGCGGAGCGGGCGGCGGCCGGGCCGCTGCTCGAGGTCGGCACCTACTGCGGCAAGTCCGCGATCTACCTCGGCGCGGCCGCCCAGCCGGTCGGCGGCACGGTCTTCACCGTCGACCACCACCGCGGCTCGGAGGAGAACCAGGCCGGCTGGGAGCACCACGACCCCACGCTCGTCGACGACGAGATCGGCCTGATGGACACGCTGCCGGTGTTCCGCCGTACGATCCACGCCGCCGGCCTGGAGGACACCGTGGTCGCGGTCGTCGGGCGCAGCACCACGGTCAGCCGCTCCTGGCGCACGCCGCTGAGCCTGCTGTTCATCGACGGCGGGCACGCCGAGGAGCACGCCCAGAACGACTACGCCGGCTGGGCGCCGTGGGTGATGCCGGGCGGCCTGCTCGTGATCCACGACGTCTTCCCCGACCCGGCCGACGGCGGCCAGCCGCCCTACCACGTCTACCTGCGTGCGCTGGCGGGCCGCGCGTTCAGCGACGTCGAGGCGGTCGGCTCGATGCGCGTGCTGCGGCGTGCGACGGGCGACACCGGTCACCCGGTGGGCTGAGCCGCCGGACGCGCGCGAGTCGGGCGGTCAGCCCCCGACGCGGTCCGAGTCGCAGCCGCACTCGAGCGCGATCTCGGCGAAGTGGGGGCCCAGCGAGGTGCCGCGCATGATGCCCGAGCCCGGCGAGCTGTGGCCGTAGGTCTCCCCCAGCGCGTCGACCGCGAGGATGACCGCGGCCGCGGTGTAGGTCGTGTGCTCGACGGGCCAGTAGACGTCGGCCGGCTCGCCGGGCTGGCCCTGGTAGACCCAGCCGGTCCAGTAGGCGCCGCCCTCGCCGCGCAGGTGCTGCATGTCGGCGAGCAGCTGGCGCGCGCGCCGGTGGTCGCCGACCGCGTCGAGGGCCATCGCGAGCTCGCAGGTCTCGGCGCCGGTGACCCAGGGGTTGGTGTCGACGCAGCGGATGCCGAGGCCGGGCACGACGAAGTCGTCCCAGCGCGGGGCCAGCAGCTCGAGCGCGGCCTCGCCGCGCACGGCACCGCCGAGGACGGGGTAGTACCAGTCCATGGAGTAGGTCGACTTGTCCTCGAACAGGTCGCGGTGTGCGCGCACGGCGTGGCCGAGGCGGCCGCCGGCGAGCTCCCAGTCGGGCTGCGCCTCGCCGAGCAGCTCGGCGAGCGCGACGCCGGCGCGCAGCGAGTGGTAGACCGACGAGTTGCCGGTGAGCAGGCAGAAGTCGTCGACGGGGGTCCAGCGGATGCCGCCGAACGGCACCTGCTGGGACACGACCCAGTCGAGCCCGGCCCGTACCGAGGGCCACAGCTCGGTGACGAACCCGATGTCGTGGCGCACCAGCCAGTGGTGCCAGAGGCCGACCGCGAGGTAGGCGCTCATGTTGACCTCGCCGCGCGGGTCGTCGACCTCGCCGCGGACGATCTTCATCGGCCACGAGCCGTCTGCGCGCTGCATGGTCGGGACCCAGCGGTAGGCCCGCTCGGCGGCGTCGACCTCGCCCCCGACGAGCAGGGCCATCGCGGCCTCGACGTGGTTCCAGATGTCGACGTGCTCGCCGGGAGTCCACGGGATGGCACCCGAGGGCTCCTGCATCGCGACGATGGAGGAGGCGGTGTCGGCGATGTCGCGGGCGGTGAGGACCCCGCGGACGTAGGGCAGCTGCTGGGTCACGCAGTGGCCGTGACCGAGGAGCCGGCGGGCTTGCGGAAGTAGAGCACCATCGACTTGCCGATCAGCGGGTCGAGCACCTTGCCGGCGTACTGCAGGACCTTGGGCTGCTTCATGATCTCCCAGACCAGCAGCTTGTGGTAGGCCTTGGCGGCCGGGTGCTGGTCGTTGTCGACGCCGACGGCGCACTTGATCCACCAGTACGGCGCGTGCAGGCCGTGGGCGTAGTCCTTGCCCTCGAAGACCATCGCGTCGCCGGGCGTGCCGTCGTTGAACCGGCCGGCCTTGGTGACCTTGTCGACCAGCTCGTGGTCGGTGTAGATGCGGATGTGGCCGCCCTCGGCGTTGTGGTAGTCGTCGGAGAGCTTCCAGTTGATGACCTCGGGCAGCCACCGCGGCACCGAGATGGCCAGGGTCCCGCCGGGCCGCAGCACCCGGACGAGCTCCTTGATCGCGTCGACGTCGGCGTGGATGTGCTCGAGCACCTCGGCAGCGACCACCCGGTCGAACTCGCCGTCGGCGAAGGGCAGCGAGAGGGCGTCGCCCTGCTTGATGTCGGCCTCGGCGCCCTCGGGCACCTCACCGGCCTCCTTCATCGCGCCGAACAGCTCGAGCACGCCGGCCAGCTCGTCGGCGTCCATGTCGAAGGCCACGACGTCACCGCCGCGGCGATAGAGCTCGAACGCGTGGCGTCCGCCCCCGCACCCCATGTCGAGGACGCGGTCACCGGGCTGGAAGCCCAGCCGGTCGAAGTCGACAGTCAGCATCTGGTTACTTCCCCTCGGTGGATGCTCGGTGGTCGAGGGTGGATGCTCGGTGGTCGAGCTTGTCGAGACCCTCGCTCGCGAAGTCCGCGATCACTTCCTCGTAGGCCGCCGCGACCTTCGTCGCGACCGCCCGCCAGCTGAACAGCTTCTGCACACGGCGCCGTCCGGCCTCGCCCATCCGGGCGCGACGCTCGGGATCGTCGAGCAGCACCGCGATGGCCTGCTTGAGCTCCTCGACGTCACCGGGGGTCACCAGGTCGGCGCACTCGCCGTCGGGGCCGACCACCTCGGGGATCGCCCCGGCCCGCGACACCACGAGCGGGGTGGCGCAGGCCATCAGCTCGGCGGTGGGCAGGGAGAAGCCCTCGTAGAGGGACGGCACGCAGGCCAGCTGGGCCGAGCCCATCAGCTCGACGAGCTCGGGGTCGCTGATGCCGTGGACGAAACGCACGTGCGGGCCGATGCCGAGGCGCTCGATGAGCTTCTCGGTGCGCCCGCCCGGGGAGGGCTTGGTGACCAGGATCAGCTCGATGTCGCGCTCGGTGCGCAGCTTGGCGAACGCCTCGAGCAACGTGGCGATGCCCTTCATCGGCGCGTCGGCGCTGGCCATCGCCATGATCCGGCCCTCGACTCGGGGGCGCACGGCCTCGTCGGGCGGCACGAACATGTCGTCGACGCCGAGCAGGATGACCTGCATCCGCTCGAGGTCGACGCCGAAGTCGCGGGCGATGTCGCGCTTGGACGTCTCGGACGGCGTCATGATCTTGCGGGCCCGGCGGGCCACCTTGCCCTGCATCCGCAGGAAGCCGTACCAGCGGCGCAGGGTGAGCTTGCGCCACGGGTTGCGGGTCTGGCTCAGGTCGATGCGCCGGTCGTAGCTGATCGGGTGGTGGAGCGTGGTGATCAGCGGCAGCCCGTAGCCCTCGATGTCGAGCAGCCCGGTGCCGAGGACCTGGTTGTCGTGGGCGATGTCGAACTCGCCGGCCCGCTCCTCGAGGATGCGGCTGATCCGACGCGAGAACGTCTTGGGCTCGGGGAAGCCGGCGACGCACATCGTCGCGAACTCCTCCACGTCGATGAGGTCGCGGAACTCCCGCAGCTTGGGCACGCGGAAGGGGTCCGGCTCGCGGTAGAGGTCGAGGCTGGGGACCTTGGTCAGCTCGACGCCCGGGTCGAGCTCGGGGTAGGGCTGACCGGAGAAGATCTCGACCTCGTGCCCCAGGGCGACCAGCTCGCGGCTCAGGTGGCGCAGGTAGACCCCCTGCCCGCCGCAGTGCGGCTTGCTGCGATAGGACAGCATGGCGATGCGCATATGCGGCTCGACCCTCCGGTACTGGGTACGACACGAGGCCGCACGACGTAGAACGTGTTCCTATTATGGCCTGACGACCGATAGCCTAGTGGGGCAGATCAGACAACGAGCAGCCGTCCCCGGTGCATTCCCCGATCAACGATGATGCGTGAGTGCCATGAACAACCCTGATGACCGTGGGGGTCCCCGATGAGCACGACCAACTCCCTGACCGTGGACGACCTCGGTTCCGCAGCCCAGCGCGAGCGCCGCAAGCGCATCCTCGACGCGACCTACGACCTCGCCCGCGACGGCGGCTTCGACGCCGTCCAGATGCGTGCGGTGGCCGACTCCGCCGAGGTCGCGCTCGGCACGCTCTACCGCTACTTCCCGTCCAAGATCCACCTCCTGGTCTCGGCGCTGGCGCGCGAGTTCGAGCGCAGCGAGGCGACGTTCCGCGAGGTCACCATCCCCGGCGACACCGCCGCCGAGCGGGTCATCTACGTGATGAAGCGGACCACCCGGGGCCTGCAGGGCGACCCCAAGCTCACCGAGGCCCTCACCCGCGCCTTCATGTTCGCCGACGCCTCCGTGGCCGCCGAGATCCACACCGTCGGCATGCTGCTGACCTCGATGCTCACCCGCGCGATGCACCCCGACGACACCCACGAGCCCACCGACCGCGACGTGGCCATCGCCCGCGTCATCGGCGACGTGTGGCTCTCGGCCCTGGTCGCCTGGGTCACCGGCCGCTCCACCGCCGCCGAGACCGGCGCCCACCTCGAGACCGCCGTCGGCCTGCTGCTGCGCGACTGACGTACGTCGGCCCCAGTCGGTCGAGGTGCGAAGGCCGCCAGGCCTGAGCCTCGAGACCCCGGCCGGTCGAGGTGCGAAGGCCGCCAGGCCTGAGCCTCGAGACCCCCGCAGTCGACGCTCCAACTCCACCAAGGCTTCGTCTGATCGGGACTCTCTCCGGCGCGCGACTCGCGGGGTCGGGGTGTCCGCGCGCCTACCATTCCGGGTCTCGCCGTCAAGGACGTCGCTTCGCTCCGCCGCTACGCGGTCGCTTCGCGATCCTTGACCGCGAGCCTCTCCCGGAATGGCCAGGGCGCAGACAAGGGCGGGCTGCGCCGCGCCCTCGTCCAGCGCGGATACCCCTGGCCGCCGAACCTGGTGCTTCTACGACGAAGCTTCGTCGTAGAACCGGGAGGTTCGTCGACCCCAGAACACCAGCGGGACCTGTGAGACCAGTGGGATCACGGGAGGGGCGGGCCCAGCGACCGGCGAGATTCGTCCCCCTCGGGGCTCGCGCGAATCTCGCCGGTCGACCACCCGGACAGCGGGCGGTGCGCCAGCCACCGAACCCGCCCGCTCAACGGCCCAGACCGGTGGCTCACCCACCGCCCGACCCGAACGCTGTGAGAACCGGCACGAGAAGACGTCGCTGAAGACCGCAGAACGCCGCGGTGGTCTCGAGGCTCGGCGCTAGCGCGCCTCACACCTCGACCGACGTGAAGGGGGTCTCGAGGCTCGGCGCTGGCGCGCCTCGCACCTCGACCGACGTACGACGCTCAGAGGAAGGCGGCCGTGGACCCGCCGAGCTCGATGGGGGGCAGGCCGAGCTTGCGGTGGTCCCAGCTGCGGACGCGGTCGGGGTCGAGGCGGACGACGACGCGGTTCTTGGCCATCAGCTCGACGAACGGCTTGAGCTCCTCGGTGTACGGCGCGTTGTAGCGCTCGAAGATGTCGACGCACACGTCCCAGACGACGTCGGGGTCCTCGATGATCGTGCCGGTGCCCTCGATCGCGACGCCACGCAGCTGGTCGTAGGTCTCGCCGGCCTCGACCAGGAAGCTCATCCGGGCGTCGCGGCGCAGGTTGACGACCTTCTGCGACTTGCTCTTGGTCTCGATCCAGATGTGGCCGTCGCGCCAGGCGTACCACATGGCGACGAGGTTGACCTGGCCGTCCTTGCCCACGGTGGCCACGGTCGAGGACCGCTGCTGGGTGAGGAAGTCGGAGACCTCGGTGTCGGACATGACGATCTGGGAGCGCTGGTTGGCCACGTCGCGAACCTATCCGCCGAAGCCGTGGGTCGCGGTGACGCCACCGTCGATGGCGATCTCGGCGCCGTTGATGTAGGTCGCCTCGTCGCTGCCGAGGAAGACGTAGAGCGGGGCGATGTCGTCGGGGGTGCCGACGCGGCGCAGCGGCACCTTCGAGGCGCCGTACTCCATGGCGAGGTCACCGCCGTGGACCCGGGTCATCGGGGTGTCGATCATGCCGGGGTGGACGCTGTTGGTGCGGATGTTGTACTTCCCGAGCTCGTGCGCGGCCGCCTTGGTCATGCCGCGGATCGCGAACTTGGTGGCGCCGTACGCCGCGGTGTTGGCCATGCCGGCCAGCCCCTCGGTCGACGAGGAGTTGATGATCGCTCCCCCGCCATGGGCCCGCATCGTGGGCACGACCGACTGCATGCCGAGCCAGCAGCCGAGCTGGTTGACGCGGAACAGCAGCTCGACCTCGTCGATCGGCATGTCCTGGATCGAGCCGAAGCGCAGGATGCCGGCGTTGTTGGCCAGGATCGAGACGGGACCGAAGCGCTCGTCGGTGTCGGCGACCAGCGCGGTCCACGACGCCTGGTCGGACACGTCGTGGTGGGCGAAGTGAGCCGAGTCCCCCAGCTCGGTGGCCAGGTCCGTGCCCTCGTCCTTCGCGACGTCGGCGACGACGACCTTCGCGCCCTCGGCGACGTAGGCCCGGACGATGCCCGCGCCCTGGCCCATCGCGCCGCCGGTGACGATGGCGACCTTGCCCTGGAGACGGCCCGTGCTGCTCATGCCTGCAACCTCATGATCGAGTCGGCGGCGAAGCCGACGGAGGGGTCCCGGTCGGCGAAGTAGCCGCCCAGCTGGTCCGCGAGGTCCTCGGGGGTCCACACCGAGCCGGTCTTGTCGAAGCGCTGCTCGACCACGGGCGCCGCGACGAGCGCGACCATGCCGCCGTAGACGACGAACACCTGACCGGTGATCGACTCGGCCGCCGGCGAGGCGAGGTAGGCGACCAGGGGGGCGACGTGCTCGGCGGAGTAGGGGTCGACGTCCTCGCCAGAGGTGTCCTCGCCGAAGACCTGCGCGGTCATCGCGGTCCGGGCGCGGGGGCAGATGGCGTTGGCGCGTACGCCGACCCTGCCGAGACCGCGCGCGGTCGAGAGCGTCAGGGCGGTGATGCCGGCCTTGGCCGCGGCGTAGTTGGCCTGGCCGGGCGAGCCACCGAGGAACGCCTCGGAGGCGGTGTTGACGATGCGCGCGTAGACCGGCGCGTCGGCGGTCTTGGACGCGGATCGCCAGTAGGCAGCGGCGTTGCGCGACAGCAGGAAGTGTCCGCGCAGGTGCACGCGGATCACGGCGTCCCACTCGTCGTCGCTCATGTTGAACAGCATCCGGTCGCGGGTCATGCCGGCGTTGTTGACGACGATCTCGAGCGAGCCGAAGCCCTCGGTGGCGGCCTCGAGCATCGCCTCGGAGACCCCGGCGTCGGACACGTCGCCCTCGACGACGGCGACCTCGGCGCCCAGGCCCCGGATCTCGTCGGCGGCCTCGTCGGCGGCGCCCGGCAGGTCGTTGAGCACGACGCGGGCACCGGCCCGGGCCAGCGCCACGGCCTCGGCGCGGCCCAGCCCGGCGCCGGCCCCGGTGACGATCGCGACGCGCCCGTCGAGGTCGGTGGTGCCGCCCACCTCAGTCGTCCTGCAGCGAGATCGCAGCGCGCGGGCAGGCTGCCACCGCACGCTTGACGTCGTCGAGCGTCTCGGGCGTCGTCTCGTCCGCCTTGACGACGAGGTAGTCGTCGTCGTCGAGCTCGAAGACCTCCGGCGCCATCGCCTCGCACAGCGCGTTGGACTCGCAGAGGTCGAAGTCGACCTTGATCTTCATGGGCATGCCCTCCTGGGGTGAACGGGTCTAGGACGCCTCGGACGAGTGGCCCGGGAACACCTTGGCGCTCGGGTCGATCGCCACGGTGGCGTTGTTGACGGCCGTGGCGGCCTCGCCGAAGCCGACGGCGATGAGGCGGACCTTGCCGGGGTACTCGGTGATGTCGCCGGCCGCGAAGACCCGCGGCAGGCTGGTCTGCATCGCCGGGTCGACGCAGATGTGGCGCTTCCTGACCTCGATGCCCCACTGCTGCAGGGGACCCAGGTCGGCGATGAAGCCGAGGGCCGCGACGATCGCCTGGCAGGGCCGGGTGACGGTCTGGTCGCCGACGGTGATGTCGACCGACTCGACCGTCGTGGCGCCGCGGATCGCGCTGAGCTCGGCCTGGGTGATGATCTCGACCGAGGAGGCCCGGACCTCCTGGACCGTGCGCTCGTGGGCCCGGAACGCGTCGCGACGGTGCACGAGCGCGACCGACCGGGCGATCGGCTCCAGGTGGAGCGCCCAGTCGAAGGCGCTGTCGCCGCCGCCGACGATGACGACGTCCTTGCCGGCGTACGGCGCGAAGCTGGGCACGAAGAACTCGAGCCCCCGACCCACCCAGTCGCCGCCGACGGGCAGCGACCGCGGGGAAAACTTGCCGATGCCGGCGGTGATGATGACCGCTCCGGCCCGCACCACGGTGTCGTCGTCGAGGCCGACGGTCACGCCGTCGTCGTCGGTCGCCAGCGTCGTGGCCGTGCGGTCGAGGAGGTAGACGGGCTTGGCGGTGTTGGCCTGCTCGACCAGACCGGCGACCAGGTCGCGGCCCTTGATCGACGGGAACCCCGCGACGTCGAGGATCTGCTTCTCGGGGTACATCGCCGTGATCTGGCCGCCCAGCTCGGGCAGCGAGTCGACGACCGCGATCCGGTGACCGCGGAACCCCGCGTAGTAGGCGGCGTAGAGCCCGGTCGGGCCGGCCCCGATGATCAGCAGGTCGACGTCCTCGGTGCTCGCGGTCACACGGCCATCCTTCGGGAGTCGGGCTTGCTGACCAAGTGGAACGTGTTCTAGTTCCGGCCGAACCCTACAACGCCTCCAACCGGGAGACCAGCCACCCGTCCGACGTGTTGGTCATCGTCACCGTGACCCGGTACTGCACCGGCTGCACGCCGCCGCGGCTGCCCTTGCGGGTCGTCTGGGTGAGGAACAGCAGCGCCACGACCTCGTCGTCGGTCGCGGTCACGACGCCCTGCGCCGAGATGTCGATGACGACCTCGGTCTGCTGGGCGACGAACTGCTTCTTGATGTCGGCCTTGGTCTGGCGGTACTTCTCGGCGAACGGCTCGGTCATCGTCGCGGTCGCCTTGGCGACCTGGGCGTCGTAGTCCTTCGAGGAACCGGCGAGGATCAGCGTGGCCGCGGTCGCTGCCTGGTCGACGACGCGGCGCACCTCGAGGTCGGGTGCCTGCACGGGCCGCTCGGCCGTCAGCGGTGTCGGGTCGGGCTCGTGGTCGGAGGCGAGGTAGACGACCTCCCCCGCCCCCAGGGCCAGCAGCAGCACCACGACCGCGATCAGCACCCCCAGCGGACGGCGCCGACTGTCGGGCTCGTCGGGCTCGTCGTACGACGCCGCGACCGCGGGCGGGTCGTCGGCGACGACCGGCTCCGCGGAGCGCTTGCGCAGGTCGACCTCGGGGGCCGCAGGGACCTCGTCGAGCGCGGTGACCTCGACCTCGGCCACCTCGTCGACCCCATCGATCCCCTCGACCTCCGGGGCGCCGGGCCGGCTCCCGGCGACGCGACGCGGGCGCGAGGTGGGGGCACGGGCCGGGCGCGAGGGCTTGCGCGGTGACTGGCTCATCGCGTCGTCACCCCACGAACTGCAGGTCGTTGGCCAGCCAGGCGCCGTCGCGACGCACCAGCTTGACCAGGAGGCGGAAGTTGCGGACCTGCGTCGTCTCACCGGTCTGGGCGTTGGCGACCTTGCCCTCGGTCGCGACCAGGACGCTGGCGCTGTCGGCGTCGATGTCGTCGACGGCGGACACCGCGACCTTGCCGGTGAGGACCGACTTGAAGGTCGTCACGAGCTCGACGAGGCTGTCGGAGGAGGCCTTGTACTGGTCCAGGAAGGTCCCGGTGGCGGTCGCCGCGACCGCGTCGAAGCTCTTCTTCGGTGACCGGTAGTCGATGTTGACCAGGGCGGTGGCCGTCGCCTCGGCTGCCTTCTTGGCCTCGCCGTAGCGGTCCTGCTCGGCCAGGGACGGTGCGCGCCGGTCCGGGTCGTCGTCGCCGCGGGCCTGCTCGACCACCAGCACCGCGCCCACGACGCAGGCGCACGCCAGGACGACCGCGAGGACCAGCAGCACCCGCGCCGCGCTCGGTCGACCGCCTGTCATCCGCCTCATCGGCCGACCTCCGTGCTGGTCCCCGTGCTGGTCCCCGTGCCGGTCGGGCTCGCGAGCGGGCCGACCAGCAACCACTTCCAGGAGTCGTCGCCGAGGATCGACAGGTCACCGGCGGCGCCGAACCGCACCGGGTCGCCGTGCTCGTCGACGACCCCGTCCACGAGGCCGGTCGACGGGTCGTAGGTGCCGGACACGGCCCCGTCGGCGTACTGCTTGGCCGACGAGTTGTTGCCCGGGTTGCCGGGGGTGCCGGGGACGTGGGGGGTACCGCGCTGCACGAAGGGCGCTCCGCTCTTGCACTGGGCCGGATAGATCGGGGCGTCGCCGAGCTCGTCGCCACGACGCCAGTCGGCACTGGGCTTGTAGCCCTCGACGCACGGCGGGACGCTGTAGTCGAACTGCAGGTTGACGTGACCGTAGCCGTCGGGCGGCGAGCCGGTGAACCCGCCGGCGATGACCCGCGGGAACGTCACGAGGAGCTGCTCGACGCCGTCGAGGTGCGAGACCACGACCTGGTTGACGGTGACCAGGTCGCTCAGCAGGACCGGCAGCGTGGGCCCGAGGTCGCGAAGCAGGGCACGGACCTCACGGGCCGCCGGCGGGGTGTCGTCGAGGACCGTGCGGATGTCGCCGTCGGAGCGCCGCAGTGCGTCGGTCAGGTCGGCGAGATCGCGGGAGAACGACGTGATGTTGTCGCCGCTGTGGCGCTGGGTGCGCAGCACGGTGCGCGCGGACTCGAGGAGCTGCACGGTCTCGTCGGTGTGGGCGGCGGCGTCGTCGATGAACGCGCCGCCGTCGTCGATCAGCTGCTGCAGCGGCCGGCCGGTGTCGACGAACATGTCGCCCAGCTCACGGATCAGTACCTTCAGGCTGCGCTGGTCGACGGAGTTGACGAAGCGGTCGAGCGAGACGAGCAGGTCGGCCTCGTCGACGGGCAGCGAGGCGGCCGAGCCCTTCATCCGGCTGCCGTCCTCGGCGTACGGCGGCTTGGCGTCGGGCGGCTCGAAGTCGAGGTACTGCTCGCCGACGGCCGAGAGGTTGTGGACGTACATCGGCGAGTCGAGCGGGATCTGCACGCCCTCCTCGATGCTGAGCTCGAGCGCGACCCCGGTGCGGGTCGTGTCCATGGCGCTGACCTTGCCGATCTTGGTGCCGCGGTAGGTCACCTCGCTGCCCTCGAAGAGCCCGCCGGAGGTCGGCAGGTCGACGTGGACGGTGTAGCCGCGACCGAGGACGCGGTCGACCAGGCCGAGGTAGGCCGCAGCGACGTAGACGACGCCGACGGCGGAGAGCACGACGAAGGCGAGCAGCCGGATGCGGACGGCGCGCGTCATGAAGTCGCCCCCTCGAAGAGGGTGTCGTTGTCGGCCCGGGGCGCCGGGTCGCCGCTGGAGAGGGCCGAGCTCAGCCGGCCCAGGCCGAGGTCGGGCAGGTCGGGCAGACCCGACGAGCCGGACGAGCCCGACGAGCCCGACGACGCGGAGCCGCTGCTGCGCCCCCCGAGCCCCCCGAGCCCGCCCAGGCCGTCGACGAGGTCGCCGACCGGGCCAAGCGCCCGGCAGACCGGCTTGGTGCGCCACTGCGCGGTCTGGCACCGCTTGATCAGGCGGGGCAGGAGGTTGAGCGAGCTGAGCACGGCGCGGCACGACGCGGAGCCGATCGACCCGCTGCGCAGGCACGCCGTCACCCGGTCGAGGTCGGCGGCCGACAGCGGCAGGTCGAGGCCGAGGTCGTCGAGCACGCCGCCGGGGGGCAGGAAGTTCTCGAGGTTGATGTCGGCGCGGATCGAGGTGTTGGCGTAGTCGCCGAGCACGATCTCGGAGGCCTCCTTCGGGAACGGGAAGCTCACCAGCAGGTTGAGGCCGGGGGCCAGGGAGTCGCCGGCGGCGCTGAGGTTGGACACGACGGGCTCGAGGTCGCGCAGCTGGGCGAGCAGGTCGTCCTTGCTCGCACGGATCACGCGGGTGCCGACGACGCCGAGGCGGTCGAGCGAGGCCAGCATGCCGACGAGCTCGTCGGTCTGCTGCCCGAGCACGTCGATCGCCGGACCGGTCACGTCGAGGGCGTCCGTGATCGTCTTCTTCTCGCGGTTGAGCGTCGAGGTCAGGTTGTTGAGCGACTCCAGCGCGCGGATGATGTCGGCCTTCTGGTCGTCGAGGGTGCCGACGAAGCGGTCGAGGTTGCCGAGCAGGCTGCGCAGCTCCTTCTCGCGCCCGCTCATGGCAGCGTTGAGCTCGCGGGTGATCGTGCCGAGCTGGGCCACCCCGCCCCCGCTGAGCAGGCTGGCCAGCGCACCGAGGACCTCCTCGACCTCCGGGTTGCGCCCGGTCTGGTCCAGGCCGAGCTTGTCCTTCGGGTTGTCGCCGAGCCGCCCCACGGGGGCGGTGTCGGTGGGCGGCTCCAGGGCGACGTACTTCTCGCCGAGGAGGCTGACCTGGCGGATCTCCGCGATCGCGTTGTCCGGCAGCACGATGTCGTCGCGCACCCGCAGCGTCACCTGGGCGTGCCAGCCCACCCGCTCGACCTCGGTCACCTCGCCGACGGTGACGTCGTCGACCATGACGGGTGAGCGGGGCACCACGTTGAGGATGTCCTCGAACTCCGCGGTCACCTCGTAGGACTCGTCGGCATCGACCGGCGAGCCGGGCAGCGGCAGGTCGTAGGCACCGTCGAAGTCGCACGCGGTCAACCCGGTGGCCAGCAGGACCCCGGTGAGCGCGCCGGCGAGCACCCGGCGCCTCACGAGGCACCTCCGGCGAGGAGCTCGGCGAACGTCGGGGGCTCGTCGCTGGTGAACGCGCCGCCCGACCCGGACTGCGTCGTCGGCTGGGTCGTCGACCGGGTCGCGGTGGTGCCGACCGGGGCCGTGCCGGACCGCGGCGAGCTGCCCGGCACGGAGGGCAGTGCCGGCGGGATGGTGCCGACCTGGCCGGTCACCGGCTCGAGCAGGGCCTCGAAGAGGTCGCAGGCGAGGTCCTTGCTGATCTTGGGGAGGTCGGACTGCTGCACCACCAGGCACAGGAAGCCGTCGGCATCGGCGACGTTGCCGGTGACGCCGATGCGGGAGCCGACCGAGCCTGACTGGGAGTTGTAGGCGAGCACGAGGTTGCCGATGGCGACGGGCGCGACGTCGAGCGCGGTGTCGAGGCTCCCCTTCTCCGAGGCGATGGCGCGTACGACGCGGCTCAGCTTGCGCACGTCGGTGGCCAGCGCCTTGCGGTTGTCCTTGACGAACGAGCGCACGCTCCCGACGGTGTCGGCGACGGCGGCCAGCGTGGCCCGCAGCTCACCGCGCTCGTCGGACAGCTGCTTGCTCACGTCGGCCAGGTCGGACATGAACGCCCGCACGAGCTTGTCGTTGTCGGCCAGCGTCGTGGTGAACTCCGCCAGCTCGCTCACCGTGGCGAACAGGTCCCCGCTGCTGTGGCTGAAGGCCGTCGCGGCCGACGCGAGGTTGCGCAGCATCTCGTTGCCGGCCTTGCCCTGGCCGTCGAGGGCGCCGGCGCCGGCCTTCAGCAGGTGGTTGAGGGTGCCGTCGGCGTTGACCCCGTTGGGTCCCAGCGTGGTGGTGAGGTCGCGCAGGGCGGCGTAGATGCGGTCGAGCTCGACGGGCACGGCGGTCTGGGCCAGCGGCAGGTCGTGGCCGTCGGCCATCACCTTGTCGCCCTTCTTCCAGACCGGGGTCAGCTGCACGAAGCGGTCGGCCACCAGGGTCGGGGTGACGATGACCGCCTTGGCGTCCGCGGGCAGGTCGACGGTGCCGTCGTAGGACATCTCGACCCGGATGGAGCGCCCCTCGGGGGTGACCTCGGTGACCTTGCCGACGGTGACGCCGAGGACCTTGACGTCGCTGCCCTCGTAGATGCTGACGGCGCGGTCGAAGTGGGCCGTCACCGTCTTGTCCTCTACGGCGTTGCTGCGGTCGACGAGCAGGAATCCGACGGCGACGAGCACGACGATCAGCAGGATCGCCGTACGGGTGGTGAGCAGACCCCTCATCGCAGCACCTCGGGGACGCCGGGGACGAACTCGCCGGTCGGGATCGCGAGGAGGTTGACGGCGTAGGCGTCGAACCAGGGGCCCGTGCCGATGATGTTGCCGAGGATCGAGACGTAGGGGCCGAGGGCGGCCAGGGTCGCCTTCAGCTCCTTCTCGCGGCTGATCAAGGTGTCGAGGAGGTCGTCGACCTCGCGCAGGGCCGGGGCGATCTGCGCCTGGTTGTCGGTGACGACGCCGCGCAGCTCGCGCGCCAGCGCACGGGCGTTGACCAGCAGCCGGTGGATGGCGTCCTTGCGCTTCTTCAGCTCGTCGAAGACCTTGTCGGCGCTGCCCATGAGCTCGACCAGCTCGTCGCTACGGTCGGCCAGCACCTTCGAGACGTTCTTGGAGCTGGCGAACAGGGCCTGCAGCTGCTCGTCGCGCGAGGCGACCGTCTGCGACAGCCGGGAGATGCCCCGGAAGCTCTCGGCGATCTCGGGGGCGGCCGAGTCGACGGTGTCGCTGAGCACGTCGAAGGCATCCTTCAGAGCGTCTTTGTCGATGCCCTCGGTCGTCTGCGTCAGGTCGCCGAAGACGTCGATGATGTCGTAGGCCGTGGTGGTGCGGGGGCGGCCGTCGGGGAACGTCGTCGGGATCGGCTCGTCCTGCGCGAGGTCGCCGCCGCCGGCCGGGGTGAGCCGGAGGTACTTCTCGCCCAGCAGGTTGAGCACCTCGACCGACGCGGTGGTGTCCTCGCCCAGCTCGATGCCCTGGTCGATGGTGAAGGTCACCAGCACCTGGGAGTCCTTCAGCTCGACGCCGGAGACGCGGCCCGAGCGGATGCCGCCGACCTGGACGCTGCTCCCCTTGCGGATGCCGCCGGCCTCGGTGAACCACGCCTGGTAGGTCTCGCCGCGAAAGCCCGGGAACTTCGAGAGGTTGAAGGCGGCGGCCATGACCAGCAGCATCAGCACGAGCGTGATCGAGCCGTAGCGCATCACGCGGCGCTCGTCCTTGCGGCTCATCGATTGCACCGGGGAGCCGTGGAGCGGAAGTCGATGCTGTTGAGCTGCTTGTTGAGGTCCTTGATGATCGGGAGCCCGCTGACGACCGGGAGGGTGATCTTCCCGGCGAAGCCGCAGATGTAGTAGTTGTACCAAGATCCGTAGGTGCCGGTCCGGGTCTGGTCGGTCATCGACTCGGGCAGCCGGTCGAAGATCTCGACGACGAGCTTCTTGTTCTCGGGCTTGTTGAGCAACTTGGCCAGGGTGCGCAGCTCGGCGATGTCGTCCTTGAGCAGCGGGCGGCCCTGCTCGAGCAGGTCGGCGACGACGGCGGTGAGGTCGGAGATGCTGCTCAGCGAGCTGCCGATCGTCTCGCGGTCGGCGGCGAGGTCGCCCATCCAGTCGCGCAGCTCGACCACAAGGCGCTCGAGCTGGACGTGGCGGGAGTCGACCGTCTCGAGGGTGGTGCCCAGGTTGTCGACGACCTCGCCGATGAGCTGGTCGCGGTCGGCCAGGGTGTTGGTGAGCGACGCGGTGTTGTCGAGCAGGGAGGCGACGGTGCCGCCCTCGCCCTGCAACACCTGGACGATGTTCATGGTGAGCTCGTTGACGTCCTGGGGCGCCAGGGCCGAGAACAGCGGCTTGAAGCCGTTGAAGAGGGCGGTCAGGTCGAGCGCGGGCTCGGTCTGCCTCATCGGGATGACGTCGTCCTCGCCGAGGTCGGCGGCGCCCTTGTCGATGCCCTCCTCGAGCGCGAGGTAGCGGTCGCCCACCAGGTTGAGGAAGCGGATCTCGGCGCGCGAGGCCGTGGTCAACGGCAGGTCGGCCTGGACCCGGAAGGTCACCAGGGCGTTGGCGTTCTCCTTGCCGGCGTGCTCGACGGAGGTGACCTCCCCGACGCTGACACCGGCGACCCGGACGTCGTCGCCCTTCTCCAGGGAGCTGGCGTTGGCGAACTCGGCCCGGTAGGTCCGGCCGTCACCGAACCCGATGTTGCCCATGATCACGGCCAGCAGCCCGGTGACCAGGATCGAGACCACCGTGAACACCGCCAGCTTGAGGCCGGCCGACAGGGTCGTGCGGTTGCGGTTGGAGGCGCCGGCCACTAGGACGCACCCCCCGTGCCGCCGCGGACGACGGGACCGTAGAGCAGCGCGCCGAGCGAGCCGTAGGAGTCGGCCGGGCGGCCGGTGCGGTCGGCGAGCAGCGCGTTGAGGACCTGCTGGTCGCCGGCAGTGCCGGCGTACCCGCTCGACATCCCGATGCCGAAGCCGCCCTGGCGGGTCCAGCCGGGTGCGGTGCGGGGACGCGGCAGCCCTGGCAGTCCCGGCAGGTCGCTGGTCGGCGGATCGTCGTCGATGTCGGTGCCGTCCTTGAATGCGTTCGGCCCGATCGGCACCGGTGGGTAGGGCAGCCCCGAGCACCAGGGCCCGTGGCCGATCTCGCCGTACTCGGGCAGGTCCTTCTGCGTGTAGGCGCCGTACTGGGCCGAGCCGAGCTCGAGGTACTGCTTGACCTGGTTGCCCTCGAAGGTCTTGGCCAGGATGGGTGCGTAGCGCGCGGCCCCCTTGAGCAGGCACGGCAGCTCGGGCGAGTACGTCGCCAGCAGCTTGAGCACGGGCGCACCGACCTTGCCGACCTCGATCAGGTTGGCCTCGTTGTCGCGCAGCAGCGTGCGGCTGGTGTCGGCCAGCCCGGTGAGGTCGGTGAAGAAGACGTCGAGCGACTGGCGCTTCTCGACCACGGTGCGGCCGGTGACGGTGAGGTTGCCGAGCACCCGGAGCAGGTCGGGCGCGGCGTCGTCGTAGGTGTCGGCCACGTCGGCGATCAGCCCGAGGTCCTCGCGCAACGTCGGCAGGGAGCCCTCGATGCCGTCGATGTAGCGGTTGAGGTCGTCGAGGGTCTCGCCCAGCTGGTCGCCGCGACCCTCGAGCGCGGTCTCGAGGGCGTTGAGCGTCAGGTTGAGGTCGGCGGGTCGCACGGCCCTCAGCAGCGGGAACAGGTTGGCCAGGATGCGGCTGAGCTCGACGTTGGTCTCGACCCGCGACGACGGGATCACGGCGTCGGGCGCCAGCGGGGTGCGCGACGGCTTCGCGGGCTCGACGAAGGAGACGAACTTCTGGCCGAACAACGTCGTGGGCAGGATCTGGACGGTGACGTTGGCGGGGATCTCGCGGGCTGCCGCCGGGTCGAGGGCGACCTCGATCTCGGCCTCGCCGTCCTTCTCGGACACCTGCCGGACCTGGCCGATCAGCACGCCGTGGCGGCGTACGTCGCCGAACTTGGCGAGCTGCAGGCCGGCCCGGTCGGCCCGGATGGTGATGGTGGTGACGGTGGCGAACTTCTTGTCGTAGATCGCGATCGACAGGGCGACCAGCAGGGCCATCGCGGTGAGGAAGACGACGCCCGCGACGAGCAGGCGCAGGTGCTCACGCCTGGTGTCGTGGTGGACGTTGACGAGCAGCGGCATCTGTCGACTCCCCCGCTACCCGGTGATCCGCACGGTCGTCGTCGAGCCCCAGATGGCGAAGCTGAGGAAGAAGTCGGCGACGACGGTGAAGACGATGCTGGTGCGGATGGCGCGACCGACGGCCTGGCCGACGCCGGCGGGGCCGCCGGAGGCCGTGTAGCCGTAGTAGCAGTGGATGAGGATGATCGCCGCGGCCAGGAAGAGCAGCTTGCCGAAGGACCACAGGATGTCGATGGGGGGCAGGAACTGCAGGAAGTAGTGGTCGTAGGTGCCGCTCGACTGGCCGTAGATGTAGACGACGATGAGCCGCGGCGAGAGGTACGACGCGCTCAGCGCCACGATGTAGAGCGGGATGACCGCGACGAAGGCGGCGATCATCCGGGTCGTGACCAGGAACGGCAGGGACGGGATGCCCATCACCTCGAGCGCGTCGATCTCCTCGGAGATGCGCATCGCCCCGAGCCGCGCGGTGTAGCCGCAGCCGACCGTCGCGGCCAGGGCGATGGACGAGATCAGCGGCGCGACCTCGCGGGTGTTGAAGTAGGCGGAGATGAACGCGCTGAACTTGGCCACGCCGATCTGGCTCAGCGAGGCGTAGCCCTGGATGCCGACCTCGGTGCCGGCGAAGAAGGCGAGGAACGCGATGACGCCGACGCTGCCGGCGATGAGGGCCAGGGCCCCCGACCCGAACGTCACCTCGGCCAGGGTCGCGGTGATCTCGCGCGGGTAGCGGCGGATGGCCCGCGGCACCCAGATCAGGGCGCGCACGTAGAACAGCAGCTGGTCGCCGTAGCCCTCGATCGAGCGGCGCGGGGCCCGGACGACCGTGCTGGCGAAGGACCCGAGGGTGGTCATATGCCCACCGGGGGGACGATCTGGAAGTAGATGGCCGTGATGACCGCGTTCATGAAGAACAGCAGCATGAACGCGATGATCACCGACTCGTTGACCGCACGACCCACACCGCTGGGACCGCCACCGGCGTTGAGCCCCTTGTAGGCGCCGACGATCGCGGCCATGGCCCCGAACACCACCGCCTTGACGATGGCGATGTAGAGGTCGCTGATCGAGGCCAGCGCGGTGAAGTTGGACAGGAACGCCCCCGCCGAGCCGCCCTGGACGATCACGGTGAAGAAGTAGCCGCCACCGATGCCGGCCCCGATCACGATGCCGATGATCATCAGCGCCACGAACATCGTCGCGGCCACCCGGGGGGCCACCAGGCGCTCGAGCGGGTCGACGCCGAGCACCTCCATGGCGTCGATCTCCTCGCGGATCTTGCGAGCCCCCATGTCGGAGCAGATGGCCGAGCCGGCCGCGCCGGCGATGATCAGGGCGGCCGCGATGGGCGCGGCCTCACGGACGACGGCGAGCACGGCGGTGGCGCCGGCGAAGGACTGGGCGCCCAGCTGGCCGGTCAGGTTGCCGACCTGGAGCGAGATGACCGCACCGAACGGGATCGAGACCAGGATCGTCGGCATCAGCGTGACGCTGGTGATGAACCACGCCTGCTCGACGAACTCGCGGAACTGGAACCGGGTCGTGAACAGTCGCTTGACGACATCGACGGTCATCACCGCGATCTCGCCCGGGCCCCGAATGACCCCGGCAGCACTCAACGCCATCCGTGGTCACCTCTCCCCATAGATTCGTGATCAGTCGGCTGGGCCCCGACGATAGAACGTGTTCTCTTTTTCGACAACCGGTCGACTCCCTTGGGGTGTGGCGTCTCACCCCTTGGTGACGCCCGTCACTCGCACACCCTCCTGCGCACCCACCCGCACACCCCGTCGCCGGTCACGCACCGCTCCCTAGGATGCGCAGTGTCAGATCGACATCGGGGCGACCGAGGGGTGGAGGACCATGAACGACGACCTGTGGTCGACGTTCCCGATCGACCCCCGCGAACGGGCGCACGCCGGGCTGCGCGCCTCCGACCAGGACCGCGACCGGATCACCGAGGTGCTGTCGTCGGCGTTCGCCGACGGCCGCCTGGGGCACGACGAGCTCGAGGAGCGGATGTCCGCGGTGGCCGGGGCCCGCACGCTCGGCGAGCTGCCGCCCCTCGTGGCCGACCTGGTGCCGCTCAAGCCGACCCCGGCGCGCTCGCCCAAGTCGCTGGTCGGCGTCTCCCCCGCCGAGCTGCAGCGTCGCGCCGAGGACGAGTGGCGCGAGCGGCGACGGGCCGCGGCCCTCTCGTTCCTGGGCTCCGCCCTCGTGTGCTGGTCGGTGTGGATCGCCGTCCACGTCGGCACCGACGGCGGTGACTTCCCGTGGCCGCTGATCGTCAACGCCGTGACCCTCCTCAACGTCGTGCGGGTGGTCGGCAACCACGAGCAGATCGTGCGTGAGCGGGTGCAGGCGCTGGAGAAGAAGCAGGCGCGGCAGCAGCGCTGGCCCAAGAGCCTCTCGTGAGGACGCACCCGGTCGTGGTCGCGGTCCGCGACCATCCCTCGGCACTGCTCCTCGGGCTCCAGGTGCTCGCCGTGCTGGCCTACCCGTTCCTCGACGGCAACGTGGCCGGTCGCGCGGCGCTCGGCGCCGTCCAGGTGGGCGTCGTGCTGGTCGCGGCCTGGGCCGTGCGTCGTACGCCGACACTGTCGTGGGTCGCCCTGCTGCTGGCCGGCCCGGCGATGGTCCTCAGCGTCCTGGAGGCGGTGACCGACGACGCCGGCTGGGTGGTGCTCTCCTCGGCCCTGTTCCACGTGCCGTTCTACCTGTTCGTCTCCTACGCGATGATCCGCTACCTCTTCCACGACGACCGGGTCACCCGCGACGAGCTGTTCGCGACCGGTGCGGCGTTCACCGTGGTGGCCTGGGCCTTCGCCTACGTCTACGCGGCCGCCCAGGTGGTGTGGCCGGGCTCCTTCGTCGGCTACAGCGGCGATGCAGAGCGACCGTGGTTCGAGCTGCTCTACCTCTCCTTCACCACGCTCACCTCTGTCGGGCTGTCCGACGTCTACCCCGTGATGGACCACGCGCGGTCGCTGGTGATGCTCGAGCAGCTGGCCGGCGTCTTCTACGTCGCGCTGGTCGTCGCCCGCCTGGTCGGGCTCACCGCCCGGGGCCGGGGCACCGGTCGGGCCGACGACTCCTGATCTGGTCGCCCTCCGCCGGGTCGCCGTCCGCCGGGTCGCCGTCCGCCACCGCGAGCCTCACCCGCACCGCCCCGGCCGCGCACCCGATCACCACGAGCCCGCCGACCAGCGTCGCGACCGTCAGCCGCTCCCCGAGGAGCAGGCCGGCCCAGGTGAGCGTGAGGACCGACTGGACGAGCTGGACCTGGCTGACCGACGACATCGGACCGACGGCGAGGCCGCGGTACCAGGCGAAGAACCCCAGGAACATGCTGACGCCCCCGAGGTAGGCGAAGGCCGCCCACTCGGTGGGGGTGGCCTGCGGTGGGTCCCGTCGTACGGCGACCAGGGTGAGCGCGAGCATGAGCGGGGCGCCGCCGACCAGCGCCCAGGAGACGGTCTGCCACGCGCCGAGCTCGCGCGAGAGCAGCCCGCCCTCGGCGTACCCGACGGCGGCGGACAGCACCGCGCCCACCAGCAGCAGGTCGGCCCAGCCGGGCGGCTCCAGGGCGCCGTCCTGGACCGAGGCGAAGACGAGGGCGGCCACCGCGCCGGCGAGCACGGCGAGCCAGAACGCCCGCGGCGGTCGCTCGCCCGTGCGCACCACCGTCGTCACGGCGGTCGCGGCCGGGAGCATCGCGATGACGACGGCGCCGTGGCTGGCCGGGACCGACGTGAGGGCGAACGACGTCAGCAGCGGGAAGCCGACCACGACCCCGCCCCCGACGACGAGCAGGCGGGCCCACTGGTGGCGCGACGGGCGCCGCTGGCGGGTGGCCGCCAGGCAGACCGCGGCCAGGACGGCGGCCACCACGGCGCGGCCCGCCCCGATGAACAGCGGCGACAGGCCCTCGACGGCCACGCGGGTGAACGGGACCGTGAACGAGAAGGCCAGGACGCCGAGGAAGCCCCAGCCGAGGCCCGACCTCGCGGGCAGTAGCGCCAGGTCGTTTCGGGGAGTAGCGCTATCGTCACTCGTCATGGACGACGATAGCAGCGGACGGATCGTGGCGGCGCTGTCCGCCTGGATCCGCGGCGCGCCGCCGGGCGCCCGGCTGCCGTCCACCCGCACCCTGGCCGCCGAGCACCGCGCCAGCCCGGTCACCGTGCAGCAGGCGCTGCGCACCCTCGTCGCGCAGGGTCTGGTCGAGACGCGTCCCGGCGTGGGCACGTTCGTCCGCGCCGTCCGGGCGACGCGCCCCGCCGACCACGCCTGGCAGACCTCCGCGCTCGGCCCGGCGCGCAGTGACCTCGCCGGGCTCCCGACGGCGCTGCGCGGCACACCGCCGGACGCCATCGCCCTGCACGCCGGCTACCCCGACCGCGACCTCCTCCCCGAGCGTCTCGTGCGTTCCGCGCTCACCCGGGCCGCGCGGTCGGACGCCGGGCTGGGCCGGTCACCCACGGCCGGGCTCCCGGAGCTGCAGGCCTGGTTCGCCGGCCAGCTGGCGACGCACACCCCGGGCCACCTCACGCCCCCGGCCCCGGCCGAGGTGATCGTCGTGCCCGGCAGCCAGAGCGGGCTCAGCTCCGTCTTCCGCTCGGTCGTGACGGCCGGGCAGGTGCTCCTGACCGAGTCTCCCACCTACTGGGGCGCCATCCGGGCCGCCTCCCACGCCGGCGTGCGACTGGTGCCGGTCGCCGCTGGACCGGACGGACCCGACCCCGCCCAGCTCGACCGCGCGTTCGCCGAGACCGGAGCCCGGGCGTTCTACGCCCAGCCCCACTACGCCAACCCGACCGGTGCCCAGTGGTCCGCGGCGCTCGGCGCGCAGGTCCTCGAGGTGGTGCGGGCGCACGACGCGTTCCTCGTCGAGGACGACTGGGCCCACGAGTTCGGCATCACCTCGACGCCCTCCCCGCTGGCCGCGCAGGACGACGGCGGCCACGTCATCTACCTCCGCTCGCTCACCAAGAGCGTGTCCCCCGCCCTGCGGGTCGCAGCCGTCGTCGCCCGCGGCCCGGCCCGGGCCCGGCTGCTGGCCGACCAGGCGGCGGAGTCGATGTACGTCAGCGGGCTGCTGCAGGCCGCCGCCGTGGACGTGGTGACCCACCCCGGCTGGCGCACCCACCTCCGCGGCCTGCGCGACCAGCTGCGCACCCGCCGCGACCTCCTCGCCGACGCGCTGCGCGAGCACGTGCCCAGCGCCCACCTCGAGCACCTGCCACCCGGCGGCCTCAACCTCTGGGTCCGCCTGCCCGACGACACCGACGTCGAGGCGCTGGTCGTCGAGTGCGGCCGCGCCGGCGTGGCCGTCGCCGCCGGCACCGAGTGGTTCCCCGCCGAGGCCCCCGCCCCCTACCTCCGGCTGAGCTTCTCCGGGCCCCACCCCGCGGCGTACCCGGAGGCGGCGCGCCTTCTGGAGCGCTCGCTCGGCGTCGCGCGCGGATAGCGTGACCCCCGTGCCTGGCGTTGCCGACCTGATCGCGCTGGTCCGGGCCGTCGACCACGACGGTGCCGTGAGCCTCGTCGAGAAGCTCGACGGCGCCGCCAAGGTCGAGGCGGGGACCTGGTTCGACACGTCGGGTCCCTGGTTCCGCGACCTGGGCCACGGCCTCCTGCCCGAGCGAGCCGACGTGCTTCGCCTGCGGTGGATCGAGGCGCGGTGCGCGGTGGCGCTGCTGCCGCCCGAGGCCGCGGCCGACCGGATCCGGTGGACGCTCCTCGACGACGCGACCTCGGTGCTGGCCGATGGCTTCGTACGTCGCGTCGAGGAGGCCGACCCGGGCTGGCGCAGCCGGTTCCTCGCCACCACGGCCGCGGCCCTCAACGCGATACCGACCGACGGCTGGCGGTTGCTGCTGCGGCTCGGCCCGCCCGACGGGACCTTCCGGGAGGCGATGGACGCACGGTTCCTCGTCCTGCGGAAGCAAAGCCCGCTCGACCTGCTCCTCGCGGAGGTCGACCCCGGTGACACCCTGCTGCACCTGGTGGGGTCCGGACAGCTCGGCCAGTGGCGGCTGGAGCTCACGACGGAGGACGTCGCGGACCTGGTCGATCGTGACCTGGTGGACCGTGACCTGCTGGTCTCCCAGACCCTGGCCGCTCTCGACGACGACAGCCGACCGTCGAACCAACGGGTCCTGGCGTCGTTGTTGCGGTCGCTCGGAGTCACGCCCGCCGACCTGACCGGTGGTCTCGCGCAGGCTCACGCCCTGGTCCTCGAACGGCACGTCTCGGTCGCCGACCTGGTCCTCCCGCTGGCCGTCGACCTGGCCGACGCCGCCGGGCTCGCTCGACTCGCCGGTGTGGTCGCGACGCGTCCGGAGCGTCGATTGCGGGAGTCGCTGCTGACCCGGCTCACCGAGGCGGAGGTGGTCACCCGCCTCGGGGCGCCGGCCTGCCGCGACGCGATCCGCACCTGTGTGGAGCACGACGACCACGCATCGTTCCAGGTACGGGCCGCCGAGGCCCTGGTCGTCCTGGGCCACGCCGACCCACCGCCGACCACCGGCGAGCGCGACGTCAGCGAGGCGTGGAGCCACCCCCCGACGCCGGCGGGTGGACGCAAGCCACCCGTGGTCCCGGCCGCGCTGCCGCGGTGGACCTCCCTGCTGCGCCGCGGCCGCAACGTGCGCGTGCTCGAGGAGGATTGGGTCGTCGACGAGGTGCTGCGCGCCATGGCTGCCGATCGCTTCGACTCCGACGTGTTCGTGACCGAGCACCGGGCACTCCTCGTGCAGGGCACGCTGCTGGTCGGTCGCCTCTGTCGGCAGCTGGAGATCCTGTTCGAACGTGGCGGGTTGTCCGCGGCGTACGCCGCCGCCCTCGTCGTCGCCGACGTTGCCGCCGAGCAACGGACGGCCGGTCTCCACGACCTGCTGCGCCTGCTGGCCCGGTATGCCCGCCTCCGGGCGGGCGCGCCCGGACCTCACATCCGGGCACTGGCCGCTGACGCCGAGACCCGGACGGCGACGAAGGCGGCCCGGGAGGCACGAGTGCTGGTCGACCGCCTGGGTGCCACCGTGGCGGCGTCGATGCCTGCCACCTCGGCGATGTCGCTCAGCCTGTGGTCCCTCGCCCTCGACCCGTCTCCCGGCGACCAGCGGGTCTCCGTGGGTCGCGAGGACGACCTGGTCACCCTGGCGGCTCGCGTCGGCGACGACGGGCTGCAGCGCTACCACCTGCTCCTGACCAACGACCTCCCCGACGGCTGGGTGCGCCCGGACGTGCTGCTTGCCGATCTGACCCGGGCGACCCGTCGGTTCGCCGACGCGGACCTGCGCGACGCGGTCCGCGACGCGCCCCTCGCGTCGCTCGACGTCGCCCCCGGGGCGTACGACCCCTGGCCGAGCCCCTACCCCGGTCCGGTCGGAGCGGCGGTCGGGCTCTGGGCGAGCGGAGCCCTGACCCTGGAGACCTACCCGCGGCTGTGGTCGGCCCGGTCCGAGACCGAGCTCGGACCAGGACTCGAGAACCCCGTGCTCTGGGACTTCCCGGGCCGACGCCCGCCCGTCCTGCGGCTCGACCGGTCGATCCGCTCAGCGGATCCCCTGCTTCCCCACGCGCTCAGCAGTCCGCCCACACGGGTCCTGCTGCTGCACGCGTGCGAGGCACTGCTCCTGGCCCCGCGCCGCGCCTCGCCCCTGAGCACCCCCAGCCGGTACGACGGCACCCTGGCGCTCGACGAGCTCGTGCACCGGATCCCCGAGGGCCCGATCGGGCCCCTCGACCTCGTGCTGGCTCTGCACCGGCTGCGTCCGTGGGGCGACGACGCCGTCGACCGGCTCGACGAGCTCGACGCGCAGCTGCTGACCGACCCGGCCGTGTCGGGTCCCGACCCGATGCCGGTGGCCGACGTCGTGCGCCGGTGGGTCGAGGGCGGCGGACTCCCCGCCCTGCGCAGCGAGGTGGACGAGGCCCCGGGCCCGGCGGCGTGGCGCCACGCCCTCGACGACGGACCGGTCAGCTGGGCCGAGACGCACGTCGCCCCCTCGGGCGTGCTCTCCGAGCGTGGCCGCGGGACTGCCGCGGCGCTGCTGCGGATCGTGCCTCGCCGACCCGACCTCGCGATCCCCTGGGCGCACCACCGGGACTTCATCGCACCCGCCGAGGTCGCCGCGCTCCTCACGCTCCACGGACACGGCCCGGCTGTCGCCGACCGGCTCGTCGGCGCCCTGGTCGGCTCCGACCTGAGCCGCGAGGAGGTGGTCGCCGAGGTGGCCCGCCGAGGCACCCCCGAACGCCTCGATCCCGACCTGCTCCGCACCGCCGTGCTCGACCACGCCGCGCGGGGGCTGCTGACCCCGGCCCGCGCGACGCCGGTGCTGCGCACGCTCTTCCACCACGGCGGGCTGCCGACCTGGTGGCCGGTCGCGATCGCGCTGGCCGCCTCGGCGGCCACCGCGCCGCGCGTCCCGGCGGGCCTCGCCGACCTGCTGTCGCTCCTCGCCGACGTCGTGGTCGAGGTGCCCGACCACCGGCTACCGCCCGAGATCCACGAGCTCGCGACGCGGCCCGCCCGCAGCCGCGCACGCAGCGAGGCCGCTCGGCTGGTCGCCGCCGCGTCCTGACCGGCACCGGTCGGGACTCACGGCTCCGGTACGACGGCCTCCCACCGCTCGCGTCGCTCGGCGTCCGTCTGCCCCCACCACGGGGTGCCGCGCTCGCCGAGCGCGACCTTGACCGCCTGGACGCCGTCGCGCGAGCGGCGTTCCTCGTCGGTCCCCTTCGTGCGCTTGACCTCGCGACGCCACGCCATCAGCACGTGCTGCAGCTCGTCGCGCCGCGGGTCGGGGATGTCGGGGTCGGTGGCCCGCCACCGGCGGCCCTTGACCACGATGTAGCGGCCATCGGGGGTGTGCTCGACGTCGCTCATCCGACCGTCGTCCCCGCCTCGAGGCCGGCTCGGTCGATCACGCGGCGCGCGCGCCTGCGGTATCGGACGATCTGCGCGAGCCCGAGGGCCCACAGCACGTACTGGGCGCTCATCGCCCAGCGGAACGCCTCGGGCGTGTAGTCCGAGGATCCGCCCGGCGTGCGCCAGTCGAGGATCAGCCCGACGGCCACCACCAGCACGAGGCTGGCCGCGAAGCCGGCCTGGTTGATGATCCCGGTGGCGCTGGCCATCCGCTCGGCGGGGTTGGAGGTGCGGGCCAGGTCGAAGCCGATGACCGCGGCCGGTCCCCCGATGCCGACGACCTGGGTCAGCACCACCAGCAGCCACAGCGGTGCGGTACCGGGCCAGGCGAGGACGGCGGTCCAGACCACGACGATGGCGCAGACGATGGTGATGACGATCGTCGAGCGGTGCCACGGGTGGCGACCGACCAGGTAGCCCAGCAGCGGGCCGGAGTACCACGCCGCGACGACGATCAGGCTGAGGAGCACCCCGGCCGTGCCGGAGGAGAGACCCTCGCCCTGCACGAGGAACGGGTAGCCCCACAGCAGCGACAGGGTCGTGGCGCTGAACTGGCTGGTGAAGTGCATCCAGAAGCCCAGTCGGTTGCCGGGGTGGGCCCAGGACGCCGAGAGGCTGCGGCGTACGGCGGTCAGCGACAGCTGCGGTCCGGTCAGGCGGCGCTCCTCCGGCGAGTCGCGCACGACCACCACGAGGCCGACAGCGAGCAGCAGCCCGAGCGACGCGGTCGTCAGGTAGGCGCCGGTCCAGCCGAGCTCGCGCAGCGCGAAGGTCATCGGCACCGCCGCCACGACGGCGCCGAGCTGGCCCAGGGTGCCGGTGAGCTGGGTGATGAGCGGGACCCGGCGGGCCGGGAACCAGCGGCTCACCAGCCGGAGCAGACAGATGAACGTCATGGCGTCGCCCATCCCGACGAACAGCCGGGCGACCAGCGCCGCCGGGTAGGTCTCGGCGAGCGCGAACCCGGCCTGCGCGGCGGTCAGGAGCAGCGTCCCGGTCAGCATCACCGCCCGCGGACCGAACCGGTCGATGAGCAGGCCGACCGGCACCTGCATGAGCGCGTAGACGAGCAGCTGCATCATCGTGAAGGTGGCGAGCTGGGCGGCGCCGATGTCGAACCGGTCGGTGGCGAGCAGACCGGCGACGGCGAGCGAGCTGCGGTGGAAGACCGCGACGAAGTAGGCACCCAGCCCGACGCCCCACACGGCGCAGGCGAGACGGCCGCCCTGCTCCGTCTCGCGTCCCGTCACTCCCACCACCCTAGGACCCGGGCCGCGCCGACCCGGCTCGACCCGACGGTCGCAGCGCCCGGCGCCCGGCGCCCGGGCCACCGCCGGTCCGGGCCACACGGCGCACGGAGCGCAGGCCCGGCCGCCGCACCGGTCGTCCCCGCCGGACCGGATCGCGGCAGCCCTACGAGGGCAGCGCGGGGACGCGGTGCGAGCCGGCCCGCAGCGACCCGATCAACGCTGCGCCTCCATCATCTGGCGCAGCTCCTTCTTGAGGTCGTTGATCTCGTCGCGCAGGCGCGCCGCGAGCTCGAAGTTGAGCCCGGCGGCCGACTGCTTCATCTGGTCGGTGAGGTCCTGGATCAGCTGGGCCAGCTCGGAGCTCGGCAGACCGGCGAGGTCCTTGGCGTGGTGGCCCGCCGCCTTCTCGCCCAGCACCGGGACGGGCTGGCGGGCCTTGGCGCCGCCGGCGCGACCCTTGGCCGCCGTGCCCGCCCAGGTCTGGAGCAGGGCCTCGGTGTCCTCGCTGTCGCGGGCCAGGACCTCGGACATGTCGGCGATCCGCTTGCGCAGCGGCTGCGGGTCGACGCCGTGCCGCTTGTTGTAGTCGACCTGGAGGGCGCGCCGCCGGTTGGTCTCGTCGATCGCCTTCTCCATGGAGGGGGTGATCTTGTCGGCGTACATGTGGACCTGGCCCGACACGTTGCGTGCGGCGCGGCCGATCGTCTGGATCAGCGACTTGTCGGAGCGCAGGAAGCCCTCCTTGTCGGCATCGAGGATCGAGACCAGCGACACCTCGGGCAGGTCGAGGCCCTCGCGGAGCAGGTTGATGCCGACGAGCACGTCGTACTCGCCCCGGCGCAGCTCGCTGAGCAGCTCCATGCGACGCAGCGTGTCGACCTCGGAGTGGAGGTAGCGGGTGCGGATGCCGGCGTCGAGGAGGTAGTCGGTGAGGTCCTCGGACATCTTCTTGGTCAGCGTGGTGACCAGGACGCGCTCGTCCTTGTCGGCCCGGGTGCGGATCTCGTGGATCAGGTCGTCGATCTGGCCCTTGGTCTGCTTGATGACGACCTCGGGGTCGATCAGGCCGGTGGGCCGGATGATCTGCTCGACGACGTCTCCTTCGACCTTGTCGAGCTCGTAGTCGCCCGGAGTCGCGGACAGGTAGATCGTCTGGCCGATCCGCTCGAGGAACTCCTCCCAGCGCAGCGGCCGGTTGTCCATCGCGCTCGGCAGGCGGAACCCGTGGTCGACCAGGTTGCGCTTGCGGGAGCGGTCGCCCTCGTACATGCCGCCGATCTGGGGAACCGCCACGTGGGACTCGTCGATGACGACCATGTAGTCCTCGGGGAAGTAGTCGAGCAGGCAGTTGGGAGCCGACCCGGGCGTGCGCCCGTCCATGTGCATCGAGTAGTTCTCGATGCCGGCGCAGGAGCCGACCTGGCGCATCATCTCGATGTCGTAGGTCGTGCGCATCCGCAGCCGCTGGGCCTCGAGCATCTTGCCCTGCTTCTCGAACGTCGCGAGCTGGTCCTCGAGCTCGAGCTCGATCCCGCGGATCGCCCGCTCCATGCGCTCGGGACCGGCGACGTAGTGGGTGGCCGGGAAGACGTAGAGCTCCTTGTCCTCGGTGAGGACCTCGCCCGTCACGGCGTGCAGCGACATGAGCCGCTCGATCTCGTCGCCGAAGAACTCGATGCGGACCGCGTGCTCCTCGTAGACCGGGAAGATCTCGAGGGTGTCGCCGCGCACCCGGAAGGTGCCGCGCGTGAAGGCCATGTCGTTGCGCGTGTATTGGATCTCGACGAGCTGGCGCAGGATCGAGTCGCGGTCGCGCTCCTCGCCGACCCGCAGCCGCAGCATCCGGTCGACGTACTCCTGGGGGGTGCCGAGGCCGTAGATGCACGACACCGTCGAGACCACGATCACGTCGCGCCGGGTCAGCAGCGAGTTGGTCGCCGAGTGACGCAGCCGCTCGACCTCCTCGTTGATCGAGGAGTCCTTCTCGATGTAGGTGTCGGTCTGCGGGATGTAGGCCTCGGGCTGGAAGTAGTCGTAGTAGGAGACGAAGTACTCGACGGCGTTGTCGGGGAAGAGCTGACGCAGCTCGTTGGCGAACTGCATGGCCAGCGTCTTGTTGGGCTGGAGCACCAGCATCGGGCGCTGCACCTGCTCGGCCACCCACGCCACCGTCGCGGTCTTGCCGGTGCCGGTGGCGCCCAGCAGCACGACGTCCTGGACGCCGCCCTCGACCCGGTGGGTGATCTCCTCGATCGCCGCCGGCTGGTCGCCGGAGGGTGAGTAGTCGGAGACGACCTTGAAGGGGGCCAGGCGGCGCTGGAGGTCGGTGACAGGACGCATGCTCCGAGCGTACGGCGGCCCACCGACAGTTCTGAACGACCGCCTGAACGACCGCCTGGACGACCGCCTGGACGACCGCCCTCAGAGCAGCGGGCGGAGGGGGGCCAGGAACGACTCGGTGAACTTGCGGTGCAGGTCGCGGGTCTCCCACTCGGCGCTGGTCAGCGGCGCGCAGTTGGACTGGTCGGTGAGGAAGATCTCCTCGAGGCGCGACGCGAGGCCGGCATCGATGATCTCGACGTTGATCTCGTAGTTGCCCTGCAGGCTGAGCCGGTCGATGTTGGCGGTGCCGACCGTCGACCACGTGCCGTCGACGGTCGCGGTCTTGGCGTGCACCATCGCGCCCTTGAACCGCAGCACCTGCACGCCGGCGTCGAGGAGCTGGGAGAAGTAGCCGCGCGAGATCCAGTCGGCGACGATGTGGTTGGACTTCAGCGGCACCAGCAGGCGCACGTCGACCCCGCGCCGGGCGGCGTCCTTCATCGCATCGACGAAGTCCTGGTCGGGGATGAAGTAGGCCGTCGTGAGCCAGACGTTCTTGCTCGCGCGGTTGATCGCCTCGAGGTACATCGCGCGGATCGGGAACATCCACAGCCGCGGCACGTTGCGCTGCA
The DNA here is from genome assembly GCF_006346395.1 of Nocardioides plantarum. Taxonomy (NCBI): domain Bacteria; kingdom Bacillati; phylum Actinomycetota; class Actinomycetes; order Propionibacteriales; family Nocardioidaceae; genus Nocardioides; species Nocardioides plantarum. Next base: position 237,679 of record NZ_VDMS01000004.1, read on the forward strand.
CCCGGATCCGGGGCTCCCACTGCGACGCAGTCTCGAGGAGCAGGGGGCGCTCGCTGTGGCGGATGCGACGCCGCCGGTGCAGGTTCCAGAAGTCGGCGAACGCGCGCTTGAGGTCCCAGACCCCGGGCCCGGTGATCCGCACGTGCGTGTCGCGCCACTCGGTCGCGTAGGCGTCGCCGATGTTGTAGCCGCCGACGAAGCCGACGGTGTCGTCGACGACGAGGATCTTGCGGTGGTCGCGGCCGTAGCGCCGCAGGTCGAAGAACCGCCAGCCCGCGGCGTAGACCGGGAACTTGAGCACCTTCATCGACGGCGGGAACCGCTTGAACACCGGCGAGACGACGAGGTTGGCGAAGCCGTCGTAGATGCAGAGCACCTCGACCCCGCGATCGGCGGCCGCGGCCAGCGCGGCCTTGAACCGCTCGCCCGTCGCGTCGCCCTTCCAGATGTAGGTCTCGAAGAGGATCTGCCTCTCGGCGCCCGCGATCGCGGCGAGCATGTCGTCGTAGAGGTCGCGTCCGAACGTGTACGTCGTGACCGTGCTCTCGCCGATCTCGACCGCTCGCGGCGCCGTCGTGGGGAACGGCTTGGGCTTCTTGCCGCGGCGTCGGTAGGAGTCGACCACCGACATCGTCACGGCGATCACGAGCTGGAGCCCGAGGATCGTCATCAGCGTGCGGCGCAGCACGGCCAGCACCCTGTCGACGTCTGGACCCCTGCGCACCCGCCCAACCTATCGGGGCCCGGGCACGGTGGGATTCTTCACACCCTGAGCGCTGAGATCCGTACGTCGCACACCGCGGCGCCGGGGTCTACTCGAGCAGTGAGCGCGACCCTCGACCCGACCACGATCGGCACCGCACGTCGCTGGTCGATGCTCGGCGCGAGCACCCTGGGCCAGGCGGCCAGCGCGATCGCCGCCCACGGGCCGGCGTTCCTCATCCCCGCCCTGCGCGAGCACGAGGGACTGACCCTCGCGCAGGCCGGCGTGGTCGCGGCCGCCCCCACGCTCGGCGTGATGCTCACGCTGGTGGCGTGGGGGGTGCTCACCGACCGCCGGGGCGAGCGGCGGGTCCTGATCGCGGGACTGGCACTGACCGCGGGGTTCAGCCTGGTCGCCGTCCTGGTGCACGGGCTGGTGCTCCTGACGGTGGCCCTGTTCCTGGCCGGGGCCGCGGCCGCGAGCGCCAACGCCGCCTCGGGTCGCGTGGTCGTGGGCTGGTTCCCGCCGCATCGCCGGGGTCTCGCGATGGGCATCCGGCAGATGGCCCAGCCCGCCGGGGTCGCCATGGCCGCGGTGAGCATGGCCGTGATCGCCGATGCCCACGGCATCGGGGCCGCCCTGCTCGTGCCGACCGTCGCAGCGGCCGTGGCCGCCGAGGTCGTCGCCGTCGTCGTGGTCGACCCGCCCCGCCCCGCTGCGGCGGAGGGCGGCGCCCCGAGCCCCTACCGGGCCGACTCCTACCTCGCCCGCATCCACGGTGTCTCGGTCCTGCTCGTCGTCCCGCAGTTCGTCGTGTGGACCTTCAGCCTGGTGTGGCTCGTCGAGGAGCGCGGCTGGTCCCCGGCTGCGGCCGGGACCCTGGTCGCCGTGGCGCAGGTGGTCGCCGCGTTCGGGCGGATCGCGGCGGGTCAGCTCTCGGACCTGGTGGGCTCGCGGATGCTCCCGCTGCGCTGGGTGGCGGTCTCGGCCTCGGCCACCATGGCGCTGCTCGCCCTGGCCGCCGGGCTCGACGTCGGCGTCGCCGTACCCCTGCTCGTGGTCGCCACCGTCCTCACCGTCGCCGACAACGGGCTGGCGTTCACCGCCGTCGCCGAGCGCGCCGGTCCGCACTGGTCGGGCCGCGCGCTCGGCGTCCAGAACACCGCGCAGTTCCTCACCAGCGCGCTCGTGCCGCCGCTGGGCGGGCTGCTCGTCACCCACGCCGGGTACGCCGCCACGTTCGCGGTCGCGGCCGTGCTGCCCGCCGTCGCCGTGGCGCTGGTGCCGGTCCGCGAGGAGCGCGTCCTCAGCTGAGCGCAGGCGGCGTCGGCGAGCCGGGTCACCGAGGCCGGGTCACCGAGGCCGGCAGGTGGGTCCGCGGCGCCATCCGGGCGCCGTGGCGGGGCCGGCGCAGGCCGGCCATCGCGACGAGCGCCGGCACCCGGCCGCGCTGGGGGCGCCACGGCTCGAGGAACTCCTGCATCTCGGCGTCGTCGAAAGGGGTGCCGGTCAGCGCCCAGCCGACGTCCTTGGCGACGTGGTAGTCGCCGAACGAGACGGCGTCGGGGTCGCCGAAGGTCCGCTGACGGACCTCGGCACTGGTCCAGGCGCCGATGCCGGGCAGGCTGCGCAGCCGCCGGTCGGCTTCCTGCGGCCCGAGCACGACCGCGCGCTCGAGGGCGTCGGCGACGCGCGCCGCCGTCACCAGCGTGCGCGACCGGGCGGGGTCGACGTGCATCCTGAGCCACTCCCACGACGGGATCGTGCGGAGGGTGGCGGCGTCGGGCTGCACCCGGAGCCGCCGGTCGGCACCCGGGCCGGGGGCCGGCTCGCCGAAGCGCAGGACCAGCATCCGGAACCCGGCGAAGGCCTCCTGACCGGTGACCTTCTGCTCGATGATCGCCGGCACCAGCGCCTCCATCAGCAGCCCGGTGCGGCCGAGGCGGGCATGGGGGAAGCGCTTGCGGGCCTCGGCGAGCACCGGGTGGCGGGGCTCGAAGCCGTCCCAGCTGTCCTCGGCACCGAGCATCGCCGGGAGCGACTCGAGCGCCCAGGCGGCGCCGGGACCCCACGCCTCGGCGTGGACCTCGCCGTCGGCCGGCCGGACCGCGAGGGCCAGGGTGGCCGGGCCCTGCGGGGTTCGGATGCCGCGCCAGGTGCGGCCGCCGTCGCGCGCGTCGTCGGTCTTGAACGTCGGGTCGCCAGCCCCGCGTCGATGGAGTCGGAGCACGCCCAGACCGCACGGCCAGTCGGGCCGCCAGACCCGCTGCTGCCCCGTCGTACCCACGCGGACAGCGTAGGCGGGACCCCCGACATCTCACCTAGGGTGCGGCGCATGACGCTGCTCATCACCGACGAGGCCCGGGTCCGGACGCTGACCCTCGACCGGCCGGACGCGCTCAACGCCTTCAACGAGGAGCTGTACGACGCCCTCGCCGACGCCCTGATCGACGCGGCCGCCGACCCGGCCGTCGCCGTGGTGCTGCTGACCGGCACCGGCCGTGCGTTCTCGGCCGGCACCGACCTGCTCGAGATGCACCGGATCGCGACCGACCCGACCTTCCAGCGCGGACGGCACGGGTTCCCCGGGCTGATCGACGCCCTCGAGGCCTTCGACAAGCCCCTCGTCTGCGCGGTCAACGGGCTCGGCCTCGGCATCGGTACGACGGTGCTGGGGTTCGCCGACCTGGCGTTCATGTCGTCGACCGCGCGGCTCAAGTGCCCCTTCACCTCGCTCGGCGTCGCCCCCGAGGCGGCGTCCTCCTACCTCCTCCCCCGGCTCGTCGGACGCCAGGACGCCGCGTGGATGCTGCTCTCGGCCGAGTGGGTCTCGGCCCAGGAGGCACTGCGGATGGGCCTGGTCTGGCGCGTCTGCGAGCCCGACGACCTGCTCGCCGAGGCGCACCGGCACGCGGCGGTGCTGGCGTCGCGGCCGATCTCGTCGCTGGTCGCGGTGAAGCGGACGATGCTCGCCCCGCTGCGCGACGGCATCGCCGCCGCCCGCGAGCTCGAGAACGCGGCGTTCGCCGAGCTGATGGGCGGCCCGGCCAACCTCGAGGCGCTGACCGCGTTCGCCGAGGGTCGCGAGGCGGACTTCACCGGCATGTAGCCCGGCTATAGTCCTTCGTGTTCATACGAAAACCTGTCACCGATCCTGGGGGTCCCCGTTGACCGCGAGACCCGCCGAGCGGCGCGGTCGCCTCGACCGCGAGACCGTGCTGGCCAGCGCCGAGTCGATCGTCGACCGCGACGGCTTCGACGCACTGTCGATGACCCTGCTGGCCGCCGAGCTCGACACCCGCGTCTCGTCGCTCTACAACCACGTCACCAACCTCGAGGACCTGCGCAGCGAGATCCAGGTGCGCGCGATGAGCCTGCTCGGACGCCAGGTCCAGCGTGCCGCGATGGGCCACGCCGGCGCCGACGGCCTGCGCGTGCTCAGCCACGAGCTGCGCGCCTTCGCGCGCGCCTTCCCCCAGCGCTACGCGGCCCTCACCCGGGCCCCGATCGACCGCGACGGGTTCTTCGCCGCCGCCGGCGACGTCATCGAGGCGATGGGCGTGATGGTGCGCTCCACCGGCCTGCCCGAACGACAGACCATCCCCACCGGCATGGCCATCTTCTCCGCCCTGCACGGCTTCGTCGCCCTCGAGGCCAGCGGCTACTTCGACGGCGTCCCCGAGCTCGAGGACGTCTTCGAGCAGGTCGTGCGCGGAGCCGTCACCGCCGCCGTCCTGGAGGTCACGACCCCGCGAGGGTGAGCACCCCCCCCACGCCGGTCGAGGTGCGAAGGCCGCCAGGCCTGAGCCTCGAGACCCCCGCAGCCGACCCACCCGACCAGACCACACCCCCCCCACGCCGGTCGAGGTGCGAAGGCCGCCAGGCCTGAGCCTCGAGACCCCCGCAGCCGACCCACCCGACCAGACCACACCACCCCCACGCCGGTCGAGGTGCGAAGGCCGCCAGGCCTGAGCCTCGAGACCCCCGCAGCCGGCCCACCCGACCCGATCGAGGTGTCGTCTGATCGTGCCGGCGCACGTCGCCCCGGTCCGCAGAGCGCTGCGGTGGTCTCGAGGCTCGGCGCCGGGGCGCCTCGCACCTCGACCGACGGGCAGGGACAGCACTGATTCCCTCCATCGCGGGGTGGCGCCCACTGGGGGTGGAGCCGTGTTGGATGCAGACATGCTGCTCATCGACGTCGTGACGACCTCGTCTGCGGTCGCGGCCACGCGCTCGCGCAAGCAGAAGGTCGCGGTGATCGCCGACCTGCTGAGCCGAGCGGCTGCGGGCCCCGAGCTCGAGGTGGTGACGTCGTACGTCGGAGGGGCGCTGCTCCAGCGGCGTACCGGCGTGGGGTGGCGCGGGCTCGCGTCGCTGCCCGACCCGGCGGCCGAGGCGTCGCTGACGGTGGTCGGGGTCGACGCGACGTTCGAGCGCCTGGCGCGCATCTCCGGCCCCGGTTCGCAGGCGGCGCGGGCGGCGGCGGTGACCCAGCTGTTCGCCGCGGCGACGGCCGACGAGCAGTCCTGGCTGCGCGGGCTGGTCACCGGTGAGCTGCGACAGGGAGCCCTCGACGCGCTGGTGCAGGAGGGTCTCGCCGTCGCGGTCGGTCTGCCGGTGGCGGCCGTACGCCGCGCCGCGATGCTCGCCGGGTCGACGGTCGCGATCGCCCGGGCGGCCGTCGAGGGCGGAGAGACGGCCCTGGCCGCGATCGGCCTCGAGGTCGGTCGGCCGGTGCTGCCGATGCTGGCGTCCTCGGCGCCCACGGTCGCCGAGGCCCTCGTCAAGGTCGGCGGCGAAGGAGCCGTCGACACCAAGCTCGACGGCATCCGCGTCCAGGTGCACCGGCTCGGCGACGGCGGCTCGCCCGCCGACGACACCGTGCTGGTGGTGACGCGCTCGCTCGACGACATCACCGCTCGACTTCCCGAGGTGGTCGAGGTGGCCCGGTCGCTGCCGGCGAGGTCGTTCGTCCTCGACGGCGAGGTGCTCGCGCTCGACGCGGCGGGCCGGCCGCGACCGTTCCAGGAGACGGCGTCCCGCACGGCGTTGCAGGACGGCGTCGCCGGCGTCCGCGTGACGCCGTTCTTCTTCGACCTGCTCCACGTCGACGGGCGCGACCTGCTCGACTCCCCCGGCACCGCGCGGGCCGCCGCGCTCGAGGCCCTCGTGCCCGCGGAGTTCCGGGTGCCGCGACTGGTCACCTCCGACGTCGAGGCGGCCGAGGCGTTCACCCGCCACGTGCTCGCCGCAGGCCACGAGGGCGTCGTGGTCAAGGACCTCGCGGCGCCCTACGCCGCCGGACGGCGGGGCGCGGCGTGGGTCAAGGTCAAGCCCGTCCACACCCTCGACCTGGTGGTGCTGGCGGTCGAGTGGGGGTCGGGCCGACGTCAGGGGCTGCTGTCCAACATCCATCTCGGCGCCCGCGACGACGCGCAGCCCGGCGGGTTCGTGATGCTCGGCAAGACGTTCAAGGGCATGACCGACGAGATGCTGGCCTGGCAGACCAAACGATTCCTGGGCCTCGCCGAGGGACCGACCGACGGCTACGTCGTACGCGTGCGGCCCGAGCAGGTCGTCGAGATCGCCATCGACGGCCTGCAGGCCTCGACGCGCTACCCCGGCGGGGTGGCGCTGCGCTTCGCCCGCGTGGTCCGCTACCGCGACGACAAGGCTGCGGGCGAGGCCGACACCCTCGAGACGGTCAAGGAGCTGAGCCGATGACGGCGGTGGTGCGCGGGCCCGACGGGCCCGACAGGTCGGGCGGGTCGCTGTGGTCGTGGCGTTCTCGCGGGTCGATCCTGTCGATCGCCTCCGAGGGCTCGATCCTGTCGGTCGGCAGCGTGGGGTCGGTCCTGTCCGTCGCGTCGGCGGGCTCGTTCGCCTCGCTCGGTTCGCTGGGGTCGGCTGCGTCCGTCGGCTCGGCGTGGTCGTGGCGCTCGAGGGGCTCCCTGCTGTCGTCGCGGGCGACGGGGTCGGTCGGGTCCCACCGAGCCGACTCCGCGTGGTTCGCCGCACGCACCCACGGCCCGCTCCCCCGGTGGCTGGTCCCCGGTGGCGTCCTGGCCACGGTCGGACTCAGCCTCGCCCTGCGTCACCGGCGTGCAACTCGGAGTTGCAACTTCTCGTAGGATGCTCGGATGACCACGTCGACCGGTGTCCCCGAGACCGACGGTCGCAGGCGTGCGGCGGCCTCCCGGCGCCGGCTGCGCGAGGCCGAGATCATCGCCGCGACACGCGCGGAGTTCGACCGCCAGGGGGTCGGCGAGATGCGCATCGAGGACATCGCGGCCGCCGTCGGGATCAACCGCGCGATCGTCTACCGCGTCTTCACCGGCAAGGAAGAGCTGTTCGCGCTGACCCTGGTCAGCTACCTCGACGAGCTGCGCGACGCGCTCGCCGAGGCCGCCGCCTCGACCGCGGTGCCGGCCGACCGCCTCGCCGCGATCGTCGGGGCGTTCGTCGACTACGGCGTCGCCCACCCCGCGTTCGTCGACTGCGCCCAGGCCCTGATGCGGCGTCGTGGCTCCGACCTGCTCGAGGAGATCACCGAGAGCGCACTGTTCCGCCTCGGCCGGGCCATCTCGTCGTGCCTGGCGATCCTGACCACCGCGCTGGAGGACGGCGTCGCGTCGGGTGACTTCACCGTGGCCGGCGATCCCACCCTGATGGCCAACACCCTCTACGCCAGCGGCCTCGGCGCCCTCCAGCTGGCGCGCGTCGGCCTCACCGTGACCGAGTCCGCGCCCGGCGTACCCGTCATCGGGTCGATCACCGCCGCCCAGGTGCGCGAGCACCTGGTGGCCTCGGCGTTGGCCCTCGCCGGTCGCTGAGCGGCTGTTCTGATCCGCCGCCCGAGTCGTTCGATCGAACGAGTCGGTGGGCCAAAACCGCCTGATCCGCCCCCCAACTCGTTCGATCGAACGACTCGGTGGACCAGAACCGTCTGATCCGCCCCCCAACTCGTTCGATTGCACGAGTTGGTCGCCCGCGCGTCGTCTCCAACGCGACGCCGGCCCGCCACCCCGGAGGGCGACGGGCCGGCGTACGGCGGAGAGGGGTCAGGCCCGCTCGAGGATCGCGACGACGCCCTGGCCGCCGGCGGCGCAGATCGAGATCACACCGCGCCCCGTGCCGCCCTCGGACTCGGCGAGGAGCTTGGCGAGCACGGGGATGATCCGGCCGCCGGTGGCGGCGAACGGGTGGCCCGCGGCGAGCGAGGAGCCCTTGACGTTGAGCTTGGTGCGGTCGATCGCGCCGAGCGGCTCGTCGAGGCCGAGGCGCTGCTGGCAGAAGACTGGGTCCTCCCAGGCCTTGAGCGTCGACAGCACCTGCGAGGCGAAGGCCTCGTGGATCTCGTAGAAATCGAAGTCCTGCAGCGACAGCCCCTCGCGCTGGAGCATCCGCGACATCGCGTAGGCGGGCGCCATCAGCAGGCCCTCGCCGCCGTGGACGTAGTCGACGGCCGCGGTCTCGTACGCCGTGAGGTAGGCGAGCACGGGCAGGCCGTGCTCCTCGGCCCACTCCTCGGAGGCCAGCAGCACGACCGACGCACCGTCGGTCAGCGGCGTCGAGTTGCCGGCGGTCATCGTGGCGGCCTCGCCCTTGCCGAAGACCGGCTTGAGCTTGGCGAGCTTCTCGGCGGTGGAGTCGGCGCGCAGGTTGGTGTCGCGCTCGACACCGCGGAACGGCGTGACCTGGTCGTCGAGGAAGCCGGCGTCGTACGCCGCGGCGAGGTGCTGGTGGGAGGCGGCGGCGAGCTCGTCCTGCTCCTCGCGACCGATCTGCCACTCCAGGGCGGTCAACGCGGCGTGCTCGCCCATCGAGAGCCGGGTGCGGGGCTCGCCGTTCTGCGGGATCTCGAGGCCGATGTCGCCCGGCCGGATCTGGCCCAGGGCCTTGAGCCGACCGGCGGTGTCGCGTGCGGCGTTGACCTTGACCAGCTTCTTGCGCAGCCTCTCGCTGATCGCGACGGGCGCGTCGGAGGTGGTGTCGGTGCCGCCGGCGATACCCACCTCGATCTGGCCGAGGGCGATCTTGTTGGCGACCTGGATCGCGGCCTGCAGGCCGGTGCCGCAGGCCTGCTGGATGTCGGTGGCCGGCGTCTCGGGCGAGAGCCTGGAGCCGAGCACGGCCTCGCGGGTCAGGTTGAAGTCGCGGGAGTGCTTGAGCACCGCGCCGGCGACGACCTCGCCGAGGCGCTGACCCTCGAGACCGAAGCGGGCCACCAGTCCGTCGATCGCGGCGGTGAGCATGTCCTGGTTGGAGGCGTCGGAGTAGGCGCCGTTGGAACGGGCGAACGGGATGCGGTTTCCACCGATGACGGCGACGCGACGGGTCTTCTCGATCATGCGACCATACTGACGGGTAACCACACCGGGTCCAAGGCCTTGAGGGTCACGTCACGATAAGTGGACAGTGAGTTACACGGCCAGTTACATGTGGTGATCCGGTCCCCGCACTCCAGAGAATGAGGCAGCACGCGCCATGAGCGACAAGTACCAGGGCTTCACCACCACGCCGGTCGGCAAGATCCTCGTCAAGAACCTCGGCCTGCCCGCCCCGGCCAGGCTCGAGCGCTGGACCGAGGGCGCGCCCCTGGTCGACGGCACCGTCCTCGTCGGCGGGGTCGGCCGCCTGGCCGAGTCGCTCCCCGGCCTGCTCGACACCCTGGGCATCGCCTCCACGGCGGTCAAGCCCGAGGAGGGCAAGCTCAAGGGCCTCGTCTTCGACGCCACCGGCCTGACCTCGGCCGCCGAGCTGGTCGCATTGCGCGACTTCTCCACCCCGGTCCTGCGCAGCCTCGCCGCCAACGCCCGGGTCGTCGTCCTCGGCACCCCGCCCGAGCAGGTCACGGGCAGCGAGCGCGTCGCCCAGCGCGCGCTCGAGGGCTTCACCCGCAGCCTCGGCAAGGAGATCGGCAAGGGCAGCACCGTCCAGCTGGTCTACGTCGCCGACGGCGCCGAGGCGGCCGCGACCAGCACGCTCGCCTTCCTCCTCTCGCCCAAGTCCGCCTACGTGTCCGGCCAGGTCGTCCGGATCGGCGCCCACGCCGCGAAGGGCGCGACGTCCGGCACCGTCGCCGACGAGACCCGGCCGCTGGCCGGCAAGGTCGCGCTGGTCACCGGCGCGAGCCGTGGCATCGGCGAGCAGATCGCCCGGGTGCTGCACCGCGACGGCGCGACCGTCGTCGGGGTCGACGTACCCCAGGCGGCCAGCGAGCTGCAGGCGCTGATGAAGGAGCTCGACGGCGACTGGCTCACCCTCGACATCACCGGCAAGGACGCCCCGCAGCGCATCGCCCACCACCTCGAGACGCAGCACGGCGGCGTCGACGTCGTGGTCCACAACGCCGGCATCACCCGCGACAAGAAGCTGGCCAACATGGACGACGCCCGCTGGGACTCCGTGATCGCGGTCAACCTGACCGCGCCCGAGCTCATCACCCGGGAGCTGCTCGACCAGGGCCTGGTCCACGACTTCGGCTCGATCGTCGGCGTGGCCTCGATCGCCGGGATCGCCGGCAACGTCGGGCAGACCAACTACGCGACCTCCAAGGCCGGCGTCATCGGCCTCGTCGACTCCCTCGCCGACGAGCTCGCCGAGAGGGGCACGGGCATCACCATCAACGCGGTGGCCCCCGGCTTCATCATCACCGCGATGACCGCCGCCGTGCCGTTCGCGACCCGCGAGGTCGGCCAGCGGCTCAACGCCATGGCCCAGGGCGGCCTGCCGGTCGACGTGGCCGAGACCATCGCCTGGTACGCCCACCCCGGGTCCAGCCTCGTCAACGGCAACGTGGTGCGCGTCTGCGGCCAGATGATGCTGGGGGCGTGAGGGTACGCCGATGTCCGCCATCCCCGCCCTACTCAGGGCCGCCCTGCCCTCGATCCCGGTCGTCAACCAGCTGCCCGGCGTCAAGAAGGCGCCGGTCGCCGGGTTCACCGGTCTGACCCGCACCCGCCCGCCGGTCACCGTCGACCGCGCCGCGGTCGAGGCGTACGCCGCCGTCTGCGGCTTCCCGACCAAGGACGTCGTCCCGCTCCCCTATCCCCACCTGCTGGTCTTCGACCTGCAGATGGCGATCATGAGCGACCCGGCGTTCCCCGCGCCCGCCATCGGCACCGTGCACGTCGAGAACTCCATCACCCAGCACCGTCCGATCGCGATCGGCGAGTCGCTGTCGGTCGTCGCGTCGGTCGGCGCGCCGGTGCCGCACCCCAAGGGCGTGGTCTACGAGTTCGTCACCGAGGTCCGCGCGGGCGCGGAGCTCGTCTGGGAGGAGACGTCGGCCTACCTGCGCCGCGGGGTCTCGACAGGCTCGACCACCGAGGAGGGCTCGACCACCGAGGGGGGCTCGACCACCGAGGAGGGTGCGTCGTACGGGATGGCCCTCCCCGAGGCCGCGCCCACGCCGATCCGGTGGGAGCTGCCCGCCGACCTCGGCCGCCGCTACGCCGCGGTCTCCGGCGACGCCAACCCGATCCACCTCTACCCCGTGACCGCCAAGGCCCTGGGGTTCCCGCGCCAGATCGCCCACGGCATGTGGACCATGGCGCGCTGCGTGGCCGCGCTCGAGAACCGGCTGCCCGACGCCGTACGCGTCGACGTCGCGTTCAAGAAGCCCGTGCTCCTGCCCGGCACCGTCGCCTTCGGCGTCACCCCGCTCGACGACGGCATCGCGTTCGGCCTGACCAGCCCGAGCGGCAAGGCCCACCTCGCCGGTCGTACGACGTCCCTCTAGGTCCGAGGCAGGTTGACGTGTCCCTGCGGTGATCTCGACTCGCGGTCGCGAGCTCGTCCCTCGCTCGCGCGCTCGCTCGATCTTCAGACCTGGTCGGCAGCCCGCTCGTTCCTCGCGGGCTACCGGGTCTTCGGCCGGATCAGGCCCTCCTGGGCGGCCGACGCGACGAGCGTGCCGTCCTGGGTGAAGACCCGGCCGATGGAGAAGCCGCGCGCGCCGGAGGCCGACGGGGAGGTCTGGTCGTAGAGCCACCACTCGTCGACGCGGAACGGGCGGTGGAACCAGACGGCGTGGTCGAGCGAGGCCATCTGGACCGACGCCGGGTTGGCCGGGTGGGCGGCGAGGGAGGCACCGAGCAGGGAGACGTCGCTGGCGTAGGTGAAGGCCGCGAGGTGGTCGAGCGGGTTGTCGCCCATCTCGCCGCGCACCCTGATCCACATCCGGGCCTGCGAGGGGTGGGCCGGGTCGGGCTCGAGGCCGTGGCGCGAGTTGCCGAGCCAGCGTACGTCGAGGGCGGCCCACTCCTTGCCGAGCGCGTCGGCGTCCTCGTTGCCCCCGCCGCGCATCAGCTCGACCAGGTCCATGCCGTCCTCGGGGCCCGGGACGTCGGGCATCACGTCCTGGTGGTCGAAGCCCTCCTCGGCACGCTGGAAGCTCAGGGTCTGGTAGTAGATCGGGCGGCCGTGCTGACGCGCCATCACCCGGCGGGTCGCGAAGGACCGGCCGTCGCGGATCCGCTCGACCTCGTAGATCACGGGCACGCCGTAGTCGCCGGGCAGCAGGAAGTAGGAGTGCAGCGAGTGCACCGAGAAGTCGTCGGGCACCGACCGGGCGCCGGCCACGAGGGCCTGCGCGGCGACCTGCCCGCCGTAGACCCGCTGCCGGGTCGACTCGGGGTGGGCGCCGCGGAACAGGTCGACGTCGAGGTACTCGAGGTCGAGGAGCGCGATCAGCTCCTGGGCGGGGTCGCTCATCGGTCCTCCTCCGGCTCGTCGCCGGTGTCCTTGCCGTCGTCCTCCAGGCCGGCCAGGAACTGCTCGAACTGCTGCCCGATCTCCTCACCGGTGGGGATCGGCTGGTCCTCGGCGAGCAGGCTCGACCCGCTCTCCTCGGCCTGCGCGAAGGAGTCGTACTGACGCTCCAAGGAGGCGACGATGTCGCCGACCTCCTCGTTGGCCGACAGGTAGCGGGCGATCTCGCTCTCGCGGTCGTCGGCGGCGGCGCGCAGGTCGGTCAGGTCGAGGGTCAGCCGTCCGGAGCGCTCGACGTGCTCCAGCAGGATCACCGAGGCGCGGGGGTAGTCGAGCTGGGCGAGGTAGTGCGGGATGTGCGCGACGAACCCGAGGGCGTCGCGACCCCACTCGCCGAGCCGGATCTCGAGCAGCGCCTGGGCGCTGCTGGGCACTCGGAGCTCGCCCTGCCACGGGTTGACGCCGCTGATCAGCCGCACGTCGTTGGCGTGGTGGGTCACCGCGATGGGCCGGGTGTGGGGCACGGCCATCGGCACCGAGCCCACGCTGACCACCCGCGTGACCCCGAGCCGCTCGACGACCTCGCGCACCGCCCGACAGAAGGCCTCCCACCGGTTGTCGGGCTCGGGACCGTGGAGCAGGAGGTAGGGGTCGTCGCCCGCGTCGCGCAGCAGCCGGACGACCAGCCGGGGGGCGTCGTAGGACTCGTAGTGGTCGCGCTGGAACGTCACGGCGGGTCGGCGGGCGCGGTAGTCGTGGAACTGGTCGACGTCGAACGTCGCCACCACCGAGCCACCGTCGCTGATCGCCGAGAGGTGCTGTGCCGCGAGCGCCGCCGAGCTGCCGGCGTCGAGGAAGCCGTCGAGCGCGACGACCATGGTCAGCTCGTCGAGCCCCTCGAGTCCGGGCACCTCGTCGAGGATGTGGACCAACCGCTCTGCGCTCACCTGTCCACCCTAGTGACGACGGCAGGGCGCGGCCCGGGCGGTTCGGCTGAGGTGACCTACGCCTCGCCCGGGAGGTCGACGAGAGAAGGGCTATCCGGTGGCGGACGGGCGGGGCGGGGTCGGCGTGGTCGGCGTGGTCGGTGTGGTCGGCGTGGCGTATGTCGTGCGCATCAGCGCCGCCCCGCGCCGGGCGAGCTGGTCGACGGAGATCTCGAGCAGGTCGCGCACGACCGTGCGTGGGTCGTCGCCGGGGCGTCGGGTGAACGCCTCGAGCATGGTCCACGGGGCGTCGGGCCCGTAGGTCCGCACGAGCCACTCGCACACCCACCACGACAGGGCGTAGTGGGTCGCCGCGTCGTCGTCGTTGAAGGACCCGTCGCCCGGCATCGTGCGGATGCCGCGCCGGGCGGCCGCCAGCGCCGCGGCGGGCACCCGGCGCTCCTGCGGCGAGCTGGCCTGCCACGACACCCACTCGGCGAGGCCCTCGCTGAGCCACAGCGGCACGCCGTCGTCGTGGGTGCCGACGGCCACGTGGACCAGCTCGTGGCGCACCAGGCGGTCGAGGTCGGCGTCGGGGCGGCGGGCCCCGGCGCGGCTCAGCAGCGTCGGGCTCAGCGCGAACCGCGTCGAGGCGATCTCGTCGTCGCCGGCCGGCACGGTGAAGGCCAGGCCGTCGAGGGCCTCGGGGTCACCACCGGGCAGGTCGTCGAAGCCCTCGAGGAACCGGGGGTCGGAGAGCGCGTAGACGACGGCCTGCGAGCCCCACTCGTCGAACGGCACCCGCGCCGACACGTCGGCGATGCCTCGTTGGACCGAGCGGACCACGCCCCGGGACTCGCGCTCGTCGGCGGTGTCGAACACGCCGAGCACGCCGGCCCCCTCGCGCACGGTGACCGGCTCGGTGTCCCACGGCTGCTGCAGGCCGGCGTGGTCGGCCTCCCAGGCGCGGTCGGTCGTCGAGCTCACCCGGTAGGAGCCGGAGCCGGCCGGCACGAACCGGAACCGGTCGAGGGTGCGCGTCGGCAGGGCGTCGTACGGCGTCAGCTGCAGGGTGATCTCGACGACGCCCCAGTAGGCGTCACCGGTGCGCAGCAGGCTGGCCGGCTCGAGGCGGTAGGAGAGCTTCGAGAGCGGCAGCTGGACGAGGTTGTCGAAGTAGACGCCCTCGGTGGTCAGCAGGGACGCGCGGGGCGCCAGGCCGGCCTCGAACGACGCCCGGTCGTGGGCGAGCACCGCGGCGGCACGAGTGTCGAGCAGCTGCTGCAGGTCGCCGACGACGTCGGCGCGGACCTCGCGCGCGGGGCCCGACGACGCGGTGCCGACCTGGGTGGGCACCGGCGCACCGCTGCCCGGGGGCAGGGTGAGCGTGCTGCTCGGTGCGTCGGGCGGGTCGGCCGACGGGTCGCGGGTGCTGCAGGCGGCAGCGAGCGCGAGCGCGGCGGTCAGGGTGGTGGCGACGGCTGCCCTACGGCGCGTCGACACGGTCGACCAGCACTCCCCCGTCGGCGAGGGCGGTGACGTCCTCGACGATGCCGCGGGCGAGGGCCTGGGGGGTCAGCCCGATGCGCTCGAGGATCGTGTCACGCTTGGCGTGGCTCAGGAACTGCTGCGGGATGCCGTGGAGGCGGAACGGGGTGGTGACGCCGGCGTCGTTGAGCGTCTGCAGCAGGGTCGCGCCGCAGCCGCCGACCCGCCCGTTGTCCTCGATGCTGACGACGAGCGAGTGCTGCCGGGCGAGCTCGACGATCGCGGCGTCGACGGGCATCACCCAGCGGGGGTCGACGACGGTGACGCCGATGCCCTGGTCGACCAGTCGGGCGGCCACGTCGACCGCGACCGCGGCCATCGAGCCGACCCCGACCACGAGCACGTCGAAGGCGCCGTTGCGGACCAGCACGTCGGCCCCGCCGGCCTTGCCGATGGCGGGGATGTCGTCGGGGGGCGCGCCCTTGGGAAGGCGCAGCACGGTGGGGGCGTCGTCGACGGTGACGGCCTCGCGGAGCAGCTCGCGGACGCGGGCCCCGTCACGGGGCGCGGCGAGCCGCAGGCCCGGCACCACCTGGAGGATCGACATGTCCCACATGCCGTTGTGGCTGGCGCCGTCGTC
Organism: Nocardioides plantarum; assembly: GCF_006346395.1. Lineage (NCBI taxonomy): Bacteria > Bacillati > Actinomycetota > Actinomycetes > Propionibacteriales > Nocardioidaceae > Nocardioides > Nocardioides plantarum. The sequence continues at coordinate 253,151 of NZ_VDMS01000004.1, forward strand.
GCCGGTGACGCCGGCGCGGTCGATCACGAACGTGACGCCGCACCGGTGCAGTGCGACGTCCATCAGCACCTGGTCGAAGGCCCGGTTGAGGAACGTCGCGTAGATCGCGACGACCGGGTGCAGCCCGCCCATCGCGAGGCCGGCCGCGGACGTCGCGGCGTGCTGCTCGGCGATGCCGACGTCGAAGGTGCGGTCGGGGTAGTGGGCCTGGAACTTGCCGAGGCCGACGGGGTGCAGCATCGCCGCCGTCACCGCCACGATGTCGGGGCGCTCGGCACCGAGCGTGACGATCTCGTCGGTGAAGAAGTCGGTCCAGATGCCGCCCTTGGGGACGCTCTCGCCCGACTCGACGTCGAACGGGCCGATCTGGTGGAACTGGTCCTGCACGTGGCGCTCGGCGGCGTCGTAGCCGAAGCCCTTGCGGGTGATCGCGTGGACGATGACCGGACCGCCGAACCGCTTGGCCTGGGCGAGGGCCTGCTCCATGGCGGCGAGGTCGTGACCGTCGACGGGCCCGACGTACTTGAGTCCGAGGTCCTCGAAGAGACCCTGGGGAGCCAGCGCGTCCTTGAGGCCCTTCTTCATCGCGTGCAGCGCGTCGTAGGCCGCCGGCCCGACGCCCTTGACCGAGGTCAGGCGCTTCTTGACCAGGTCGAGGACCTGCTCGTAGCGGGGGTTGGTGCGCAGGGCGGTCAGCGCCGTCGTCAGCCCGCCCACCGTGGGCGTGTAGGAGCGGCCGTTGTCGTTGACGACGATGACCAGGCGGCTGTCGTGGGCGACGGCGATGTTGTTGAGGGCCTCCCAGGCCATGCCGCCGGTGAGCGCGCCGTCGCCGATCACCGCGACGACGTGGCGGTCCTCGCCGCGGATGCGGTAGGCCTTGGCGAGGCCGTCGGCGTAGCTCAGCGAGGTCGAGGCGTGGGAGTTCTCGACGATGTCGTGGGGCGACTCGGCCTGGCTGGGGTAGCCCGACAGCCCTCCCTCGGTGCGCAGGCCGCCGAACTCGGCGGCGCGGCCGGTGAGCATCTTGTGGACGTAGGCCTGGTGGCCGGTGTCGAAGACGACCCGGTCGGTCGGGGAGTCGAAGACCCGGTGGATCGCCATCGTCAGCTCGACGACCCCGAGGTTGGGGCCCAGGTGTCCGCCGACGCGCGAGCAGCTCTGGACCAGCAGGTCGCGCACCTCGGTCGCCAGGGTCGCGAGCTGCTCCTCGTCGAGACCGCGGAGGTCGCGCGGACCGGTGATCGACTCGAGCAGGGACATGGGGGGGAGTTTACGGGGTCACAGGTCCACGACGGCGATCGCTGCCTCGTGGAGGCTGCCCATCCAGACGCGTCCCTCGTGCTCACGCACCCCGGTGACCATGTGGTAGGCCGTCGCCTGATCACCCGGGTCGATGTCGATGTCGTGCACCAGCCGGCCCTCGTCGTCGTAGGCCTGGACGCGCACGGTCTTCTTCGGCTGGGGCTGCAGCCTGGTGGGCAGCTTCGTGGCGAGCTTGCGCAGCTTGAGCGGTCCGGTCTGCAGCCGCTCGACGACGGGGTCGCGCGGGCTGGCGATGGTGACCCAGATGAGGCCGTCGCTGCCGCGCGCGATGTTGTCGGGATAGCCGGGCAGGTCGGAGCAGAGCAGGTCGCGCATGCCCTTGCGGTTGCCGGTGAGCCAGCGGCGTACGACGGTGCGCCCGCCGGTCTCGGCGACGCAGACGTAGTCCTCGCGCGCCGACAGCGCGACGCCGTTGGCGAAGGCCAGTCCGTCGATGACCACGGTGACGGTGCCGTCGGGGTCGAGGCGGCAGAGCCGGCCGGTGCGGGTGTGCTGGACGAAGTCGTCCTTCCAGCGCTCGATGCCGAACTTCGTCGAGGAGTCGGAGAACCACACGGTGCCGTCGGAGGCGATGGCGGCGTTGTTGCAGAACTTCATCGGCGTGCCGTCGATCTCGCCCGTGACCGCCTCGACGGCGCCGTTGCGGGTGTCGACGCGCAGCAGGCCGCGGTGGGCGTCACAGACCAGCAGGCGCCCGTCGAGGTCGAGCTCGAGACCCAGCGGTCGGCCCTGGGTGCGGGCGACCACGTCGACCCGGGCGCCGTCGTGGCTCACGCGGAAGATCGAGCCGTCCTCGGTGCCGGTGAACACCGCCCCCTCGTCGGCGCCCGCCAGGCCCACGACGACGTCCTCGGCGCCGGGTCCGGGGACGGGGTGGACGACGAGGGTGCGCGTCATGTCGTGAGCCTTCGGTAGAGGTCGGAGGAGAGCAGGGCGGGCAGCGCGAGGGACGCCGAGTGGCTCAACGGCAGGTCGCCGAGGGTGGCCGGGTCGACGAAGACGATCTGGCGGCCCTCGTGGCACTCGATGTCGGCGTCGGCGAGGTCGGCGCCGGCGACGTAGAGGTGGACGGGGTCGGTCGTGCCGTAGTGCTCGTGGAAGACGTGCAGCGTCGTGTGGTGGTGCAGCGTGCCGGGGGCCAGGGCGAGTCCGGTCTCCTCGAGCAGCTCGCGGTAGGCCGCGGCCTCGGGCTCCTCGCCCTCCTCGACGTGACCCCCGCTCATGCTCCACGTCTCGGGGTCGATCGGCGCGTGCTCGTCGCGCTCCTGCAGGAGCAGCCAGCCGCGACGGTCGACCAGGACCACGCAGGCGAACGATGGCATCCGGCCACCCTGTCATACCGGCCGGGCCGCGGGTGGCACGCTGGCCGACGTGCTGCGGACCCCGATCGCCCTCGCCCTGGTCACCACCACCCTGGTGACCGCCCTGGTCGCCGGCGGCCCGGTCCACGACCCCGCCCTGGCGGCCCCCGCCGCGACGACCCGGGCCGCGCTCCCCCTCACCGGGTTCGCCTACGGGGGGCTGCCGCGGGCGACCCTGCGCCGCGACGCCCCGGCCCTCCGCACCGTGACCGTCGACGGCGTCGCCCTGGCGGCCGACGGACGCGCGGTGGCCGAGCCCGACGAGGCCATGGTCGGACTCGGCCGGTCGGCGCGGGCCAAGGGCCTCCACACCGAGCTGCTCGTGCACAACTTCAGCGGCCGCCTCGACGACTTCGACCCCCGGCGGGCCCACCGGCTGCTGGCCGACCCGCAGGCGATCGCCCGCGTCAGCGCCCAGCTGGCCGGGCTCGTCGATGCCGGCGGCTGGGACGGGGTCAACGTCGACCTCGAGCTGGTCCCCGAGGACGACGCCCCGGGCCTGGTCGCGCTCTGCGAGGCCCTGCAGGACGCGCTGCCCGCCGACAGGACCGTCACCATCGACATCTCTGCCGCCGCCTCGCCGCGCGCCTACCGCCGGCACGGCTACGACCTGACCGGCATCGCCGCGGCCGTGGACCGGATCGAGCTGATGGCCTACGACGAGCACGGCCCGGGCTGGTCGGAGCCCGGTGCGATCGGCGGCCTGCGCTGGCAGCGCGAGGCCGCCGTCGCGATGCGCCGTGTCGTGCCCGCCGACAAGATCGACCTCGGTACGGCGGCCTACGGCTACGCCTGGCGCGACGGGCACCAGGGACGGGGATCGACGCTGAGCCCGGCCCTGGCCCGCGCCACCGCGAGGCGGGCCGGCGTGCGGCCGGTCTGGCACGCCGGCGTGGCCGAGTGGTCGGCGCGACTGCCGAGCGGCACGGTCGTCTGGTGGGCCGACGCACGGTCGCTGCGCCACCGGGCCGCCCTGGCCCGCGACCTCGGCCTGCACGGGCTGGCCCTGTGGCGCCTCGGCCCGGCCGACCCGCTCGTCTGACGGACCCGACGACCCGACGACCTAGAGCCGGGCGCGGTAGCGGGTGCCGCGCAAGGCGTCCTCGACCAGGCCGACCTCGCGGCGTACGGCGGACAGGCGCGCGTCCTCGGTCAGCCAGGTCTGCACCGCCTCGTCGACCACGTCGGGCGGCGCGACGTGGCGCAGCTCGCCGCGCGCCTGGCTGAGGCCCTGCTGGCAGGCGGCCTGCATCGCCTCGACGTGCAGCACCGCGAAGCGGGCGAGCAGGACCACGTGGCGACGCAGTGTGGGGTAGGAGCGGTACTCGGGCGGGCTCAGGTCGAGCAGCCAGGACTCGGCGGTGACCTCCCAGCGCGGCGCGTCGGGCGGACGGACGGCGGCGGGCCAGCCGGGCGGCACCACGAGGGACGTCATGGTCCCCACTGTAGTCGAACGCGTGTTCGAGGCGACCCGGAATTCGTTGGACCGGGAGCCCCACCACGTGCCAGCGTCGCCGCGTCGCCACCCGAGCGCGACCCCCGTCCCGACCCAGGAGCACCCATGCGCGCAGCCACCACGCCCCGGACCCTTTTCCGTCCTTCCGTGGAGCTGCCCCGTGACCCTGCCCCTGCCCACCCTCAACCTCGGGATCGTCGCGCACGTTGACGCCGGCAAGACGAGCCTGACCGAGCGCCTGCTCTACGAGGCCGGCGCGATCGACGCGCCCGGCAGCGTCGATGCCGGCACGACCCGCACCGACTCGCTCGACCTCGAGCGGCGCCGTGGCATCACGATCCGGGCCGCGGTGACGTCGTTCCGGTGGGACGCCGACGTCGACCCGCTCGTGGTCAACCTCCTCGACACCCCCGGCCACCCCGACTTCATCGCCGAGGTCGAGCGCTCGCTGGGCGTGCTCGACGCGGCCGTCCTCGTGCTGTCCTCGGTCGAGGGCGTGCAGCCGCAGACCGTGGTGATCTGGCGCGCCCTGCAGCGCATCGGCGTGCCGACCGTGCTGTTCGTCAACAAGGTCGACCGCTCCGGCGCCGACGTCGACCGGGTCGTCGAGCAGGTGCGCCGCCGCCTCACGCCGTACGTCGTCCCGCTGAGCCGCGTGCAGGGGGCCGGCACCCGTGCCGCCCGGGTGACCGAGGTGCCCTACGACGACGAGTCGGTCGTGACCGCCGTCGCCGAGGCCGACGACGGCGTGCTCCAGCGGTGGGCGACTGACCGGGCTCAGCACCCGACCCAGGTCGCGGACGCGCTGCGCCGTGGGGTCCGCGACGGCAGCCTGACGCCACTGCTGTGTGGATCGGCGATCACCGGCGCTGGCCTGCCGGGGCTGCGCGCCGCGCTCGCCTCCCTGCTCCCTCGGGCCGAGACGTCGACGGGCGCGCTCGCCGGGACCGTCTTCGCCGTCGACCGCGACGAGCGTGGACGGCGGGCCTGGGTGCGACTGTGGGCCGGCGAGCTGCGGGTGCGCGACCGGGTGGCCTTCGGCGCCGGCGAGCCCGCACGGCTGACCGAGGTCGCCGTCAGCTCCCCCGACGGCCCCGACGGCCTACGTGCGGGGGTGGCTCGGGCCGGGCAGATCGCCGTCGTGCGCGGGCCGGCGGCGCGGATCGGGGACACGACCGGGCGGCCGCCCGCACGGCGTACGCACCGGTTCACCCCGGCCACGCTGCAGGCCCTCGTCGAGCCCGAGGACCCCACCCGGCGCACGGCGCTCTACGCCGGGCTGACCGAGCTCGCCGACGAGGACCCCCTCATCGACCTGCGCCTCGACGAGGTCGACGGCGAGGCGGCCGTCAGCCTGCACGGCGAGGTGCAGAAGGAGGTGCTCGCCGCGCTCCTCGAGGAGCGGTACGACGTCCGCGTCCGGTTCCTGCAGACCTCGGTCGTCTGCCTCGAGCGCGTGGTGGGCACCGGCACGGCGACGGAGCAGATCCTGGTGGCCGACAACCCCTACCTCGCCGGGCTGGGGCTGCGCATCGAGGCGGCGACAGTGGGGCACGGCGTGGGCTTCTCCCCCGGCGTCGAGCGCGGCAACCTCCCGCCGGCCTTCGTGGCGGCCACCGAGGAGGGCGTCCGGGCAGCGCTGCGCCAGGGACCCCACGGCTGGGAGGTGACCGACTGCGTGGTGACGATGACGTCGTCGGCGTACTGGCCGCGGCAGAGCCGCCCGCACCAGAGGTTCGACAAGTCGATCTCGACGGTGGCCGCAGACTTCCGCCACCTCGCGCCGGTCGTGGTCGCGGCCGCGCTGGCCGGGGCTCGCACCCGGGTGTGTCGCCCGGTCGACCGGTTCGAGCTCGACCTGCCCGAGACGGCGTACGCCGCCGTGGCCGGGCTGCTGGGGCGCCTCGGCGCGGTGCTGCTCGAGACCGCGACGAGCGGTGGCTACGCGCGCCTGGTGGGCCACCTGCCGTCGACGGCGGTGCCGGACGTCGCCGCCCGGCTGCCCGACCTGACCGGCGGGGAGGGCGTCCTGGTGACCGGCCTGGACCACCACGCACCGGTCGCCGGGGTCGCCCCGCGCCGTCGGCGGCACGGGCCCGACCCGCTCGACCGGGCCGCGTGGTTCCGCGACGTGCCCCGGTGAGCGTGCGGCGTCAGCCGAGGAGGCTGAAGCGGACCTCGCGCACAGCATTGTCGACGTTGAGGTCGACCAGGCAGATGCTCTGCCAGGTACCGAGGGCGAGCCGCCCGCCGAGCACCGGCACCGTCGCGTGCGGCGGCACGATCGCGGGCATCACGTGCGAACGGCCGTGGCCCGGGCTGCCGTGGCGGTGCCGCCAGCGGTCGTCGGCCGGCAGCAGGTCGCCGAGTGCGGCGAGCAGGTCGTCGTCGGAGCCGGCACCGGTCTCGATGATCGCGATCCCGCAGGTGGCGTGCGGCACGAAGACCTGCAGGATCCCGTCGCCGCCGCCGGCCACGACGTCGGCCGCGTCGGACGTCAGGTCGAGGACGACCTCACGGCCCCCGGTGCGATAGCTGCGGGTCTCGCTGCGCATGCTCACAGGCCGAGCTGCTCGGCGACCGAGGCGGCGTCGGCCGCGCCGACCCCGCCCGTGCAGGTGACCAGGCCGGACTCGGGGGCGATCGGGTTGTTCTCGTAGGTGTCGACGAACGTCACCAGGCGCGGGTCGTCAGGCCCGTCGAGTGCGACCTGCCGCTCCCACGACGACACGACCACGGGGCTCTCGAGACCGTCGTACGGCGTCATGATGCCGTTGTCGGGCACCTGCTCGGCCAGCGCGGCGACCTGGGACTCGTCGAGGGCGGTCGCGTCGTAGGCGAGCCAGATGCCGCCGTGCTCGAGGTTGTGCACGGCGAGCTCGTCGGCGACCGGGTCGGTGTAGACGCCGCAGTCGAGCCAGGCGCCGACGTGGTCACCGCCCACCGGGGGCGACTGCTCGTAGTCGACGGCGGTCTCGACGTGGGCGTTGCCGAGGTCGGAGAACCGCTGCAGGCCCACGATGTCGGCCTCGGGCCTCTCCTCGTCGTCGCGCACCAGCAGCACCACCGCGACGGCCACGATGGCCACCGCGAGCACGCCGATCAGACCGACCAGCGCGCGGTTCACCCGTCGCCGTTCTGGTCGTCGGCCAGGGCCGCCTCGAGCCGGTCGAGCTTGGCGGTCATCTCGCCGGTGCGGCCCGGACGGATGTCGGCCTTGAGCACGAGCCCGACCCGCGGCGAGACCGCGGCGACGACGTCGACGGCGCGCTTGACGACGTCCATCACCTCGTCCCACTCGCCCTCGATGTTGGTGAACATCGCGTTGGTCTCGTGGGGCAGGCCCGACTCGCGGACCACGCGCACCGCGGCGGCGACGGCCTCGGCCACTCCCCCGTCGGCGTCCCCGCTGGTGGGGCTGATGCTGAAGGCGACGATCATGCGGTCACGCTACCGAGCCGGGGCCAGCCTGCGGTCGGCCGGCGGTCAGGACCCGGTCAGGACCCGGTCAGGACCCGGTCAGGACCCGGTAGGAGTCGGGTCCCAGGAAGAAGCCCTGGCTGCGGGTGCGGTCCAGGCAGGTGACGCCCGCGTCCTCGACGAGGCACTCGATGCCGGTCGCCGAGGAGGCCGCGACCGCGCCGACCTCGACCACGGGCGCGTCGGGCTCGCGGATCGTGTCGCTGTTGCACACCGGGAGCGGGTCGGCCTGGCCGGTCGGGTCGAAGGTGATCCGGCCGACGTTCTGGCTGGCCCCGTCGGAGCCGCAGTAGTCGGGGTCGGGGATGCCGCCGGAGGGCAGCTCGCAGCCGATCTCGGCGTCGGAGTCGAGCAGGCAGTAGGTGCCGGCCTCGGTCTCGAACCGGGTCAGGTCCCGGGGCTCGCGGACCGCCGCGTCGAACAGGGCCAGCGCGTCGTCGTACGTCGCAGGGCCGGCACCGGGATCGGCCGACCCCGACTCCGAGGCGGTGGGGTCGTCGGTGGGTGCCTCGCTCGGCGGCTGCGAGGTCGACCCGGTGGGCGCCGGGACGGTGACGGTCACGGTCTCGGTCGGGTCGGCTCCGGGCTCGTCGTCGCTGCAGGCGGCGGCGCCGAGGGCCAGGGCCGCCAGCAGCAGGGGCAGCGCGGCACGGGTCACGAGGTGGGGGCGCGTGGTCACGGACCCATCGTCTCGGGCCCGACCGCGAGCCGTCGGCAACCCCGTCGTCCCGGCGCGCCGCGGGGCGGCGTACGTCGGTGCGGGGGGCGTGGTGGCTGCCCGCGCCTGCGACCGGCATCGCGGCGTCAGCCGACCTCCTCGAGGGCGTCGAGGGACGGCAGCCGCCGCCGCAGCACGGCGAGCGCGTCCCTCGCCTGCGACTTGACCGTCCCGACGGCGATGCCCAGGACGTCGGCCGTCTCACGCTCGGTGAGGTCGTCGAAGTAGCGCAGCACGACCACCGCTCGCTGCCGGGGCGCCAGCGCCAGCAGCCCCTGGCGCACCGCGTCCCGCTCGACGACGTGCTCGGCGAGGCCGGAGGACGACGCGCCCTCGGGCATCGCCTCGGTCGCCACCTCACGCCAGCGCCGCCGGCGCCAACGGGACACGCTCTCGCGGGCCAGGACCCGCCGCACGTACGGCTCCGGGTCGTCGGCGATCTTGCGCCAGTGCGGCACGACCTTGATCAGCGCCGTCTGGACGAGGTCCTCGGCGTCGGCGTGGTCACCGGTCAGCAGGTACGCCGTGCGCAGCAGCGCGCGGCGTCGAGCGGCGACGTACTCCTCGAAGCCGGCGCGGTCAGCGGACGCGGACACGTCGTCGCCTCCAGACGAGGAGCACGATGCCGGCGGCCAGCACCACGCCGGCGCTCAGTCCCGCGACGAGCCGCGGGTCCATGGGGGTGGGAGGCGCCTCGGCCGCGACGATCGGCGCGTCCAGCAGGTCGGCGGCGAGGCTGACCGCCGGCCACTCGACGTCCGAGACCACGATCGATCCGGTCGAGGTGCCGTCGAGGGCGAGGCGGACGAGACGGGTGCCGGTGGAGAGGTTGCCCCCGTCGGCCTCCCCCTGCAGCACCAGCACGGCGTCCGGGCCGGCCCAGCCGACGATGCCGTAGGTCTCCTCGGCACCCGGGATGACCGCGGCGTCCCTCGGGGACTCGACCGACCCCACGGTGACGCCGGTCGGGGTCGAGGATCCCCTCTGGACCGCGTAGGTCTCTGCCCCCGGCGCGAGCACCGGGCCGCCTGAGGGCCCACCTTCAGCACGGAGGAGCCGGAGCGTCCGCCCCGTCCTGGCGTCGACGACGGCATACCGGTCACCGTGGTCGACGAGCAGTACCCCGTCGCCCGCCGCCGACTCCAGGCCAGTCACCGGCCCGGGCAGGACCAGAACGTCGTCCCCCGGCAGCCAGGTCTCGACGTGGTGCTCGACCGAGGTGCCCTGGTCCATCTCGGAGCCGTCGTCACCGGCCAGGATCTGGCCGTAGGCGGCGACGACCCGGCGGTTGTCGGCCCAGGCGAGGGCGGAGGGATCGATCCCGTGCTTCGTCGACACCTCGTGCCGCACCACCTCCTCGGAGACGGTGTCGTAGACGGCGTAGCCGGTGAGCGACGTCCCGAACCCGGTGTTGGGCGTGCCCGACGGGGAGCCCGTCGTCCACCACGCGACGTGCCGGCCGTCGGGCGACAGTGCCGCGCCGCCGCCGTACGACGGAAGGTCGAGGAACCGGTACCGCTGCGTGGCCGCCGAGATACCGACGATGCCTGACTCACTCCCGGTCCAGCTCTTGCGCTCACCGGCAACAACCGCGACGAGCTGCCCAAGCGGCCCCTCGTCGTCGGTGCCGGGCAGCCACGGGCTCGGGCGGAAGATCTCGTCAGGCAGGACCGCGGTCGCCCCGGGTGCGGCCGGTGCCGGCGTGGGTGCCGCCTGCTGCCGCCACGAGACGAGCGTGACCCCGAGGCCGATGACGGCCAGCGCCACGATGGCCGCGACGCCGGCTCGGCGTACGCGGTGCTCCCGGACGCCTCGCGCCCAGGCGTCGGGCGCTCCGGCACCGTCCGGCGCGTCGTCGGCGAGCTCGTGCAGGCGGTCGTGCAGCGTGGTCATGGGGCCCTCCTCGGGTCTCTCACCCTTGACCACGTCACGAGCACCCCCGAGGGAGGGGTGCGTCGGTGGAGAACGTCAGTCGACCGGCAGCGGCTTGCGCCAGTCGGGCACCGCGACCTGGATCCGCTGGGTCGGCGAGCCGTCCCAGGTGACCTCGAGGCCCTGCGCCACCAGGGCGTCGCGCACCAGCTCGCCCACGATCCGGTCGGTCTGCTCGACGACCCGGCGGCGGGCGTCCGCGTCCCCGTCCCGTGACGCGGCCAGGTCGGCGGGGTCGACGCCGGGTGCGGGCCGGAAGGCGCTGTAGGTGAGGTACAGCGGGGACTCCGGGTCGCCCAGCCGCTCGGCGTCCTGCTGGTGGAAGAACGTGTAGGCCCACTGCGCGAAGCCGTACGTCGAGCCCGCGGCCGGTTCGACCGGCGTGCGCTCGTCGTCGATCTCGGTGGTGCCGCAGGTGTTGCAGCAGGTGAACGCCATCCGGGCCAGGACGCCCTCGGACTCCAACGCCTCGAAGGCCGCCGCGAGCCGCGCGTAGTCGCCCGTGCCCGGTGCGGCGGCGAGCTCGGCCTCGCGGCGGGCCCACTCCTGGGAGGCGATCCGCGCGGCCGCCTCGGCGACGGCCACCGGATCGACGTCCGCCAGGTAGTCCTCCAGCGCCAGCACGACCTCGTCGCGGTCGGTGAACCCCGGCTGGACGAGCTCGCGCGCGACCTCGTGCAGGTCGGCCTCGTCCTCGGCGGTCAGGGCCCGCCTCGTCTGCTCGGGCTGCTCGGGCTGCTCGGGCTGCTCGGGCTGCTCGGGCTGCTCAGGCTCGGAGGAGGGGCGACGGAAGGGGTTGCGCATGCCGGCCCCCTGCCCCCGCCCACGGGTCGGGCAAACGCGATCTGGTTGTGTGCCGTCCGTGGAGCTGATTCCGCTGGACCCCGACCAGGTCGACGCCGTCGTCTTCGACGTCATCGGCACCCTCGTCGACGAGGACGCGACCTGGGCGAGCGTCGCCGATCGCCTGGCGGTCGGGGCCGGCGTCGACCCGACCGCGGACCTGCTCACGAGCTGGGTGGACACCTTGGAGCGACACATGAGCGCCGTCGTGGCCGGTGACGCTCCCTGGCGACCGCACCGCCAGCTGGTCGGCGACTCCGCGCGCGAGGCGGTCGCGAGCACCGGAGGAGACCCGACGTCCGCCGCCCTGGACCTGGTGGCCGACCTCGACTCCGACTACCCGGCATGGCCCGACGTGGCGCCCGGCACCGCCGCCCTGCGTCGCAGCCGGCTCGTCGTCGGAGTGAGCAACGGCGACCTCGACGCCCTGGCCCGGCTCGCCCACCGCAACGCCATCAGCTGGGACCTCGCCCTGTCCACCGGGGCCGTGGCCACCTTCAAGCCCGATCCCGCGGCGTACCGGTACGCGATCGACGCGCTGCGCCTCGACCCGGCGCGGACGTTGTTCGCCGCTGCGCACCCGTGGGACCTGCGCGCCGCGGCCGAGCACGGCTTCCGTACGGCGTACGTCGCCCGCCCCGGTGCCGAGCGACCGTCGCAGGACGACCGGTTCGACGTCGTCGTCGACGACGTGTCGGCCCTGGCCGACCTGCTCGGCAGGCGAGCCGAGCGCCGGTAGGCCCGCGTACGACAAGCGCCGCCGCCCTCCGAGGAGGACGACGGCGCGTCGCGTGACGAAGCGGGGCCGGGTCAGGCCGACTGGGCCCGCAGGTTGCGCAGGACGTACTGCATGATGCCGCCGTTGCGGTAGTAGTTGGCCTCACCGGGGGTGTCGATGCGGACGACCGCGTCGAACTCGACGGGCTGGGCCCCACCGGTGGCGGTGACCTTGACCGTCGTGGGCGTGCGACCCTCGTTGAGCTCGGTGATGCCCGAGATCGCGAAGGTCTCCTCGCCGGTCAGGCCGAGCGACTCGGCGTTCTGGCCCTCCGGGAACTGCAGCGGGATGACGCCCATGCCGATCAGGTTGGAGCGGTGGATGCGCTCGTAGGACTCGGCGATGACGGCGCGGACGCCGAGCAGCGAGGTGCCCTTGGCGGCCCAGTCGCGCGAGGAGCCCGAGCCGTACTCCTTGCCGCACAGGACCACGAGGGGGATGCCCGCGGCGGCGTACGCCTCGGAGGCCTCGTAGATCGAGGTGACGGGAGCGTCGTCCTGGGTGAAGTCGCGCGTGAAGCCGCCCTCGGTGCCGGGGGCGATCTGGTTGCGCAGCCGGATGTTGGCGAAGGTGCCGCGGATCATGACCTCGTGGTTGCCGCGGCGCGAGCCGTAGGAGTTGAAGTCACGCTGCTGCACACCGTGCTCGGCGAGGTAGGTGCCCGCCGGGCTGTCCTTCTTGATCGCACCGGCCGGGCTGATGTGGTCGGTGGTGACCGAGTCGCCGAGCTTGAGGAGCACCCGGGCGCCCTCGATGTCGGTGACCGGCGTCGGCTCGGCCGGCATCCCGTCGAAGTAGGGAGGCTTGCGGACGTAGGTCGACTCGGGGTCCCAGGCGAACGTCTTGCCCTCGGGCGTGGGGAGCGACTGCCACGCCTCGTCGCCGGCGAACACGTCGGCGTAGGAGTCGTCGAACATCTTCGAGTTGATCGCCTGCGCGATGGTCTCCTCGACCTCGGTCGGCGTCGGCCAGATGTCCTTCATGTAGACGTCGTTGCCGTCGGTGTCCTGGCCCAGCGGGTCCTTGAACAGGTCGACGTCCATCGAGCCGGCCAGGGCGTAGGCCACGACCAGCGGCGGCGACGCCAGGTAGTTCATCTTGATGTCGGGGTTGATCCGACCCTCGAAGTTGCGGTTGCCCGAGAGCACCGAGACGACCGCGAGGTCGGCCTCGTTGACCGCGGCCGAGACCTCGGGGATGAGCGGGCCGGAGTTGCCGATGCAGGTGGTGCACCCGTAGCCGACGAGGTTGAACCCGAGCTTGTCGAGGTAGGGCGTCAGGCCCGACTTGTCGTAGTAGTCGCTGACGACCTTGGAGCCGGGCGCGAGCGTGGTCTTGACCCACGGCTTGCGGGTCAGGCCCTTCTCGACGGCCTTCTTGGCCAGCAGGGCCGCACCGATCATCACCGACGGGTTGGAGGTGTTGGTGCACGACGTGATGGCGGCGATGGTGACCGCGCCGTGGTCGAGCGTGAACTGGGTGCCGTCCTCGAGCGTGACCTCGATCGGGTTGCTCGGGCGCCCGCCGTCCTTGGGCGCGGCCGACAGGTAGTCGGTCGGCGGGGCGGCCTCGCCGTGACCGTTGCCGGAGACGGGGTCGGAGGCCGGGAAGGTCTCGGCGACGGACTCGTCGTAGCCGTTCTCCTCGCCGGACTCGTCGACGTAGTCGGCCAGCGCGCCGCGGAACGACTGCTTGGCGTCGGAGAGCGAGACGCGGTCCTGCGGACGCTTGGGGCCGGCGAGCGACGGCACGACGGTGGAGACGTCGAGCTCGAGCTTCTCGGAGTAGCGCGGCTCGGCGGACGGGTCGTGCCAGAGGCCCTGCTCCTTGGCGTAGGCCTCGACGAGCGCCAGCTGCTCCGGCGCACGGCCGGTGAGCTTCAGGTAGTCGATGGTCTGCTCGTCGATCGGGAAGACCGCGATGGTCGAGCCGAACTCGGGGCTCATGTTGCCTATGGTGGCCCGGTTGGCCAGCGGCAGGGCCGAGACACCGGGGCCGTAGAACTCGACGAACTTGCCGACGACGCCGTGCTTGCGCAGCATCTCGGTGATCGTGAGCACCAGGTCGGTCGCGGTCGCGCCCTCGGGCAGGTCGCCGTTGAGCTTGAAGCCGACGACGCGCGGGATGAGCATGGAGACCGGCTGGCCGAGCATCGCGGCCTCGGCCTCGATGCCGCCGACGCCCCAGCCGACCACGCCGATGCCGTTGACCATGGTGGTGTGGGAGTCGGTGCCGACGCAGGTGTCGGGGTAGGCCTGCAGCTCGCCGTCGACGGTGCGGGTGAAGATCGTGCGCGCCAGGTGCTCGATGTTGACCTGGTGGACGATGCCGGTGCCGGGCGGGACGACCTTGAAGTCGTCGAAGGCACCCTGGCCCCAGCGCAGGAACTGGTAGCGCTCGCGGTTGCGCTCGTACTCGATCTCGACGTTGCGCTCGAACGCCTCGGGGGTGCCGAAGACATCGGCGATGACGGAGTGGTCGATGACCATCTCGGCCGGCGCGAGCGGGTTGATCTTGGTCGGGTCGCCGCCGAGGTCGGCCATCGCCTCACGCATGGTGGCGAGGTCGACGACGCAGGGGACGCCGGTGAAGTCCTGCATGATCACGCGCGCTGGCGTGAACTGGATCTCCTTGCTCGGGTCGGCGTCGGCGTCCCACCCGGCAATCGCCTTGATGTCGTCGGCCGTGATGTCGGCGCCGTCCTCGGTGCGCAGGAGGTTCTCCAGCAGCACCTTGAGGCTGAACGGCAGGCTGGCGACGTCGAGTCCGTCACCGCTCACCGCATCGAGTCGGAAGATCTCGTACGACGTCCCGTCGACGTCGAGGGTGCTCTTGGCGCCGAAGCTGTCCTTGCTGGGCATCAGCCGTCTCCTCTAGGTGCTCGTGTGGCTCTCATCCTGCCGCCGCCGCGAAGCCGGGCGGTAGTAAGGCAGGCCTAACCAGCCACGCTGCGTCTGGTCGTTATCTCTTGACATCAAGATACACGAGGTCGAGAAGAATCCCGCACGACTTGGCGGCGCCGCCCGGCCCGAGTAGGTTCTCGCGCTTGTGCGCGACACCGGGCGGGTCCACTGGCGGCTCCTCGTCGCGGGCTTCCGGCGCCAGTCGACCTATCGGCTCGCCGCGCTCGGCGGGCTGGTCGCCAACACCACGTTCGGGTTCCTCAAGGTGGCGATCCTCTTCGCCGCGGTCCGGGCCGCTGGTGGCGAGCTCGAGGGCTACGACATCGGCGCCGTGAGCGCCTACGTCTGGATCAGTCAGGCGATGCTCGGCTCGGTCAACCTCAACGGACGCACCGATCTCGCCGAGCGCATCCGCACCGGCGACGTCGCGGTGGACTTCCTGCGCCCGGTCGACGTGCAGGGGGCCTTCGTGGCCACCGAGGTCGGCCGCTCGCTGTTCGCCTTCCTCCCCCGCGGGCTGCCGACGCTGACCATCGGCGTCCTCGTGGTCGGCGTACCGGCTCCCGACGACGTGGCGGCCTACCCCCTCGGCGCGGTCAGCGTCCTGCTGGCGATCACCGTCTCCGCCACGACCGTCTACCTGCTGGCGACCGCGGGGTTCTGGCTGGTCGAGACCCGCGGGCTGCAGGTGCTCTACATGATCGTGTCGGGGTTCTTCGCCGGGCTGTTCCTGCCGATCTGGTTCCTCCCCACCTGGTTGTACGCCGTCGTGAGCGCGACGCCGTTCCCGTCGATGCTGATGTATCCCGCCGACATCCTCTCCGGCCGCGTCGACGGCGGCGGGGCCTTGCTGCACGTGCTCGTCCAGGCCGGTTGGCTCGTCGCGACCGTCGCGGCCGGCCAGTGGCTCACCCGCAGCGGGCGCCGACGGCTGGAGGTGCAGGGCGGATGAGCGACCTCTCCACCCGGCTCTCGTCGCGCACGGCGCCGTACCGCGCCGTGCTCGCCTCGCGGATGCGCTCGCAGCGCAGCCACCGGGCGAGCTTCCGCGTCGACCTGCTCAGCTCCGTGCTCGTCGGCGTCGTCGAGCTCGCCGAGGTGACGGTGCTCTACCTCCAGGTCGACCGGATCGGCGGTCTCGACCTCGCCGCCGTGCTGCTGGTCTTCGCGATCTCCGACACCGGCTTCTCGCTGGCCGACATGGTCGCCGGGCACTGCGACACCATCCCGACCTACATCCGCGCCGGCACGCTAGACGTCTTCTACCTGCGGCCCCAGCCGCTGCTGCTCCAGCTGATGACCAGCGACCTGCAGCTGCGCCGCCTCGCGCGCGCCTCGGTGGGTGTCGCCGTGCTCGTGGTCGCCCTGGTGGTCAACGACCTGACCTGGGACGCCGCGACGATCGGCCTGCTGGCGCTGTCGCTCGTCTGCGCACCGCTCACGTTCGCCGCCCTGTTCGTCTGGGCGGCCGGCGCGCAGTTCTTCCTCGTCGACGGGGCCGAGACCACCAACGCGTTCGTGTACGGCGGCCGCTACGCCGCCACCCAGCCCGCGACCGTCTGGAGCCGGCCGTTGCTGGTCGTCTTCGGCTTCGTCTTCCCGATGGCGTTCACCGCGTTCCTGCCGGTGGTCACGCTGCTCGACCTCGACGGGGCCAGCCGGCTCGGACTCCCCGACTGGATCGGCTGGACCGCCCCGCTCGCCGTCGTGTGGGCCTGGGCCCTCGCGGCGCTGAGCTGGCGGCTCGGCGTCAGGCACTACCAAGGAGGCGGCGGATGAGCGACAGCACCGACCCGATCATCAGGACCGAGGCGCTCGGGCGCGACTTCAGGGTCCGCGACGGCCTGGGGCGTCGTACGGTCGTGGCCGTCGACGACCTCTCCGTCGAGATCACCGCGGGCGAGGCCGTCGGCTACATCGGCGCCAACGGGGCCGGCAAGTCCACGACGATCAAGATGCTCACCGGCATCCTGGTGCCGACGCGCGGCAGCGTGACCACCTGCGGGCTCCGGCCGGTCCCCGACCGGCGACGCCTGGCCCGCGAGGTCGGCGTGGTCTTCGGCCAGCGCACGCAGCTTTGGTGGGACCTGCCGGTGAGCGAGTCGCTGCGCATCCTGGCCGCGATCCACTCCCTGTCCCCCGCCGCCGAGCGCGACCGGACCGACGAGCTGGTCGAGCGGCTCGAGCTCGAGGAGTTCCTCGCCACGCCCGTGCGGCAGCTGTCGCTGGGCCAGCGGATGCGGGCCGAGGTCGCCGCCGCGCTGCTGCACTCGCCCCGCCTGGTCATCCTCGACGAGCCCACCATCGGGCTCGACGTGCTGTCGAAGCAGCGGCTGCGCGAGTTCCTCGTCTCCGAGCGGCGCGAGCACGGCACGACGCTGCTGCTGACCACCCACGACATGGGCGACGTCGAGCGGCTCTGCGACCGGATCCTGCTGGTCGACCGCGGCTCGTTGGTCTTCGACGGCACCCTGGCCGGGCTCTCGGCCACCGTGGGCGCCGAGCGGGTGATGGTCGTCGACCTCGCCGCCCCCACTCCGGACCTCCTCGAGGTCGAGGGCACGGTCCACCGCGGCAGCGAGGGCGGCGGCCTGCGCCAACGGCTGGGCTTCGACCCCGGCACCACCACCGCCTCACGCGTGCTCGCCCAGGTGGCCGAGCACGCCGAGGTCGTCGACCTGGCGATCGAGGAGCCCGACGTCGAGGACGTCGTACGCCGGGTCTACGCCTCCCGACGCTGACCCGTCGCCCATGGGCGACGGGTCAGCGTGGAAGTCGCATCGACCCGTCGCCCATGGGCGACGGGTCGATCGAGCGGGACTCTCAGACGATGAGGCCGAGCTTGCGGGCCTCGGCGACGTACTCGCCATACTCGTCGAGCAGGGCGTCGATCAGGGCCTCGTCGGACAGGGAGTCGATGGAGCCGATCGGCTTGTAGTCGGCGTTGTCGATGACCCGCTCCTGCAGGTCGTCGAGCTTCTGCAGGAAGTCGAACGACTCGGCGCCGATGGACAGGAACTTCCAGAAGATCGGTGCGGTCGACACCTCGATCAGCGCCTGCACGGCCTGGGGCTTGGAGTTGGGCGCACCGTCGGTGAGGAAGATGGCGAACACCGGCTCGTTGGCCGGGCGCAGGCCGTCGGGCAGCGCCACGTCGACGGCGCCCTCGACCTTCTTCTTGCGACCGAAGAGCCCCTTCTTCTCGCCCCCGGCCTGCTGGACGAGCTTGGGCGGCGCGAAGCCGAAGTGGTCGCGGACGACCCGGAACGCCCCGGCGTAGTCGGTGGTGCCCATCCGCCGGCCCTCGGTCAGCCGGGTGACCGCACCCGCGTAGTTGTCGAGCGGCACCTCGCCGAGGTAGGCCGCTGAGGAGTCGAAGACGAAGAAGTCGATCGCGCCGTCGTCGTCGAGCTGGGTGGCCAGGGCGAGGATCCGCTCGGTGAGGTTCTGCACGCGCCCGGAGCTGTACTCGCGCGACATCGAGCCGCTGAAGTCCATGACGACCGCGACCTTGGCCTTGGTGCCGAACAGGTTGCGCTTCTCGAGGCTGACCTTGGCCGTCTTGGCCAGGGAGACCAGACCGGGGGCGGTGGACTCGACCTTGTCGAGGGAGATGGGCATCGGTGACCTTCCGTCGGGGGGTGGGGACGGGCCCATCCTGGCCGACGGCACCTGAGCCGGGCTCAGCCCTGGGCGAGCTCCGCGTTGTCCTGCCACTGCTCCCAGGTGGCGAGGCGCGACTCGTAGTCGGCCTTGGCGATGCCCAGCGGCGCCGAGCCGAGGAACGCGCGCAGCGGCGGCTCCTCGGCGTCGACGATGCGCAGGACGGCGGCGGCCGAGGCGGTCGGGTCGCCCGGGGTCCCGCCGCGCTGCTTGCGCTGCTCGGCGACCTGCTCGCGCAGGGCGTCGTACGCCGGGAGCCCGGCCGAGCGGGAGGCCGAGGACCCGCCCCAGTCGGTGGCGAACCCGCCCGGCTCGATGAGGGTGACGTGGATGCCGAAGCCGGCGACCTCCTGGGCCAGGGCCTGCGAGAAGCCCTCCAGGGCCCACTTCGACGCGTGGTAGGCGCCGACGAGGGGGAACGCCGAGATGCCGCCGATCGAGGACACCTGCAGGATGTGGCCCGAGCCCTGCTCGCGCAGGAACGGCAGCGCGGCCTGGGTCACCCACATCGCCCCGAAGACGTTGGTCTCCATCTGGGCGCGGAACTCGGCCTCGGTGAGCTCCTCGACGAAGCCGAAGTGGCCGTAGCCGGCGTTGTTGACCACCACGTCGAGGCGGCCGAAGTGCTCGTGGGCGCGGCCGACCGCGGCGACGTCGGCGTCGTGGTCGGTGACGTCGAGCTCGATCGGGAGCACGGCGTCGCCGTACTTCTCGACCAGGTCGTCGAGGGTGGAGGTGTCGCGTGCGGTGGCGGCGACGCGGTCGCCACGCTCGAGGGCCGCGATGCTCCACTCGCGGCCGAAGCCGCGCGAGGCGCCGGTGATGAACCAGATCTTCGGAGTGCTCATGCCTGCGACGCTAGGAGCTGGACCGCACTCCAGGTCAAGGGGCCATCGGGGTGGGTTCCAGGCCCTACACCTAGTCGGCCACGTAGAACATCCGCTTGTTGACGAACTCGTCCATGCCCAGCGGCCCGAGCTCGCGACCGAAGCCACTGCGCTTGACGCCACCGAACGGCACCTCGGCGCCTTCCCCGGCCGGGGTGTTGACGTTGGACATGCCCACCTCGAGCCGCTGCGCGACGCCACGGGCCCGCTCGGTGTCGGTGCTGAACACCGCCCCGCCGAGGCCGTAGGCGCTGTCGTTGGCCAGGGTGAGGGCCTCGTCGTCGTCGGAGACCGCGTAGACCACGGCCACCGGCCCGAAGAGCTCCTCGCGATAGGCGCGCATGTCCTCGGTGACCCCGGTCAGCACGGCGGGTGAGTAGTAGGCGGCCGGTGCCTCCCCGAGCACTCCCCCGGCGTGCAGGGTCGCGCCCTTGCTCACCGCGTCGTCGACCTGAGCCGCCACCAGCTCGGCCGCAGCGCGCGAGGAGAGCGGGGCGAACGTGCCCTCGGCCTCCTCGGCCGGATCACCGGGCCGCAGGCCCTGGGCCCGCTCGGTGAGCCGTGCGACGAAGTCGTCGTAGACGTCCTGCATCACGATCATGCGCTTGTTGGAGTTGCAGGCCTGGCCGGTGTTGCTGATCCGGGTGTCCCAGGCGAGGTCGGCGGCGCCGGCCGCGTCGTCGGTGTCGAGGACGATGTAGGGGTCGGAGCCGCCGAGCTCGAGCACGCACTTCTTCAGGTTCTTGCCGGCGATGGCCGCGACCACCGATCCCGCACGCTCCGAGCCGGTGAGGGAGACGCCCGCGATGCGCGGGTCGCCGATGACCTGCTCGATCTGCTCGAAGGTGGCGAACACGTTGACGTAGGCGCCCTCCGGCAGGCCGGCATCGACCATGATCTGCTGGACCGCCAGCGCGGACCGCGGCACCGACTCGGCGTGCTTGAGCACGATGGTGTTGCCCAGCATCAGGTTGGGCGCCGCGAACCGGGCGATCTGGTAGAAGGGGTAGTTCCACGGCATGATCCCCAGCAGCGGGCCGATGGGGAGCCGCTGGACCATCGCCTGGCCGCCGGAGAACGTCGTGATCGGCTGGTCGGCCGCCAGCCCCGGCCCCTCCGTCGCGAAGTAGTCGAAGATCTGACCGCAGAACTCCGCCTCCTCGCGAGCCTCGCCCAGCGGCTTGCCCATCTCCTCGGTCGCGATCGCGGCCAGCTCGTCCCGCCGCTCGGCGAACAGCTCCCCGATCCTGGTGACCGTCCTCGCCCGCTCGGCGATGGGCACGTCGCGCCAGACGCCGTACGCCGCGTGCGCACCGGCGAGCGCCGACTCGATCTCCTGGTCGGTCGCGTGGTCGAAGGTCTCCACGACCTTGCCCGTCGCCGGGTTGACCACCTGGTAGGCCGGTCCGGATGTCCTCGCGTCGCTCATGATGTCCCTCTCCTGGTCGTGCGCCGTCGTGTCGTGTCGAAACTAGCCCCGTCACCGGGCGGGTGCCGTCACCCGAGGTCGGCCAGCACCTCCCGCGCGGCCCGCTGGCCGGCGTCAACGGCGCCCTCCATGTAGCCGCTCCAGGCGAGCGCGGTCTCGGTCGCGGCCCACTTGATCGGCCCGATCGGCTCAGCGAGCGATGCCCCGAAGTGGATCCACCCGCAGGGCCCGGGGTTGGCGTTGTAGCAGCCGCGCGTCCACTGCCGCTCGACCCAGGCCCCCTCGACGATCAGCTCGGGCTTCGCCGCCCGCGGTCCGAAGTGGCGGACCAGCTCGTCGCGGAGGGCGGCCTGTCGCTGCTCGTCGGGCCAGCGTCCCTGGACCCGCGCGTTCTCCCCCTCGAGGAAGGCCAGGATGATGCCGGGACCGCCGTCGCCCTCCGGCATGCAGGAGTCGTTCGACATCCGGGCGGGGCCGGCGTCGGAGATCAGCTGGGCGTTGAGCCCCTCGTCGCGCCAGAAGGGCTCGTCGTAGAGCACGAACGACTTGTGGGCAGACGCCTGCGGCAGTCGCTGGGTCAGCTGGTCGCGCACGCCCGGCAGCGGCGGGTCGTACATGATCCGCCCGGCCAGGGTCGGCGCGAGCGCGACGATGACCTGCTTGCCCTTCGCCACGAGGCCGCCGCGACAGCCGACCGTCACGACGCCGTCGCCGACGTCGATGGTCAGCACCGGCGACTCCAGGACCACCCGCTCCCCCAGCTCGTCGGCCAGGCGCTGCGGGATCTGGCCGGTCCCGCCGACGAACCGCTTCGTCTGCGCGCCGCCCTCCGACTCGCTGAGGAGGTCGGCGGTGACGCCGCACGTGACGACGTTGACGAGCAGCCCGAGCAGCGACACCTCGACCGTCGGCACCGCCAGGATGCCGACCGTGCAGATCTCCAGCAGCTCACGACCGACCGCCGAGAGACCCTGCTGGTCGTACCACTGCCCCACCGAGATCCGGTCCCACTCGTCGGCCCTCGGCGCCGCCCACGGGGCCGCCACGTCGACGCTCTCGGCCATCGCGTCGAGCGTGCGCAGCACCCGCTCGACCTGCGCGACCTCGTCGGCGTACGCCGAGTGGAAGGCCTCACCGCGAAGGATCCGCCCGCCGAACTCGTACGACGTGTCACCGTCCTCGAGCTGCTGGTAGAGCCCGATCCCGAGCTCGGAGGCGAGTGCCTCCATTCGGTGGTGGGTGTCGCCGATCCACTGGGCGCCGAGCTCCAAGAAGACGTCGGGCACCGGCTCCTCGGTGAGGATCCGCCCCCCGACGCGATCGTTGGCCTCCAGCACGAGCGGCTCGCGACCGGCCCTCAGCACCTCGCGCGCCGCGATCAGCCCGGACAGCCCGGCCCCCACGACGATGACGTCCGCCTCACGTGCGTTCATGACTCGAACCCCAGTCCCATCTTGTCGAGGGTGCGCAGCCACAGGTTGCGCTGCCCGCCGTTGCGGTCGGCCGCCGCGATCGCCATCCGGGTGGCGGTGATCGCACCGAAGCGGATCGGCTCCGGCGGGAAGGGCAGCGGCTTGCTGCGCACCATGTGCAGCCGGGTGCGCTCGGTGTCGAGGCCGTCGACCAGGTCGAGGAGCACGCGCGCCCCGAAGCGGCTGGCTCCGACGCCGAGACCGGTGTAGCCGGCGACGTAGGCCAGCCGACCGGCGTACGCCGTGCCCCAGAAGGCCGTGAAACGGCTGCACGTGTCGATCGCGCCGCCCCAGCGGTGGGTGAAGGCGAGTCCCTCGAGCTGCGGGAAGGTCTCGAAGAACTGCTCGGCCAGGAGCCGGTACGTCGAGGGGCGGTGGTCGTACTCCGCGCGCACCTTGCCGCCGTAGTGGTAGATCGCGTCGTAGCCGCCCCACAGGATGCGGTTGTCGGCGGTGAGGCGGTAGTAGTGGAACTGGTTCGCCGCGTCGGCGAGGCCCTCGCGCCCCTCCCAGCCGATCGAGGCGAGCTGGTCGGCGTCGAGCGGCTCGGTGACGAGGACGTAGTCGTAGACCGGGACGATGAAGTGCTGCAGCCGCCGGAGCAGCCCGGTCTCCGCGTTGGTCGCCAGCACGACCTTGCCGGCCCTCACCGCACCGAGGTCGGTGGTCGCCCGCAGGCCCGCCCCGTCGCCGGACAGATCGGTGACGCGCGTGTGCTCGTGCAGCCGGACGCCGAGGTCGAGGCAGGCCCGCTTGAGCCCCCAGGCCAGCTTGGCCGGATGCACCATGGCCACGCCGTCGGGATCGTGGAGGGCCGCGAGGTAGGTCGGCGAGTCGACGCGTGCCCGGGCCTGGTCGGCGTCGAGGAACCGCATCGAGCCGCCGTTCTCGTTGACCGTGTCGGCGAGCTGACGGAGGTCGTCGACCTGCCAGGCGGCCGTGGCGAGGTCGAGCTCGCCCGTCCGCTCCCACTCGGCATCGATGCCGTGGCGGCGCAGCGTGTCCTCGATGCCGTCGAGGTTCTGCGCGCCCATCCGCTGCAGGGTGTCGAACTCCTGGGGAAACCGCTCGAGGCCGTTGGCCTCGCCGTGGGTCAGGCTGGCCGAGCAGAAGCCGCCGTTGCGACCCGACGCACCCCAGCCGACCTCGTGGCCCTCGACGACGAGCACGTCGCGCGACGGGTCGTCCTCCTTGGCCTGCAGGGCAGCCCACAGACCGGAGTAGCCGCCGCCCACGACCAGCAGGTCGGCGGTGGTCTGCCCGACCAGGGCGGGCGCAGGGGCCGGGCGCGCGGGGTCGGCCAGCCAGAAGACGGCCGGCTCGGCCTCGGCGAGGGAGGCATGAGCGGCAGACGCGGCGACCGCACGGGATGTCATCACGCAATCGTAGGGACGACGGTGGCACGCGACGCCCCGAACGGGGACACTCGGTCGACGGGTCGACGATGTCAGTCGTGGTGCCGGACACCGACGCCTTGGCCCGCCCGCCGATGATGGTGTGCTGAGGCGAGGCCGAACCACTGGAAGAGGGAACACATGGGCACGCAGGCTCCGATCCATCCGCTGACCCCGCTGAGCGCGGACGAGTTCCGCGCCACCGCCGCGATCCTGCGCCGGGACCGAGGACTCGACGGCTCCTGGCGGTTCGCCGGCATCGAGCTCGCTGAGCCCGCCAAGGTGCTGGTGAAGGGGTGGCGCGCCGGCGACCCGGTCGAGCGGTCGGCGTTCGCCGTGCTGTGGAACCGCGCGAGCAACGAGGCCGCCGAGGCCGTGGTCGACCTGACCGGTGACCGGGTGACCTCGTGGACCGACGTGCCCGGCGTGACCCCCAACTTCACCGTCGACGAGTGGCACGAGGTCGACGTCGCGATGAAGTCGCATCCCGACGTCGTGGCCGCGCTGGCCGAGCGCGGCATCACCGACATGGACCTGGTGCTCTTCGACGCCTGGACCTACGCCAGGGCGCTGATGCCCGAGCAGTACGCCGACCGACGTCTGGGCTGGTGCGACATCTGGGTCCGGCGTACGCCCCACGGCAACCCCTACGCCCACCCCGTCCCCGGCATGAAGCTGATCGTCGACATGAACACCTGCGAGCTCCTCGAGATCGACCGCGGCCCCGACCCGGGGATGCCGGAGGTCAAGGGCGAGTACGTCCCCGAGGAGTGGGGCGGCGAGCAGCGCACCGACGTCGCGCCGCTGCAGATCGTCCAGCCCGAGGGCGTCTCGTTCACGCTCGAGGGCGAGGAGTTGCGGTGGCAGAAGTGGTCGATGCGCGTCGGCTTCAACTACCGCGAGGGGCTGACCCTGCACGCGGTGTCCTACGACGGCCGCGACGTCGCGCACCGGATGTCGTTCGCCGAGATGATCGTGCCCTACCGCGACCCGTCCTTCGAGCACGTACGCCGCACGGCCTACGACATCGGCGAGTGGGGCCTCGGCTTCATGACGACCTCGCTCGAGCTCGGCTGCGACTGCCTCGGCGAGATCACCTACCTCGACGCGACCCTGCACGACTCGCAGGGTGAGCCCTTCACCATCGGCAACGCGATCTGCATCCACGAGGAGGACAACGCGATCCTGTGGAAGCACGTCGACGAGCACGCGGGCGCGGAGGTCCGGCGGATGCGCCGCTTCGTGGTGTCGTTCCACGCGACCGTCGCCAACTACGAGTACATCGTCTACTGGCGCTTCTACCAGGACGGCAACATCGAGTGCGAGGTGCGCGCCACGGGGATCATGGTGACGACGCCGTACGACCTCGAGGCCGGCGCACCACAGACGGGGACGCGCGTCGACAACGCGACGTACGCCCCGATCCACCAGCACTTCATCGTGGCCCGCCTCGACCTCGACGTCGACGGGCCCACCCAGACGGTGGTGGAGGTCGACTCCGAGGTGGTGCCGATCGGCCCGGACAACCCCCACGGCCTGGCGGTGCGCACGGTCGCGACACCGGTGCGCTCGGAGTCCGAGGCGGGTCGCGACTTCAGCTGGGAGAGGCAACGCGGGTGGAAGGTGACCAACCCGAACGCCACCAACGCGCACGGCGACCACCCCGCCTACAAGCTCGTCCCGAGCGCGTCGATCCCGGCGTTCCTGGAGGCCGGGGCACCGCAGTTCGACCGCGCCCCGGTGATCGGGCACACGGTCTGGGTCACGGCCAACCATCCCGAGGAGCGCTGGCCGGCGGGCGCCTACCCGACGCAGTCCACCACCGACGTGCGCGGCATCAGCGACTGGGTCGCCGACGACGAGCCGCTCGAGGACGCCGACGTCGTGCTCTGGTACGTCTTCGGCATCCACCACGTCCCCCGACCCGAGGACTGGCCGGTGATGCCGGCCGACACGGTCGCGTGGTGGCTGAAGCCCTTCGGCTTCTTCGACGAGAACCCCTCGCTCGACGTGCCGCCCTCCCCGAGGGCGAGCGGTTCCTGCTGCGTCGACGGGGAGTGCACCTGCCACTGAGGTGCGCAGGCCGCAAGGCCCGAGCCTCGAGGCCACCGCAGCCGACACGCGACCCGACCAAGCTCACGGCGGTCGAGGTGCGGGCCACACGTCGGTCGAGGTGCGAAGGCCGCTAGGCCTGAGCCTCGAGACCCCCGCAGCCGACACGCGACCCGACCAAGCTCACGGCGGTCGAGGTGCGGGCCACACGTCGGTCGAGGTGCGAAGGCCGCTAGGCCTGAGCCTCGAGACCCCCGCAGCCGACACGTCGACTCCACCGAGGTGCCGTCGGATCGGGGCTTCCCCTGCGCAGGTCTCACGGGGTCGGGGTGTCCGCGCGCCTGATCCGAGCCTTTCGACGCGCTCGATCCGCGCTCCCGACGTACCTGGTACGTCGGGAGCGCGGATCGAGGGACCGGAGCAATTCCCACGCACCATGTTCACGCGAATCACTCCGGTCGCCGAGCCCGGCCGCCGGGCGGTGTGCCAGCCACCGAACCCACCGACCCGGGACGCCTGAACGGTGGCTCACCCACCGCCCGATCGGCTCAGCCCGGACAGCGGTGAGCCAACCACCGAACCCGGTACCGCCAGTCCCCAAAGCGGTGGCTCACTCACCGCCCACATGGCCTCAGGGTCTGCTAGGCGCGCCGCCGCCCGACCCGGACACCACGAGACCTCCGGCGAGAAGACGTCGCTCGAGACCGCAAAGTGGGCGCCACTAGACCGACGCGAACACCGACTCCAGGATGTCGAGGCCCTCGGCGAGCAGGTGGTCGGGCATCGACAGCGGCGGCAGGAAGCGCAGGACGTTGCCATAGGTGCCGCAGGTCAGCACGATCAGGCCCTGCTGGTGAGCCGCCGATGCCACCGCCCTGGTCAGGTCGGGATCGGGCGTGGTGCCGTCGGTGACGAGCTCGACGGCGAGCATCGCACCGCGACCGCGGAGGTCGCCGATGCGCGGGTCCTTGGCCTGGATCGCGGTGAGGCGCTCGACCATGACCCGCTCGATCACCTGCGCCCGCTCGATCAGGCCGTCCTCCTCGATGCTCTCGATGACCGCGAGGGCGGCGGCGCAGGCAACCGGGTTGCCGCCGTAGGTCCCCCCGAGACCGCCGACGTGCGGCGCGTCCATGATCTCCGCGCGACCGGTCACGGCGCTCAGCGGCAGTCCGCCGGCGATGCCCTTGGCGGTGGTGATGAGGTCGGGGGCGACCCCCTCGTGCTCCATCGCGAACATCGCGCCGGTGCGCGCGAAGCCCGACTGCACCTCGTCGGCCACGAAGACGACGCCGTGGGCGCGGCACCACTCGACGATGGTGGGCAGGAAGCCGCGGGCGGGCACCACGAAGCCGCCCTCGCCCAGGATCGGCTCGACCACGAACGCCGCGAGGTTGTCGGCGCCGACCTGCTTCTCGATCTCGTCGATCGTGCGCCTCGCAGCGGCGACGCCGTCGGTCTCGCCGTCGCGGAAGGGGTACGACGCGGTCGCGCGGTAGACCTCGCCCGCGAAGGGACCGAAGCCGCTCTTGTACGGCATCGACTTGGCGGTCATCGCCATCGTCAGGTTGGTGCGTCCGTGGTAGGCGTGGTCGACGACCACCACCGCCTGGCGCTTAGTGAACTGCCGAGCGATCTTGACGGCGTTCTCGACCGCCTCCGCACCGGAGTTGAAGAGGACCGACTTCTTCTCGAAGTCGCCGGGGGTGATGCGGTTGAGGGCCTCGGCCACCCGCACGTAGCCCTCGTAGGGGGTGATCATGAAGCAGGTGTGGGTGAAGGCGGCGACCTGCTCGGCGACCGCCGCGGCGACGCGTGGGTTGCTGTTGCCGACCGTGGTGACCGCGATGCCCGAGCCGAAGTCGATGAGCGAGTTGCCGTCGACGTCGACGACGACCCCGCCGCCTGCGGCCACGACGTAGACGGGAAGCGTCGTGCCGACGCCCTGCGCGACGCTGGCGACCTTGCGCGCCTGCAGCGCCTGCGACTCAGGGCCGGGGATCGTTGTGACGATCCGGCGCTCCTGGGGCAGCTGCGGGCCCCCGACGGTCTCTGCGTGCGACGGCATGGAGTTCCCCTCTCTCGGTGCGTGGGAGTGACGGTAGTCCTCGCACCATGCGGGCGACGAGAGGGATGCTCCTGTCCGCGAGACGTCGTCGCCAACCCGGACGGCGGTCTCGTCGCGCACCGCTCCGCCGCAGGTCAGGCCCGCTGCTTCTCCAACAACGCCACGCACTCGACGTGGTGGGTCATCGGGAACAGGTCGGAGGGCCCGAGCGTGAGTGAGATCCTTCACGGTGGGCTGCACACCACTGGCCGCCCCCTCCGACCTGCAGAAGCGCTGTTCGACAGATCTGTGGGCATCGGCACGCCATTGCGGTCAGTCGCGAATGAAGACGAGCCCATTCCGAGCCCTCCCGTCAGTGAGGTCCGAAGGTCGCAGGTCCGAGGCGTAAACGTGGTTGCCGGCTCCACGAGCCCCCAGCTAGGTGTCTGATCCTCAGACAGGGGTGCGTGCGGTGACGACACCGGGCGGATAGCTACAACTCCCCCGCCGTCACGAGCCGATCGAGCGAGGGCCCGGCATTCGGAACGTCGAGCAGGAGCGCGCGGTCCCTTCGGACTGCTGCGACCATCGCCCGCAGCCGCTGGCGGTCCTTCTTCGTGAATTCCTCGCGTCGGAAGTCGCGGGCCGTGAGCAGACCGGCAAGGATGACGAAGTCGCGCCGGTGGCGACCGAGGCCGGGGTCGCCCGCGTTGCTGAGAGCGGCCGCCTTGCCGACGAGCGCACCAACGAGATTGGGGCGGACTACCGATCCTTCGCGGCCGGCCACGGTCACCGCAACGGTCTCGCTGCGCTGCAGAGCTTGCGTCCCACCGGCGGTGGGGAGGGTGGGACTTCCCGTGACTCCAGTGCGGAGGCTCGCGCGCTCGCCGATCCCGTCCGGCAGGAGTACGTCGATCGAGGCCTCGCCACGAACCCAGCGATGTTGGAGACCCTCCACCGAGATGCCTGCTGATCTGAACCCGAGGTCGGTCAGCGTTTCGGTGAAGGTGGCGAGCATCGCCGGGTCGGCCCGTACGTCGATGACTGTGTCGGCGTCGTTCGTCGGACGCACCGGGAACTGCTCCCGCTCAGCGCAGTGCAAGTGGACGACCTGGCCGCCGATCAGCGTCCAGCCCCCGGCAAGCCGCTCGTGGAGGTCGAGGAGCCCGACCCACGAGGCGGTCTGCTCGGGCGGCATGGGCGGCAGGACGATCATCGCTCGCGTGCCTTCCACTCGACGGCCAGCTCGTGCAGCAGCTCGGCTGCCCTAGCCTCCTCCCTCGGCCCGCGATGCTCGGCGAGGTCCGCCGCGAGCCGAAGACGTGAGGCCGGATACGGGTACTGCGCGTCTGGGAGGACGTGCAGCACGACGTTCGCATCCCTGTCAGCCTCGACCAACAGGTAGTCCCTCACGACCCCATCCACATCCGATTCGCCGAGGTACGCCTCGACGTCGGGCGAGGCGATGCCGCTCGCCCCCAGGTCGACGAGCATGGCCCAGCGGTCATCGACCCTGAGCTCAACAAGATCGGCCGGCGCCGCACGGAGCAGTCGACGCTGGGCCCGGTTGCGGAACACCGACCGGAGCAACACCGCAAGGTGCCTGACGACTTCCTCATCGGCGACGGGCTCCGCGGCCACCTCGAGCAAGCGCTTCAACTGCATCCGCGCCCGTGCCGACATCGCAGGCCCGCTGACCCCCATCCGGTCACGGTCGTCCTCGGACGCCGCGATGACCGCCCATGCGGAACGCGCCGAATGCGGGCGACCCGCTTTGCTGCGCTCTTGGACATGCAGGAGGGAACGCTCGTCGACCACCCACTGGGACCCGATCCGCTCGGCAACCAGCGAGCCGTCCGCGATGCGTTGGTGGATTCGGGGCACGCTGACGCCCAGCCGCTCCGCGGCCTGTGCGACGCTGACTGCTCCCATACACACAACCCTATAAGGGTTTAAAGGATTGTGGGAGGCTGGTCGGGATTGCCAAGCCGAGCCCGAAGTGAGCCCGACGACCCGCTCTTGAGGCTTGTGCTCACGAGCCCGATCGCATCACCGCAGGTCAGAGTCGCTCTTCACAAGGTGCGCAACGCACTCCACATGGTGGGTCATCGGGAACAGGTCGAACGCACGCAGCGAGGCCAGCGCGTAGCCGTGCTCGGCGAAGGTCGCGACGTCGCGGGCCAGCGCCGCGGGGTCGCAGGCGACGTAGGCCACGGCCCGCGGGGTGCGCGCCACGACCTGCTCGACGACCGCCCGCTTGGCGCCCTCGCGCGGCGGGTCGAGGACGACGAGGTCGACCGGCTCGACCGGCAGGCGGCCCAGGACCGTGGCGACATCGCCGGCCAGGGCGGGGGCGCCGGGCACGTTGGCGGCGGCGTGGCCGGACGCCGCCCGGTCGCCCTCGA
The DNA here is from genome assembly GCF_006346395.1 of Nocardioides plantarum. Taxonomy (NCBI): domain Bacteria; kingdom Bacillati; phylum Actinomycetota; class Actinomycetes; order Propionibacteriales; family Nocardioidaceae; genus Nocardioides; species Nocardioides plantarum. The sequence continues at coordinate 283,297 of NZ_VDMS01000004.1, forward strand.
CCATCGTGACGCGGCGCGCGTCACCGACCCGGTCGGCCAGGAACCGCGCGAACAGCCCGACGCCGGCGTAGAGGTCGAGCGCCGACTCCCCCGGCCGCGGGTCGAGCCCGGCGAGCACGGCCTCGACCAGGATCGCGGGCGCCCCCGGGTGCACCTGCCAGAACCCGTCGCCAGCCACGTCGAAGGAGACGTCGCGCACGAGGTGGGCGGCCGGGTCGGGCGACTCGAGCAGGCAGTGGTCGACCGGGACCAGGTCGTGCGAGCGGTGCTTGCGCATCGCCTGCCGCCCGTCGGGCAGGTGCGCGTAGCGCTGCCGGGTCCGCCAGCCGAGGCCGCTGCCCGGCGGGGTGTCCCCCGGCACGGCCTCGACCGTCACCGCCAGGTCGAGCCCGGCGAGCCGACGCAGCTGCTCGGCGACGACCGCGGCCTTGAGCTCGCGCTGGTGGGGTACGGCGACGTGCTGGAGGTCGCAGCCACCGCAGGCGTCGGGGCCGGCGTACGGGCACGGCGGGACGACGCGGTGCGCGGAGGGGACCAGCACCTCGACGGCGTCGGCCCGCCAGAAGCGGTCGCCCTCGGTGCCCTCGGTGACCACGACGACCACCTGCTCGCCCGGCAGCGCGTGCCGCACGAAGACCGCCCGGCCCTCGTGGCGCGCGACGCAGAACCCGCCGTGGGCGATCGGCCCGACCTCGACCTCGAAGCGGGTACCGACCCGGGACTCCCCGCGCGGGGTCCGGGCGCGGGCGGTGCGTGGGGGCCGCCGTCCGCCGGAGCGCGTCACTTGCGCCGACCGCGCGAGCGTGGCGACGGGCGCTCGTCGACCTGGCCGCGCCGCAGGTCGCCGGCACGGACGCGGAAGGTGTCGCGCTCCTCGCGCTCGACGGCGATTTGGGAGGACCGCAGCTGGTAGGGCACGGAGGTGACCATGACGCCGGGGGTGAACAGCAGCCGGCCCTTGAGCCGCAGGGCCGTCTGGTTGTGGAGCAGCTGCTCCCACCAGCGCCCGACGACGTACTCGGGGATGTAGACGGCCACGACGCCGCGCGGGTTGGCCCGGCGGATCTCGGTGGCGTAGGCGACGATCGGGTTGACCAGCTCGCGGTAGGGCGAGTGGAGCAGCTTGAGGGGCACGCCGAGGTTGCGGCGCTCCCAGTCGTCGACCAGCCGGTTGGTGTCCTTGGCGTCGGTCGCGACGTAGACGGCCTCGAGCACGTTGGGACGCGAGGCCTTGGCGAACGCGAGCGCCCGCAGCGTCGGCTTGTGGACCTTGGAGACCAGCACGATGGCGTGCACCCGGGTCGGCATCACGTTGTCGCCGGCGTCGACCTCGAGCTCGAGCGCGACCTTGTCGTAGTGGCCCTTGATGCCCCGCATCAGGGCGAAGAACAAGAACATCGCGATGATCGTGATCCACGCGCCGGCCAGGAACTTGGTGACCAGCACGACGACCAGGACGACCGCGGTGAAGGACAGGCCGATCGCGTTGATGGCGCGCGAGCGCTGCATCCGGCGCCGTTCGCCGGGGTCGCGCTCGGCGGCCAGGTGGCGGGTCCAGTGCCGGATCATGCCGAGCTGGCTGAGGTTGAAGGAGACGAACACCCCGACGACGTAGAGCTGGATCAGCTTGGTGGTCTCGGCGTCGAAGGCGACGATCAGGATGATCGCCATGACGGCCAGGAAGAGGATGCCGTTGGAGTAGGCGAGGCGGTCGCCGCGCGAGCCGAGCGCCCGGGGGGCGTAGCCGTCCTTGGCCAGGATCGAGCCGAGCACCGGGAAGCCGTTGAACGCGGTGTTGGCGGCCAGCACCAGGATGATCCCGGTGACGGTGATGACGAAGTAGAAGCCCGGGCTGAAGTCGGTGAACACGGCGCGCGCGATCTGGGCGATCACCGCGTGCTGCTCGTAGTCGTCGCCCACCGGCGCGCCGTTGATCAGCAGCCGCTCGTGGTCGTTGGGGTCGACGTAGCGCAGGCCCATCTGGCGGGCCAGCACGATCACGCTGAGGATCATCGAGATGGCGATGAGGCCGAGCAGGAACAGCGTCGTCGCGGCGTTCTTGCTCTTGGGGCGCTGGAAGGCGGGCACGCCGTTGGAGATCGCCTCGACCCCGGTCAGCGCCGCACAGCCCGACGAGAAGGCCCGGGCCAGCAGGAACATCAGCCCGATGGTCGTCAGGGGCTGCTCGTAGCCGGGCGCCGCCTCGATCGTCAGGTGGGCGCTCTCGACCTCGGGCAGGGTTCCCATCGCGAGCTGGACGAAGCCGAAGGCGCACATGCCGAGGATGGCGAGCATGAACGCGTAGGTCGGGACGGCGAAGAAGCCCCCCGACTCGCGGATGCCCCGCAGGTTCATCGACGCCAGCAGGACCACCATCGCCGAGCCGAACAGCGCCTCATGCCCCTGCAGCGGGGCGATGGCCGCCGAGGCGTACTGCGCGGCGGAGGAGATCGAGACCGCGACGGTGAGGATGTAGTCGGCCAGGAGGGCGCTCGCGACCGTCGTACCGGCGGCCTTGCCGAGGTTGACGGTGGCGACCTCGTAGTCGCCGCCGCCGCTCGGGTAGGCGTGGACCGTCTGGCGGTAGGACGCGATGACCGCGATCATCACCACCGCCACCGCGATGCCGATCTTCCACGAGTAGACGTAGGCCGACGCCCCGGCCAGGCCGAGCATGATGAAGACCTCGTCGGGGGCGTAGGCAACCGACGACAGGGCGTCACTGGCGAAGATCGGCAGCGCGATGCGCTTGGGCAGCAGCGTCTCGCCGAGCTGCGCGCTACGAAGCTTGCGTCCCAGCAGGATCCGCTTCGAGACATCGCCGACACCCACGAGCCGAAAGGGTACTGGTGGCCGACCGTCAGTACGCCTTCCCCACTAGGGTGACGTCGTGCATGTCGTGATCATGGGTTGTGGCCGGGTCGGCTCGACCCTGGCGCGCAGTCTCGAGGACCGCAACCACACCGTCGCCGTCATCGACAGCGAGCCCGACGCGTTCCGGCGCCTGGGGCCGGGGTTCAACGGCGACAAGGTCACCGGCTACGGCTTCGACCAGCAGGTCCTCGAGAAGGCCGGCATCAAGCGCGCCGACGCCTTCGCGGCGGTCTCGAGCGGTGACAACTCCAACATCATCGCCGCGCGTGTCGCGCGCGAGCAGTTCGGCATCCAGCAGGTCGTCGCCCGGATCTACGACCCCGGCCGCGCCGAGGTCTACCAGCGCCTCGGCATCACCACCGTCGCGACGGTCAAGTGGACCGCCGACCAGGTGCTGCGCCGCATCCTGCCGGCCGGGGCCGAGCCCGACTTCCGCGACCCCAGCGGCGCGATCCGGGTCGACCACGTCCCCGTGCCCGAGGTGTGGGTGGGGCAGCGCACGGTCGACCTGCAGTCGCAGACCGGCGCCCGGATCGCCTGGATCGACCGCCTCGGCGAGGGCATGCTGCCCGACCGCCAGACCGTCATCCAGGAGAACGACCTGCTCCACCTGGTGATGCGCGAGGCCGACGCCGGGCACGCGTTCGACGTGATCAAGAACGGTCCCGAGGAGCAGCACGGATGAGCCAGCAGTGAGGACGTCATGAGGGTCGCCATCGCCGGAGCCGGTGCCGTGGGCCGCTCGATCGCCCGCGAGCTGATCGGCAACGGCCACGAGGTGCTGCTGATCGACAAGAGCCCGCGCTCGGTGATGCCCGAGCGCGTCCCCGACGCCGAGTGGCTGCTCGCCGACTCCTGCGAGATGTCCTCGCTCGAGGAGGCCCGGCTCGACAAGTGCGACGTCGTCATCGCCGCCACCGGCGACGACAAGGTCAACCTGGTCACCTCGCTGCTGGCCAAGACCGAGTTCGGCGTCCCCCGCACCGTGGCCCGGGTCAACCACCCCAACAACGAGTGGCTGTTCACCGAGGCGTGGGGCGTCGACGTCAACGTCTCCACCCCCCGCATCATGTCGGCGCTGGTCGAGGAGGCCGTCACCGTCGGTGACCTCGTACGCCTGTTCACCTTCCGCCAGGGCAACGCCAACCTGGTCGAGATGACCCTGCCCGCCGACTCGCCGTACGTCGGGAAGCCCACCGGCCTGATCCCGTTCCCCGAGAACTGCGCTCTGGTCACCATCCTGCGCGACGGTCAGGTCTACGTCCCCGACCCCGAGCAGCCGGTCGAGTCCGGCGACGAGCTGCTGTTCGTGGTCAGCGCCGACGGCGAGGACGAGCTCGAGCGGATGCTCGCGCCCTCCAGCCACCCGAGCTGACGTCGTACGCCGGTCGAGGTGGCTGGCCCACGCCGGTCGAGGCGACTCCACGCCCGGGCGGTGACCTGGCGACCGAAGCCCGACACGAGTTGGTCGCCAGCTCACCGCCCGATCCGCGAGCGGTGAGACAGCGACCCAAGTCCGTCCCGGAGAGGTCGCCAGCTCACCGCCGCCAGGCCCGAACGCCGAGAGACCGGTGGCGAGAGGACGCAGCTGGAGACCGTAGGACGCTGCGGGGGTCTCGAGGCTCAGGCCTGGCGGCCTTCGCACCTCGACCGACGTGGGGGTGGGTCAGGCGGGTGGGTCAGGCGGGTGCGTCGGGCGCCGCGGACTCGAGCGGTGTCGCGTTGCGGGCGAGCAGCCAGACCATGGCCGACCAGGACGCGATACGCAGCGGCCAGCCCAGGCCGTAGCGCAGGCCGGCGATGACGGCGACGGCGGTGCCGGTGCCGATGACGTCCTGGTAGCCCAGCAGCCAGACCGGCCCCTGCAGCAGGACTCCGACGGCGCCGGGGGCACCGAGGAGGAGGGTCAGGCGGCCGCAGAGTCGCACGACCTGGGGCTCGTCGTGCCAGGCGGTGGGGTCGCCGGTGACGCTGCCGAGCATGAACCCGAGCGCGGGCCAGCGCGCCACGACGGAGCCGAACAGCAGGATCGTGTAGGCGAGGCTGTAGAGGATGCCGGGCAGGAAGAACGCGAGGGCCTGGTCGTCCTCCGAGCCGCCCCCTCGGGCGGCGAGGCGCACGAACAGGTAGCCGATGCCGATGGAGAAGACCGCGTTGAGGACGTACTGCAAGGTCGAGCGCTGCAGCAGCCGCAGCGCCAGCGCGACCCCGGCCGACGCCAGGCTGACGATCAGGGCGAGGCGGAGGTCCTTGGTCGGCAGCCAGATCGCGGTGAACAGCAGGCCGGGGATCGCGGCCTCGATCATGCCGCGCCTGCCGCCCAGCGCCTTGGACATCTGGGCGCGCACCATCGCCTCGACGGTCTCCACCGTCGCCGCGGGCTTCTCCACCGGCTCGCTCATCCGGAGATCAGCTCGTAGCGCGGGTTGTAGATGATCCGGTGGCCGTCGTGGACGCCGATGCGGGCGCGCACCTGGACCGAGCGGCCCGGGTCGATGCCGGCGATCCGGCGGCGCCCCAGCCAGACGATCGTGAGCACCCCGGAGCCGTCGTAGAGCTCCGCCTCGAGGGCGGGTACGCCGCCGCGCGGGCGCACGGTCACCGTGCGGATGGTCCCGCGCAGCGTGACCAGCTCACGGTCGGGGGCCTCGGCGATCGAGACCTTGCCGGAGCCGACGTAGGTCGCCCGCATGTCGCGGGCGTAGGTGTCGTCGGGGTTGGCCCACTTGCTGATGGTGCGCCGCAGCCGGCTCTTCTCGGCCATCTCGGTGCGTCAGCCCTCGACGCGGCGAGCGCTCTCGGGCAGCACCAACGGCAGCGGCTCGCCCACCATCATGGGGTTGCTGCCCCGGCGTACGGCGATCGAGGTGAGCAGGTCCTCCCACGCATCGGCGCCGTCGGCGTCGCGGGCGGGGGCGCCGAGGAAGGTGGCGCGCAGCAGCCAGCGCGAGCCGTTGATGCCGACGATGCGGGAGTGCTGCACCGCGTTGCCCTCGGGGCGCTGGACCTGGATCTCGCAGACCAGCTCGGGGCCGAAGCGCCCGTCGCGCTCGCTGGCGGTACCGCCGCGCTGGGCCATGTCGGCGGCGATCTTGGGTCGCACCTCGCTCCACAGGTCACCGTGACGCGGGGCCGCGAAGGCACGGATCTCGACGGCCCCGTCGGGGCCCGCCAGCATGACCGACTGCACGTTGCCGGAGGCCTCGTCGACCTGCATGCGCAGCTCGCGGTCGGCGGGCGGGACGATGAGCAGCGACCCGAGGTCGACGCGCTCGGCGCCGTCGTCGGGGATGTCGTCGGCGTCGAAGGGACCCTGGACCGCGTCGGCTGCGCCGGCGGCGGCAGCCTCCTCGGCGAGGGCCTCCGATGCCGTGTCGTCGGCGGACTTGCGGCGGAACTTCACGAGGTCACTCCTGGGACGGGGGCTTCTGGCCGGGCGGGATCATCAGGCGGGCTCATCAGGGCGCGTCGCGGCAGCGAACCCACCGGTAGAACCGTAGCCCCCGCCTCCCCGTGCGCTGTCGGGCAGTCGGTCGACCTCGACGAACGCGGCACGCTCGACGCGCTGCACCACCAGCTGTGCGATCCGGTCGCCGCGGCGCAGCTCGATCGGCTCCCGGGGGTCGTGGTTGACCAGGAGCACCTTGATCTCGCCGCGGTAGCCGGCATCGACGGTGCCGGGGGTGTTGACGATCGACAGCCCGTGCCGGGCCGCGAGACCCGACCGGGGATGCACCAGGGCCACGAACCCGTCGGGGAGCGCCAGCGCCACGCCCGTCGGCACGAGGATCCGCTCCCCCGGCGCCAGCGTCAGGTCGACCGTGGTGAGCAGGTCGGCACCGGCGTCGCCGGGGTGGGCGTACGCCGGCAGCGGGAGGTCACGGTCGAGGCGGAGCACCTGGATCTCGAGGTCGGGCACGCACGGACCCTACGACCCGGGCGGCCCGTGCGACCCGTCGGTCGGTCGGCCCGGCCCGGATGGGACCCTGGACCCGTGGCGACGGCGTACGACGAGAGGCTCGGCGTCCCGCTGCGTTGGTGGGTCCAGGGCTCGATGCTCGTCGCGTCGCTCTGGCTGGCGCTGATCGTGGCCGTCCCGGGTGTCGTCGCCTGGGCGGTCACCGCCGTCGCGCTCGGCCTGCTGACGCTGCTGCTGCGCGGCTACGGCAGCACCCGCATCGTCGTCGGCGACGGCACCCTGCGGGTGGGTCGTGCCCGGATCGAGGCGCACCACCTGGGCGCCGTCGAGGCCCTCGACGCCGACGCGGCCCGCCGCGCGGCCGGCGTCGACGCCGACGCACGCGCGTTCCTGCTGCTGCGGCCCTACCTGTCGCGCGCCGTGCGGGTCGAGATCACCGACCCGGCCGACCCGGCGCCGTACTGGTTGGTGAGCACGCGACACCCCGATGCCCTCGCCGGTGCCGTGGCAGAGCTGACCCAGCGTCCGACCGTCTGACCCGGGCGGACCCGGCGCGCTGACGGGCTGACCCCGGGCGCTATAGGGTCGGGCCATGGCCAAGAAAGACGCCTCCGGCGCCACTGACAGCTCCAAGATCTGGTCGGTCTTCTCGCTCGTCTCGGCGCTCGGTGCCGCAGCCGTGGCCAAGAAGGGCCTCAACGCCAGCTGGAAGACCGCGACGCGCAAGCCGCCTCCGGAGAACCCGGCCGACCCCGACGTCCAGCTGCGCGAGGCCGTCGCCTGGGCCGTCTTCAGCGGCGCCTTCGTCGGCCTGGCCCGGATGCTCGCCCAGCGCCGGGCCGCGTCCTACTACGCCCGCTCGACCGGTCGGCTCCCACCCGGCCTCGGCAAGGACGGCAAGTAGCTCGGCGAGCCCGCAGGCACACCGCGAGGGACGAGCGGTGTGCCGTCGCGGGCGAAGGTCGAGCAAGACCTGCGAGCGAGGAACGAGCTCGCAACGGTCGCGTCGAGACCCCCGCAGCCGACGCGCCCAGCCCGACCCCGTCGTGGACTAGCGAGACCGGCTGCGGGCGTCTCGACTCGGACTCGCTGCGCTCGCCCGGCTCGACGACCGTCCGACGACCGTCACGGAAATGACCACGACCCGCCGTCGATGACGGCGGGTCGTGCGTATTGCTACGAAGTCAGATGCAGTCGCGGCAGATGAGCTTCTTCTCGTCGGCCAGCTGGCTGCGGTGATGCACGAGGAAACAGCTCATGCAGGTGAACTCGTCCTCCTGCTTGGGCTTCACCTCGACCGCCAGCTCCTCGTGGGAGAGGTCGGCTCCGGGGAGCTCGAAGGCCTCGGCGGCCTCCGTCTCGTCCTCGTCGACCTTGCCGGAGTTCTTGTCGTGCCGTCGCGCCTTGAGCTCTTCGATGCTCTCCTCGGACTGGTCTTCCTCGTTCTTGCGCGGTGCGTCGTAGTCAGTAGCCATCGCGTCGCTCGCTCCCCTCCACCTTCATGGGCCCGTTCGTGGTCCCTGTGATGCCGCCCCCGGTCCCGGCGCGGCGAATCATGCACCATCTATCCAAATCTCGGAACACCGGACCGTGGACGCTGCTGAGAACGCCGCGTCCCGACGGGCTATTCCGCCCAGAAACCGGCCTCCACCGTGGCCTGACGCAGGTCGTCGACACCGTGTGAGGGAGCGCACAGCAGGAGGGTCAGACCCCCCGCTCCGGGGCCGGTCTCGGTGTGCGCTCCGGCCGCCCGGGCGATGAGTCCCCCGGCCGCGTGGTCCCACAGGTTGACGCCCTCCTCGACGTAGCCGTCGAGCCGTCCCTCGGCCACGTGGCACAGGTCGAGGGCGCACGATCCGAGGCGGCGTACGTCGCGGATGCGGGGCAGCAGGCGGCCGACGGCGGCGACCTGGACGACCTTGACCTCGGTGACGTAGGAGAAGCCGGTGCCGATCAGGCGCTGCCCCAGCGGGCGCTCCGGGCCCACCCGGATCGGGACGCCGTCGCGCAGCGCGACGGTCGTCCCGTCGGCACCGGGGCGGGCGACGTACTCGACCTGCTTGGCGACGTCGACGACCACCCCCGCGACGACCTCGCCGTCGACCTCGGCGGCCAGGGAGACGGCGTACTGCGGGATGCCGTAGAGGAAGTTGACCGTGCCGTCGATCGGGTCGACGACCCAGCGGACCCCGGAGGTGCCGACGACGTCGTCGCCCTCCTCGCCGAGGATCGCGTCGTCGGGACGGCGGGCCAGGATCAGCTGGCGGACCAGCGCCTCGGTGTCGCGGTCGGCCTGGGTGACGACGTCGATCGCGCTGGTCTTGGTGTCGGCCACGGTGATCGTGCCGAGGGCGCGCTCGCGCACCAGGGCGGCCGCGGCACGGGCCACCTCGACGGCCAGGTCGGCCAGCTCGGAGGCCGGCCCGTCGACCGGCCCGTCGACCGGCCCGTCGACCGGCCCGTGGGTCGGAGTGGCCGGCGCGGCCGGGTCGCTCACTCCGGGACGCCGGTCAGCGCGGGACGCGCGGCCCGCGGGTTGGGGCAGCACCCGACCGGGCAGCGGTCCCAGCACGCCCCGAAGGACCCCTCGGCGGCGCGCGCCACCTCCTCGCCGCGCTCCACGGCGGCCCGCTCGAGCAGCAGGTCGCGGACGACGGCGACGAAGCGCGGGTCGTCGCCCGGCGTGGCCGCACGACGGAACGGCAGGCCGAGGCGCTCGGCGGTCTCCTTGGCCTCGGTGTCGAGGTCGTAGATGACCTCCATGTGGTCGGAGACGAAGCCGACGGGGACGACGACGACGCCGGACGCGCCCTCGGCCGCGAGGGCCTCGAGGTGGTCGTTGACGTCGGGCTCGAGCCACGGGGTCTGCGGTGAGCCGGAGCGCGAGCAGTAGACCAGCGCGTGCTCGTGGCGGCGGCCGGTCTGCTCGGCGACCGCGTCGACGACGACCTGCGCGACGTCGAGGTGCTGGGTGACGTAGGTGCCGTCGGCCTCCGGCGGCCCGCTGCCCTCGCTCATCGCCGTGGGGATCGAGTGGGTGACGAAGGCGATCCGCGCGTCGTCGGGCAGCTCGGCCAGGGCAGCGACCGTCGCGTCGACGACGGGCGTCACGAAGCCGGGGTGGTTGAAGTAGTGACGCAGCTTGTCGAGGCGCGGCGTGTCGGGGCCGTCGACCCCGCCGGGCAGCGCGTCGACGGCGTCGAAGAGGTTCTCGCGGTACTGCCGGCAGCTCGACCACGACGAGTAGGCGCTGGTCACGAAGCAGGCCACCCGGCGTACGCCGTCGGCCGCCATCTGCGCGAGCGTGTCACGCAGGTAGGGGTCCCAGTTGCGGTTGCCCCAGTAGACGGGCAGGTCGATGCCGTGCTCGTCGAGATCGACGCGCAGGGCGTCCAGGAACGCACGGTTCTGGTCGTTGATCGGCGAGCGGCCGCCGAACAGGTAGTAGTGCTGGCCGACCTCCTCGAGCCGCTCACGGGGGATCCCCCGGCCGCGGGTGACGTTCTCGAGGAACGGCACCACGTCGTCGGGGCCCTCGGGACCGCCGAAGGAGACCAGGAGCAGGGCGTCGTACGGCGCGATATCGGGTGGCAACACCTCGCCATCGTAGGGAGCCGGGCCGCCGGTTCCTCACCCGTGCGGTCCCGGCGTGGTCCGAGACGGCGCGCGCCCTATGCTCCGCGGAGATGCTTGCCACCTACCGCCGCATCCTGGAGCGACCCGGGACGGCCCTCTTCTCCGCGACCGGGCTGTTCGCCCGCCTGCCCATCGCCATGGTCGGCCTCGGCATCGTGCTCCTGGTCGAGGCCGAGTCGGGCTCCTACGGCCTGGCCGGATCGGTCTCGGCGGTCGCGCTGCTGGCCAACGCCGGCTGCGCGATCCTGCAGGCCCGCTGGATCGACCGGCTGGGACAGTCGCGGGTGCTGGCGGTCGTGATCACGGTCTGGGGCGTCGCCCTCGCCGGGTTGATGTGGTCGGTGGAGTCCGGCTGGCCGCTGGTGGCGACCTACGCCCTCGCGGCGGTGGCCGGGGCGTCCCTGCCCTCGGTCGGTGCGTGCGTGCGGTCACGGTGGGCGCACGTGCTCACCGACGTCGGCGACCGGCAGACGGCCTTCGCGCTGGAGGCCGTGGCCGACGAGACCGTCTACATGGTCGGCCCGATCCTGGTCACCGTCCTGGCGACGGCCGTGCACCCGGTGGCCGGGCTGACCGCGGCCCTGGTCGCGGGCGTGAGCGGCACGCTGGCCTTCAGCGCCCAGCGCGCCACCGAGCCACCGCCGCACCCGCCGCTCGCCGATCGCCGCGACCGGGCCCGGATGCCGTGGGAGACCGTGCTGCCCCTGGCCGTCGCGTCCCTGGCGCTCGGGACGCTCTTCGGGGCCGCCGAGGTCACCACCGTCGCGTTCGCCGAGGAGCGCGACGCGAAGGCCCTCTCGGGGGTGCTGCTCGCCCTCTGGGCCGCCGGCAGCCTGATCGCCGGCTTCCTCACCGGTGCCGTCAGCTGGCGTCGTACGGTCCTGTCGCGGCTGCGGATCGGCGCCGCGGCGATGGCCGTGGCGATGGTGCCGCTGTGCCTGATCGACCAGACCTGGTTGATGGGCGTGGTGCTGTTCGTCGCCGGGTTCGCGATCGCGCCGACGCTGATCGCCACGATGTCGCTCGCCGAGCGGACCGTGCCCGCCTCGCGCCTGACCGAGGGGATGGCGTTCGTGCAGACCGGCATCGTCGCGGGGGTCGCCCCGGGTGCCGCCCTCGCCGGTCTCGTCATCGACTCCGCCGGCGCCTCGCCGGCCTACCTCGTCTCGGTCGGCGGTGGCGTGCTCGCGCTGGTCGCGACGCTGGTGGTGCGGGTGCCCGCTGCCCCGAGGGGTGAGCGACCCGGCGTCGTACGACCAGCATGATGACCCGGTGCCCGAGCTGCCCGAGGTCGAGACCGCCCGCACCGCGATCGAGCGGGCGGCGCTGGGCCGCACCATCGCCGACGTCGACGACCGCGACAGCTACGTCTGCCGACCGCACGCGCCGGGCGAGATCCGGGACGCGCTGGTCGGGCGCGAGCTGACCTCGGCCCACCGACGCGGCAAGACCATGTGGGTGTCCACGTCGGGCTCGGGCCCCTCGCTCGGTCTGCACCTCGGCATGGCCGGGCGGATCTTCGTCACCGAGGCCGACGGCACGGTGGTCGAGGGCGGCGACCCGATCCGTCGGGGCGGCGCGGAGCCCAAGGCGGAGTGGGACCGGTTCACGATCGCCTTCGAGGACGGCGCGGTGCTGCGGCTGTTCGACAAGCGTCGACTGTCGCGGGCCGTGCTCGACCCCGACCTCGACCGGCTCGGGCCGGACGCGGGCGAGGTCGGCCTCGCGGAGTTCCGTGAGCGGATGAGCCGGGGCACCGCGCCGGTCAAGGCCCGCCTGCTCGACCAGTCGGTGCTCGCCGGCGTCGGCAACCTGCTGGCCGACCAGACGCTCTGGCAGGCCCGCATCGACCCGCGCCGTCGCGTCGACACGCTCGACCCCGACGACCTGACCGCGCTGCACCGGTCGCTGCGCAGCGCCACGAGGTCGGCGATCGCGAAGGGCGGCGTGCACACCGGCGAGGTGATCGCGCACCGCCGTCGCGGCGAGCACTGCCCGAGGTGCGGCGCCGAGATGGCGCGCGGCACCGTCGGTGGTCGTACGACGTGGTGGTGCTCGGTCGAGCAGGTCTGACGGGCGGTCCGCGGGCGCGCCACGGTCAGCCACGGTCAGACGGCGGCCGAGCCCGTCGGCTTGGGTGCCTGCCAGCCGCGCCAGATCGCGAGCAGCCGCCAGGAGAGACAGACCGCCGCGCCGGCGACGGCCACGACGGCGACCGGGAGGTCGGTGCGCTCCCCGACGACGGCGACCGCCGCTCCGGCGAGGGCCGGGGTCGCGTAGAGCTCGCCACGGAACACCACCGGCACCCGGCCGGCGAGCAGGTCGCGGACCATGCCGCCGCCGATGCCGGTGACCATGCCCATCAGCGCCGCCGGGAGCGGGCCGAGGCCGTAGTCGAGCGCCTTCAGCGCGCCCGCGACGCAGAACACCGACAGGCCGAAGGCGTCGAAGACCGACACCCGGCGCTCCATCCGGCCGAGCACGCCGTGGAACCAGAAGGTGACGAGTCCCGCGACCACGGGGACCACCAGGTAGCGCCAGTCGGCCAGCGCCGCGGGCGGCGTGGCCCCGATCAGGACGTCGCGCAGGAACCCGCCACCCAGGCCGGTCGTCCCGGCGAGGACGAGCACGCCGAACACGTCGAGGTCCATGCGGACCGCCACCAGCGCGCCCGAGATCGCGAAGACGAAGATGCCGACGAGGTCGAGCGTGACGAGGGTGCCGGACACCACGTCAGAGTAGTCAGAGGAGGGCCAGGGGTAGGGCGCGCCGTCCGGTCATCGAGGTCGCGCTGGCGTAGGGTCGATCGGAACGCAGCAGCGCAGGAGGTGGGGACGAGATGGAGAGGGCCGAGCAGGTCGTGGAGCCGGTCGACCCCGCTCTGTCGCGTCGCTCCACCCCCGCGGACGCCGAGCCCGCGATCCCCCACGAGCTGGGGCTGAGCCTGGCGGGCGTGAGCGACGACCGCACCCGGCTCCTGCTCGTCGACGAGCGCGGTGGCACCTTCACCCTCGCCGTCACGCCCAGCCTGCGAGCCGCGCTTCGCGGCGATGCCTCACGCCTCGGTCAGTTGGAGATCCCCATGACTAGTGTCCTGCGCCCCAAAGACATCCAGGCTCGGATCAGGTCGGGTGAGACCGCCGAGCAGGTCGCCCAGGCCGCCCAGACCAGCGTCGACAAGATCATGGCGTTCGTCGCCCCCGTGCTCGCCGAGCGCGCCCACGTCGCCGAACGCGCCCAGCGCTCCAACGTGCGCCGCTCCGCCGGCGAGAGCCCCCAGGGCGGCCGCACCCTGGGCGAGGCCGTCGAGTCCCACCTGCGCTCGCTCAACCTCGACCCCGACGGCGTCGAGTGGGACGCCTGGAAGCGCGAGGACGGGCGCTGGGCCCTGACCGCCGGCTACGCCCTGCCCGTGCGCACCGGCACCGCCCACCTCACCTTCGACGTCCCCGGCAACTACGTCGTGCTCGACGACGCCGACGCCCGCTGGCTGGTCGGCGAGATCGTCGCCTCCCCCGCGCCGGCCCGCGACGACCTCAGCTCGGTGCGCGAGCGCCGGCTGACCTCCATCCCCCAGGACGAGCTGCCCCTGGGTGACGACGCCATCGAGCTGGTCGCCGACGCACCGGCCGACCTGACGGTCGGCCTGACGCCCGACGTGACCACCGAGGAGTCGTACGACGACCCGGTCGAGGCGTTCCTCGACGCCTCCCCCGCCTCCGACGACCCTGCGCTGCGCGACGAGGCGGCCGACGCCGCCGCCGAGGAGCCCGACCCCGTCCTCACCACCGAGCCCGCCCCCGAGCCGAGCGAGCCCGACGAGCCGGCCGGCCGGCGTACGGTGCAGAAGAAGAAGGGCCGCGCATCGGTCCCGAGCTGGGACGAGATCATGTTCGGGCCGAGCGACCAGTGACTCAGCGAGGAACGAGCTGAGTCACGCAGGTCGCGCAGGTTGAGCAAGCCCTCCGGCTGAGGAACGAAGCCGGAACGGGCGCGTCGAAATCACCGCAGCAGCCGACCGGCCGGGCCCCGTACTGACGCCTCCCGCGGGCCAACACCACGCAGTAGTGTCCGCCCATGGCCTACTTCGTGACCGGCGCCACAGGGTTCATCGGTCGACACCTCGTGCAGGAGCTCGTCGACCACCGCGAGGGCGAGATCTTCGTGCTGTGCCGGGCCGGCTCGATCGGTCGGCTCGAGCTGCTGATGCGCCGGTGGGGCTCGGACCGGGTCGTCCCCGTCGTGGGCGACCTGGGGCAGCCGGGGCTCGGCGTCGACGAGGAGTGGGTGGCCGAGCACCGCGGTGGCATCGAGCACTTCTTCCACCTCGCCGCGATCTACGACATGACCGCCGACGATGCGACCAACGAGACGATGAACGTCGGCGGCACCCGCCACGCCGTCGAGCTGGCCGGCGCCCTCGAGGCCGGTCGGTTCCACCAGGTGTCGTCGGTGGCCGCCGCAGGCGAGCTCAAGGGGCGCTTCGACGAGACGATGTTCGCCGAGGGCCAGCACCTGCCCTCGCCCTACCACCGCACCAAGTACGAGTCCGAGCGGATCGTGCGCGAGGAGAGCACCGTCCCGTGGCGGGTCTACCGCCCCGCCATCGTCGTGGGTCACTCCGAGACCGGCGCCATGGACAAGGTCGACGGGCCCTACTACTTCTTCCCGGTCATGAAGCTGCTGCGCGACCGGCTGCCGGCCTGGCTGCCGCTGGTCGGTGTCGACCTGGGCCAGACCAACGTGGTCCCGGTCGACTACGTCGCCAAGGCCATGGACCACCTGGCCCACCTGCCCGACCGCGACGGCGAGGCCTTCCACCTGGTCAACCCCGAGCCGCAGTCGACGGTCGAGATGATCAACCTGTTCTGCAAGGCCGCCGGCGCCCCCCAGTTCGCGACGCCGGCGTCGCGGCTGCCCGTGCCGGCCCCCTTGCGCGCGGCCAGCCTGCTGCAGGCAGTGGTCAAGCTGCGCCCGGCGCAGCTCGTGCTCGACCAGACGCTGGGCCGCGTCGGCATCCCCGCCGAGGTGCTCGCCCATACCGGCTTCACCGCGGTCTTCGACTCCACGCGCACCGAGCAGGCCCTGGCCGGCTCGGGCATCGCCGTACCCGACCTCGAGAGCTATGCCCGCTCGCTGTGGGGCTACTGGGAGGAGCACCTGGACCAAGCGACCGGCAACAACGCCAAGATCCGAGCGGCGCTGGCCGGCAAGCACGTGCTGATCACCGGTGCGTCCTCGGGCATCGGCCAGGTCACCGCGCTCAAGGTCGCCCAGGCCGGTGGCATCCCCGTCCTCGTGGCCCGCGGCAAGGACAAGCTCGAGGAGACCCGGTCGGTCATCGAGATGCGTGGCGGCACCGCCCACGTGTTCGCGTGCGACCTGTCCGACCTCGAGTCCATCGACCGGCTCTGCGAGCAGGTCACGGCCGAGCTGCCCTCGATCGACTTCGTGATCAACAACGCCGGCCGGTCCATCCGGCGCTCGCTGCGGCTCAGCCACGACCGGTTCCACGACTTCGAGCGCACCATGCAGCTCAACTACTTCGGGGCGATCCGGCTGATCATGGGCCTGCTTCCCGCGATGGAGGCCCAGAGGTCGGGCCACATCGTCAACATCTCCTCCATCGGCGTGCAGACCAACCCGCCGCGCTTCTCGGCGTACGTCGCCTCGAAGGCCGCGCTCGACTCCTGGAGCACCGTCGTCGCCTCCGAGGTGGTCGGCAACGGCGTCACCTTCACCAACATCCACATGCCGCTGGTGCGGACGCCGATGATCGCCCCGACCAAGATCTACGACAAGTTCCCCACCATCTCGCCGGCGCAGGCGGCCGACTCGGTGATCACCGCGATGGTCGACAAGCCCCACGAGATCAACACCCCGCTCGGCAACGTCGGCGCGGTGGCGCACACCGTGGCGCCCAAGCTGGCGTTCCGGGTGCTCAACATGGCCTACCACGTGTTCCCGGACTCGGCCGCGGCCAAGGGCCAGCCCGCTGCGGGCGGCACCCGCGAGAGCGAGCAGATCATGCTCGCCAAGGTGTTCAAGGGCATCCACTGGTGACCCCCGAGTTGGCAATGGGTCTCGGGCGCGGTGAGAATGATTCTCATGCGTCACATCCCGTTCCTGCTCGCCGGGGCGCTCGCGCTCTCGGGCTGCAGCGCGTTCGGTGACGACACCGAGGGCACCCAGGTCGCCGCGGCGTTCTATCCCCTCGCCTGGGTCGCCGAGCGCGTCGCCGGCGACCACGCGACGGTCAGCAACCTGACCACCCC